>NZ_JBBKVV010000115.1:0-64491 GCF_037968635.1 Phenylobacterium sp.
CGGCGCCCCCGCCGCCACCCAGGGCGCCGCCGAGGAGTTGAGCTTGAGCGCCCGTACCAAGGGCGAGAAGAGCACTGGCGGCCGCGGCCGCGATCATCGTGGTGGTACGCATGTTGTTCTCCCAATTTTGCGAGCCGCTTCAGGCGTCTCTGGGAGGTCAAACGCTCGTGGCGTCGTTTTTCATCCCAATCTTCTTCAATTTCTCCTGATCACTGGCCCGCGAGGAGGGCGCGGCCGGCGCCGACGGCCACCGGGGAGGTGCGCAGATCGAAGGCCACCAGGCCCTTGCCGTAGACAGCGTCGGGGCCTCGCGCGCCAAGATCCCGGGCATCGCGCGCCAGGGCGGCGACCGCCCGTGACGCGTCCCCCGTGTCGGGCGACGGAAGGGCGAGCGCCAGTCGTCCGGCCACCAGTGGTGCGGCGAAGGAGGTGCCACGCAGGGCCACATAACCACCCTGGTTTGACGCCCCAGCCATGTCGGCGCCGGGCGCCGCGAAATCCACATGCCCGCCGCGTCCGGCCTCGGGCAGCACCTTGCGCTGGGCATCAACCCCGGTGACCGAAACCACGCCGGGGTAGGCCGCCGGATAGAGCGGTGGAGCGGCAGGGCCGTCATTGCCAACGGCAGCCACGACCAGGTGCCCTCGCGCCACCAAGGCGGCGACGGCGGCCCGCAGGGTCAGATTGGGGGGGCCCACCAGGCTGACATTGATCACCGGAACCTTGCTTTGGGCCATCCAGGCCAGGGCCTGGGCGATGATCACCGCCGAGCCGCCGGTAGGTGAGCCGCCATACACATCGGCCACCAGCAACCGAGCACCTGGGGCGGCGCCTCGGAACCTGTCGGCGCGGCCCGTCATCAGGGAGGCGACGGCGGTGGCGTGGGCGCTGACCTTCAGCCCTCCCGGCGCGAACCCCCGCTGTTCCACTGGACCGAGGCTCGGGTGGGCCGACACTCCGCCGTCCACGAGGCCAATGCGGACGCCAGCGCCATGGCCGCCTGCCGCGGGGCGACTTGGGCGAGCGTTCACGGCCCCGGCGCCGAGATAGATGTGGTTGAAGTCATACTGCCCTTGCGGGTCCAGCGCCTTGAGGCGTCGTACCGCCTCTCGCACGGAGACCCCGGCGGGCGGGCGAAGGGTGACGGTGCTGAGGCCAAGGCCGTCCAGCGGCGTCTCTTCGCCGATCCGGAACCCGGCCTTGCTGGCGATGGCCAGGGACTGCGGGGAAGGCGATAGCGCCACCACTTCGCTGCGAACCACGGCCTGGCCTTGATCATCGACGTCGATGACGTCGGCATGGTCGCGGATGAGGGCCTGAACCTGAGTGCTGCGCAGCGTGGCAAGGCCCCCCACGGGTGGCAAGGTCGGCGCGGCGGTGGGAAGGCTCGGGGCCCGTACGTTGGGCCTGGGTGGTGTCCGGGGCAGATCTGGGAATCCCTCCAGTGGGCGTCCGGCGATACTGGGCGCCGACGGCAAGCCGATCCCGCCCAACTGTGCGCTCGCCGGCAAGGCCATGACGCTCATGGCCAGGACGCTCAGCGAGCGGGCGATCCAGCGCTGATAGGGGCGCATCATGAATTCCTGATCCCGATGGAGACCTAAGCGCGGCAATGGCGTTTTGTTCCACATGTGGGTTTTCAGACGAAACGGACGCCGGTCCGGCGTCCGAAAACGCAACCAGCCAGAGGGAGTTATGGATGAAACGACCCGGCTGGCTCGTTTCATCCCCAGACAAGGGCGAGGTCTTGGACGGCTTTCAGCGTGAGATCATCGAACTGCTTCCCCGGTTGCGCCGCATGGCGCGGGCGATCACCCGGAGCGTGGCGGACGCTGACGACCTGACTCAGCTCACCGTGGAGCGCGCCCTGGTGCGTGCCGACCAGTGGGCGCCTGGGACCCGTCTCGACAGCTGGATGTACAGGATCATGAAGAACGCCTGGATCGACGAAGCCCGCAGCCGAACCCGCCAGGCCCGCATATTCGCGCCGGAGGAACAGGGGCTCAACATCGGCGCCGACGGGGAGGCGGCCATGGAGGCTCACCTGCAGGCCGCCTCTGTGGCCCAGGCGATGGCGCGCCTGCCTGACGATCAGAGACTGGCCGTGGCGCTGGTGTTGGTGGAGGGGTTATCGTATCGCGAAGCGGCTGCGGTGCTGGAGATTCCGGAGGGAACCCTCACCAGCCGCCTGGTCCGGGGCCGCAACGCCCTGTTGGCGGATCTGAGGGGTGCGGCATGAAAATCGATGACCGGAAACTTATCGCCTATGTCGACGGTGAACTGGACGCCTTCGGTCGCGCCGAGGTCGAAGCCGCCGTGGCCGCCGATCCGGTCCTGGGCGTGCGCCTGGAAGAGCATCGAATGCTGCGGGCCAAGGTCTCCGGCGCCTATGCGGCCGTGGTGCAAGAGAGCGTCCCGGCCCAACTGATGGCCGCCGCGCAAGCCGGCGCCAAGCCTGATCCCAACAATGTGGTGACGCTCGCAGATCGTCGCAAACCATCCCCCGTCGTCAAGCCGCAGATGAAGGTTTCCCTGCCGGCCTGGAGCTCGGCGGCCGCGACCCTGATGGTGGGCGTGGTGGCGGGTTATCTGATCTCGCAGCAGAACGCCGGGGTGCTGGCGCCCAGCATGGATGGGGCCCTGGTGGCCCGGGGTGGTCTGGCCAAGGCGCTCGACAACAACCTCTCGGCAAACTCGGGACCTACGCGTCTGGGCATCAGTTTCAAGACCGCCGACGGCCGTTACTGCCGGACCTTCCAAGCGGACGCCCAGCGCATGGCCGGGATCGCCTGCCATGAAGGACCCCGCTGGATCGCGCGGATGACCACGGCCGCCCCAGCCCCCAGCAAGAGCTTCGACTACCGTCCGGCCGCCAGCGCCACGGCGCCGGCGGTGCTGGCGGCTGTGGACGGGATGATTGAGGGCGATCCGCTGGATCGGGCCGGCGAGATGGCGGCCAAGGCGCGGCGCTGGCGGGACTAGGCCCGCAGGTCGAACATTGTGCCTCGGAACTTGTCCTCGACCCGTTGGCGGGTGACCTGTGCGTCGGTTTCCCGGTTTTTGACCTCCTCGGGCTTGGCCAGCAAGGGCTCGGGTTTGCGGGCGACTGTCGAGGCGCGATCCGGATTGGGCGTGAAGGGTGCGGCGTTGTCAGCCGGCTTGGGCGGCGTGACGAGACGCCGTAGGGCGTGGTCGGCGGCGACCGGGTAGGCGGTGATCGGGTCCATGCCGCCAACCTGGCAGGGCAGCATCAAGGTTTCGTTCAGACTTTGCGTTAATTGGCGGAAAGCCTGTTCCACACATGCGAACGGCCGACCCGTTGTGGGGGCCGGCCGTTCCATTGTCGGACCGCTCAGCGGTCCCGCAACCTGAAGCGCTTACGCGCAAGCCTCGTAAGCGGAGGCCCAGAGCACGGTTTCCACCTGCGGATGAAGACAATGAGACACTGGGTCACCTCCTTTCAGTTGTTGAACAAGACCTCGAATATGGGACCAATTTGATCGATCCGCAAATGTCGCCGTTGTCGCAATGCCGAGAACGTGTTCGGCGACCTGAAATCGGCGCCGGGCTTACCGTCGTCCGCTGGCCGCGGCCTCCTCGTGCAGGCTGGGACGGCGGCGCAGGTCGGTGACCGGGAGCGGCAGCTTGTCGAGCGCCTCGATCATCGCCGCGTAACCCGCGGCCACGGCCGGTTCGAAGGCGGCCCAGTCGCGGATCTCGACACCGGCCACGTCTGGCGTCACCAGCACGTCGGTGGCGTCGCGGGCCGCGATGAGATCTCGGCCTGTCGAGACGGTGGCGGCCCGCATGAGCAGCGAGACGATCGGCGGCCCCTTGCGCCACTGGCCGGAGAAGATCCAGCGCCACACGGAGGATGGGCGCGCCACGTCGGCCGCGGTGATCGAGCGGCCCCGCGAGACGTCGATGCCGATGATCGGCCCCAGCTCGTTGATTCGCATCACGTCGGCCGGGAAGTTCTTCATCACCGCCCCGTCCACAAGCACCTCGTTGTTGTGGGTGGCCGGTGGCAGGATACCGGGCAGGGAGATCGTGGCCCGCAGCGCCTCGCGCAGCAGGCCGCGCCGGTGCAGCTGGTAGGTGCCGGTCGTCAGGTTCGAGGACAGGCAGAAGAACGGCAGCCACATGTCGGCGATCTGCACCTCGCCGAAATGCTCGGCCAGCCGCTCACGCACCTTGTCGCCCCGGGTCATGGCCAGCAGCGGGAAGGCGATGTCGTCCAGCGGGCTGGTGGACACGAAGGCCGCGCGGATGCGCCACTCCATCTCTTCCTTGTCCCAACCCAGCGCGACCCCGGCGGCGATGATCGCCCCCATGGAGACGCCGCCGACGAAGTCGATGGGCACCTGGCGCTCGCGCAGGGCCTTCACGGCGCCGATGTGGGCGTAGGCCCGCGCCCCGCCGCCTGACAGAACCAGGCCCACGGCTTGGCCTGTCAGGACGCGGGCGATGCGCTGGACGTCGCCCGCATGGTCGCGGCGCATGTGGAAAAGGCGGGCGGGCTTGGCGGCGTCCATCCAGGCTTCCGACCCCTCCGGGGTCTTGGCGTCCCGCTTCTGGATCAGGATCAAATCCACCAGTTTCTGGCCCTGCAGAGGGCCATCGACGTGCGGATGGATCGCCTGCGGGGCGGCGTCGCCGTGGCCCATGCGGAACAGGCGGTCCACCTGTCGACCCACGACCTGGCGCCACCCAAGATCGGCGGCCTCGGCGCAGTAGAGAACGAAATCGTAGTCGCGCTCGACCTCGGAGAACCATTCGGTCGGCGCGTGCTGGGCCTCGGCGCCGACGACGGTGACGGAGTAGCCGAGCTTGCCGATTTCGCGGGCGATGCGGTCGACCTGCGGGCGCACGGCCACCGGTTCGCCCATGGTGACGAAACCGAACACCGAGGGCGCCGCGCCCGATGACTTGTTCGCCGCCTGGCGGCTGCGCAGGATCATCAGGCGGGCCAACTCGACCATCACCTCGGAATCGCGGTCACAGGCGTCGAAGAAGGCGTCCCGGGGCAGGGCGAAGATCTCCGAGTCACGCAGGGCCACCACATGACCCGAGTGCGGCACGCCCGAGATCATCGACATCTCTCCGGCCGGCTCTCCCGGGCGGATCACGCCGAGGAACTGCGGCTCGTGGCCCTCTTCGCGGCGGAAGGCGCCCAGGCGGCCGGCGCGCACGAAATAGAGATGGTCAGCCGGCTCGCCCGCGTCGAACAGGGTCACGCCGCCCGGCAGGGAAAACCAGGTGGCTTCGCCTTGGGCGCGCTCGTCCTCGAAGAGGCGCGAGAGCGCGGAATCAGTCGAGATGCCCGGTAGGTTCGCCACGCGGGCAAGCTAGCCTGCGTCGCTCGCCCCGGCTATGCCTTGGATATGCCCATACTGAAGACCGCCATCGACACCCACGGCGAGGCCTTCCAGGCCAACGAACAGGTCAATCGCGCCCTGGTGTCACAGCTGCGCGAGCGGGTGGCGTCGGCCGCCCTCGGCGGCCCCGAGCCGTCGCGCCAGCGCCACGCGAGTCGTGGCAAGCTGCTGCCGCGAGAGCGAGTGATGCGCCTGCTGGACGCGGGCTCGCCCTTTCTGGAGGTGGGGGCGCTCACCGCCCACGGCCTTTATGACGGCGAGGCGCCTGGCGCCGGTGTCATCACCGGCATCGGGCGGGTCTCGGGCCGCGAGGTGATGATCGTCGCCAACGACGCCACGGTGAAGGGCGGGGCCTATTTCCCGCTGACGGTGAAGAAACACCTGCGCGCCCAGGAAGTGGCGATGCAGAACCGGCTGCCCTGCATCTATCTGGTGGACTCAGGCGGCGCGAACCTGCCGCACCAGGCTGAGGTCTTCCCCGACCGCGACCATTTCGGCCGCATATTCTTCAACCAGGCGCGGATGAGCGGCGCGGGGATCGCCCAGATCGCCTGTGTCATGGGCTCCTGCACCGCCGGCGGGGCCTATGTCCCGGCCATGAGCGACGAGACGGTCATCGTGCGCGGCGCGGGGGAGGAGAGCCAGGGAACCATCTTCCTGGGCGGCCCGCCCCTGGTGAAGGCCGCCACCGGTGAGGTCATCAGCGCCACGGAGCTGGGGGGCGCCGACACCCATGGACGCCGTTCGGGCGTGGTGGATCACGTGGCGGTGGACGACGAGCACGCCCTGCAGATCGTCCGTTCCATCGTCGGCAACCTGAACACCCGCAAGCCCGAGCAAGTGGTGCTGGCCGAGCCGCGCGAGCCGCTGTTCGACCCGGAGGAGCTGTATGGCATCGTCCCAACCGACGTTCGCGCGCCCTATGATGTGCGCGAGGTGATCGCCCGCATCGTCGACGGCTCGGAGTTCGACGAGTTCAAGGCGCTGTACGGCACGACCCTGGTCACCGGTTTCGCCCGCATTTGGGGCCAGCCCGTCGCCATCCTGGCCAACAACGGGGTGCTGTTCTCGGAGAGCGCGCTGAAGGGCGCCCACTTCATCGAGCTGGCCTGCAAGCGCGGGATCCCGCTGGTCTTCCTGCAGAACATCTCCGGCTTCATGGTCGGCGGGAAATACGAGGCCGGCGGCATCGCCAAGGACGGGGCCAAGCTGGTGACGGCGGTGGCGTCGGCCGAGGTGCCCAAGTTCACCGTCCTGATCGGCGGCTCGTTCGGGGCCGGCAATTACGGGATGTGCGGCCGGGCCTATTCCCCGCGCTTCATGTGGAGCTGGCCCAACAGCCGCATCAGCGTGATGGGCGGGGAGCAGGCCGCCAGCGTGCTGGCCACCATCCGCCGCGACGGGGTCGAGGCCCGAGGCGGCGATTGGCCGGCCGCCGAGGAAGAAGCCTTCAAGGCTCCGATCCGCGACCGTTATGAGACCGAGGGCGATCCCTATTTCGCCACGGCGCGGTTGTGGGACGACGGCATAATCGATCCCGCTCAAACTCGCGATGTGCTCGGCCTCTCGATCTCGGCGGCGCTTAACGCGCCGATCCCGGAAACCAGGTTCGGCGTCTTCCGGATGTAGCGGGTTTCGAGGGGGGCTGACCGAGGGCGCCGATACTCTGCTCGACTAGCCGCCGATCAGCGCACGGCCCAACTGGCCCACCAGCACGCCGAGGCTGACAGATGTGGCCATGACGCCGAGGACCAAGGCGAGGTTCGCCGTCGCGCGGCGCGCGACGGACGTCCGTGGGCGGCGGGGGATGCCTGTCGCGAAGCGGGGGGCGCCCAAAATCTGACTCAGAGAGGGCTCGTCGTTGGTCCTGCGCATGCTCAATCCTTTTCGCGACGTTGGGGGGAAGCGCGTCGCGTATCGATCTGCTGTTTCGGACAGAGCGGCCTGCGGATCAACCGCCAATATGCCCGCAATGGGGTGGTTTTCCCGCCGTGGTGACAGAATCGCCATTCACCGCCCATGCGAACCCAGGACCTATGTCCAAGTCGCCGCGTTGGGCTTATGTCCCCATCACACCGTTCCGAACGAGGCACTCATGACCAATCCCATCGCCGATCCCCTGGTCGAGGTTCCCGACACCGACCTGGACGCGACCCTGGTGAAGATCGAGGCCACGAGGGAGGGTGTCGCCATGGTCACCATCAATCGTCCGCAACGTCGCAACGCCTTTGACGCGCGGCTGATCGCGGCCCTGTCCGAGGCCTTCGAGACCTTGCAGGGCGCGGAAGGGGTTCGGGTCGTCTTCCTGAGGGGCGCTGGCGGAACCTTCAGCGCCGGGGCTGACCTCGATTGGATGCGCGAGGCCGCCGACCGCACGGAGAGTGACAACCGCGAAGACGCTTACGCCATGGCCAAGATGCTCAAGAGCCTGTGGGACATACCAGCCCTGACCGTGGCCCTGGTGGAAGGCGGGGCATTTGGCGGCGGCGCCGGCCTGGCCGCCACCTGTGACATGGCGATCTCCACGGCGGCCGCCAAGTTCAGCTTCTCCGAGGTCCGCCTGGGCCTGATCGCCGGCACCATCAGCCCCTATGTGGTGGGCGCTGTCGGGCCTCGCACGGCGCGCGCCCTGTTCGCCACGGGCTCGGTGTTCGACGCCGCCTATGCCGAGAAGGTCGGCCTGATCACCGAGGTGGTGGCCGACACCGCAGCCCTCGACGTCGCGTGCGCGCGCATCGCCGCCGAGATGATGGCCTGCGCTCCCGGCGCGGTGGCCGACTCCAAGAAGTTGGTCGAGGATGTCGCCTATAGACCTATTGAGGATGTGATGGAAGAGACCGCCAAGCGCATCGCCCGCACCCGGGTGAGCCCCGAAGGTCAGGAGGGGGTTCGCGCCTTCCTCGAAAAGCGCAAGGCGTCCTGGGTCGTCTGATCCTGCGCTGGCAGGACTCTCCACGCCCCTCTAGGATCGCGGCATGATCAGTTCCGTCCTCGTCGCCAATCGTGGGGAGATCGCCCGCCGGGTCTTCAGAACCGCCCGGCGCATGGGTATCGCCACGGTGGCCGTCTATTCGCAGGCTGACGCCGATGCGCCTCATGTCCGCGAGGCGGACCAGGCGGTGCTGATCGGCCCCGCCGCCGCGCGCGAGAGTTATCTGGTGGGTGAGAAGATCATCGGCGCCGCCCTGCAGACCGGCGCCGAGGCGATCCATCCCGGCTATGGCTTCCTCTCAGAGAATGCCGCCTTTGCTGAAGCCGTGGTCGCCGCCGGGCTGATCTGGATCGGCCCCCCGCCAGCCGCCATCAAGGCCATGGGCCTGAAAGACGCCGCCAAGTCCTTGATGCAGAACGCCAAAGTTCCCGTCACTCCCGGCTATCTCGGGGAGGACCAGTCCCTGGAACATCTGCAAGCGGTGACGGGAGAGATCGGCTATCCCGTGCTCATCAAGGCCGTGGCCGGCGGTGGCGGCAAGGGCATGCGCAAGGTCGACAGGCCTGAGGACTTCGCCGCCGCGCTCGCCTCCTGCCAGCGGGAGGCCGCCGCCAGCTTCGGCGACGCCAAGGTTCTGATCGAGACCTACGTCACCCGGCCGCGCCACATCGAGGTGCAGATCTTCGGGGATAGCCACGGCAACGTGGTCCACCTGTTCGAGCGCGACTGCTCCCTGCAGCGCCGGCACCAGAAGGTCATTGAGGAGGCTCCGGCGCCGGGCATGAGCGCCGCCGCTCGCGCGGCCGTGACCGAGGCTGCGGTCAAGGCCGCCAAGGCCGTGAACTATGTCGGCGCCGGCACCGTGGAGTTCATCGCTGACGCCAGCGCAGGCCTAAGGCCGGACCGGATATGGTTCATGGAGATGAACACCCGCTTGCAGGTGGAGCATCCCGTCACCGAGGCGGTCACCGGTGTTGATCTGGTGGAATGGCAGTTCCGCGTCGCCTCGGGTGAGCCTCTGCCGCTCCGGCAGGATCAAATTCATCTCAACGGGCACGCGGTCGAGGCCCGGCTCTATGCCGAGAACCCCGCCGCGGGCTTTCTACCGTCCATCGGGGTGCTGGAGCACTTCGTCCTTCCCGACGACATTCGGGTCGACACCGGGGTGGAAGAGGGAGGCGAGGTCAGTCCCTTCTACGATCCCATGATCGCCAAGCTGATCGCCCATGCGTCGACGCGGGAGGGCGCCAGCGACCGACTGGCTCAGGCCTGCGCCGAGGTGGAGATCTGGCCGGTGAAGACCAATGCCGGCTTCCTGGCCCGCTGCCTGGATCACCCCGACTTCATCGCTGGTGAGGTGGACACCGGTTTCATCGAGCGCCACCTCGACGATCTTGCCTCCACGCCTGCCCCTTCCGACGAAATTCTGGCGGTGGCCGCCGCCGCCGCCCTGGCCGAGGATGACGAGGACCATGGCGATCCCTGGAAGGGATTGACCGGGTTCCGCATGAACGCAGCGGCAGAGACCGCCGTGCGCCTGTTCCTCGATGGGCGGCCCCTTGACGCCCCCTTGCCGGATGGGGACATCGAGGCTGACATCCTGATGACAGAGGACGGCGAGGTCGTGGTCTTTGAAGGCGGCGAGACCTATGTCCTGGCAACCCGTCCGCCCCTTCGAGATCTCGACGATATGGCCGGTGACGCTCAGGTGAGGTCCCCCATGCCGGGTAAGGTGGTGGCTGTCGCCGTCTCGGTCGGCGACACTGTGGTACGCGGCCAAGCGCTGCTGACCCTGGAGGCCATGAAGATGGAGCACGCCCTCACTGCGCCCTTCGACGGCGAGGTGGAGGCCCTGAACGTCTCCGTCGGCGATCAGGTCAGCGAGGGCGTAACCTTGGCGCGGCTGAAGGCGTCGGCCTGATGGCCCTGCATATGCTCCGCCTCTGCGTCGGCTGCGACACCATCGAGGACCTGTTGGCCTACCATCCCGACGACAGCGAACCCTGGCTGCTGCACACCCGCATGAGCCCCAAGCGCGCCGAGGAACTGATCGACGGCGGGTCGCTCTACCGGATCTTCAAGGGCATGATCCTGTGTCGGCAGAAAATCCTCGCCGTGCGCACGGTGGGGGAGCATCCCAACGCGCGCTGCGAGATCACCCTTGATCCCGAGATCATTCGTGTCGCGCCAACCCCGCGCCGCGCCTTCCAGGGGTGGCGCTATTTCGATCCGAAGGACGTGCCGCCGGACCTAGACACCAGCCCCGATGGGGAAATTCCGATGGAACTGGCGCGCCAGCTCCGGGAGGCCGGGGCCTGGTAGGCTAGACGGCCATATTGTCGATGAGTCGTGTCTTGCCGAGGATTCCGGCGGCCAGGATGCGGGCGGGGCCGCTGATCGGACCGGGGCCGAGCTGAGCCAGGCTCGACGCATCTCGCACCTCGAAATAGTCCACACGGCTGAAACCGGCCCGCTCCAGGGCCGCGCGGCCGGTGTTCTCCACGCGATCCACCGCCACACCGTCGCGGAGCCGTCCCACGGCGTCGCGCAGGGCGGCGGCCAGGCTGGGGGCGGCCTCACGCTCGACCGGCGTCAGGTAGGCGTTGCGCGAGGAGAGGGCCAGGCCGTCATCGGCCCGCGCTGTCGGCGCGCCAATCACCTCCACCGGGATGTCCAGATCCGCCACCAGTCGCTTGATCACCTGAAGCTGCTGGTAGTCCTTCTCGCCGAACACCGCGACGTCAGGCCCACATTGGAGGAGCAGCTTGCTCACCACAGTCGCCACGCCGGCGAAGTGGCCCGGCCGCGCCGCGCCGTCCAGGGGCTCTGAGACCCCTGTCACGGTCACCGTGGTGGAGAAGTCCGGCGCGTACATCGCCGCGACGGTCGGCGCGAACAGCAGGTCGCAGCCGGCGCTCTCGAGCAGGCTCGCATCCTTGGCCTCGTCGCGGGGGTAGGCGTCGAAATCCTCGTGCGGCGCGAACTGGGTGGGGTTCACGAACACGCTGGCGACGACGCGCTGGGCCCTGGTCTTGGCCAGGGTCACCAGGGACAGGTGGCCGGTGTGCAGGGCGCCCATGGTGGGAACCAGACCGACCGTCTCTCCAGCCCGCCGCCAAGCGGCCACTTGAGCGCGAAGGTCTGCGACGGTACGGACGATGGCGAGGGGCATGGGGGAGGCTCCGTCACGAAAAGGCGGGCCGCTTATGACTTTGATGTGGGCATCCGTCCACAGGCGGCGGCGTCAGGCGCGTTGACGGAGCAGGGGTGGCGGCCTCACCTGTTAACCAATCGAATCAGCGCGACGCCGCTGGCTGAGATGGTGTGGAGTTTTAAGGAACCATGTCCCAACCCAAGGTCATTGTGATCGGCAACGAGAAGGGCGGCGCCGGCAAGTCGACGCTCGCCATCCACATCGCCACCGCCCTGCTGCATTCCCACGCGAGAGTTTCCGTGCTGGATCTCGACCTGCGCCAGCAGTCGATGGGGCATTTCTTCGCTCACCGGGCCGCCTGGCTGGCCGCCAATGGCGTCACCGCGCCCATGCCCGTCGAGCATCCCCTGAGCGCCGATCTGGCAAAGGCGTCGGACGAGGAGGCTCTGGGCCGCTTCGAAGAGGCCTTCAGCGCCGCCGAGTCCTCCGACTACATCCTGATTGACACCCCCGGCGGCGACACCGCGGTCAGCCGCGCCGCCCACGGGATGGCCGACCTGATCGTCACGCCGATGAACGACAGCTTCGTCGACTTCGACATGCTGGGCGTGGTCGATCCGGTGACCCTCGATCTGAAGCGCCCCAGCCTCTATTCCGAGACCGTCTGGAACAGCCGCAAGATTCGCGCGGCCGCCTGCGGCAAGTCCATCGACTGGGTGGTGCTGCGCAATCGCCTGGCGCCTACCGAGGCCCGCAACCGTCGCCGGGTCGATGAGCGGGTCCAGGCCCTGTCGCGCAGGGTCGGCTTCCGGGTCGGCCCGGGCCTGCGTGACCGGGTCATCTACCGCGAGCTCTTCCCCTTCGGCCTGACCATCGCTGACCTGTCCCCCACCATCCGCCCCGTGGCCATGTCGCTGCAGCATGTGGCGGCCCGCCAGGAGCTTCGCGCCCTGGTGGGGTCGCTCGGCCTGGACGTGGGCGATGAGCTTATGGCCGCCCAGTAGTGTCCTATATCGCGCTGGGCTGCGTGATCCTGGCGCTGCTGATGTGGGCCGGCGGTGGCAAGGCGATCCTGAAGCGCCGCGAATGGCGTTTTCTCTCCGGGGGCTTCGCGATCATGGCCTTCGCCGGCGCGGCCTATGTGGGCCTCAAGGGCGCCTGGGGCTCGGCCATCGTCCTGGTGGTGTTGGGCATGGGGCTAGCGATCTCCACCCGCCGCACCGGCGTCATGCCGCCCCGCGCCAGCGCGGCCATGAGCGAGGTCGAGGCTCGCTCGATCCTGGGAGTCGGGGCAGGGGCGACGCCTGCGGAAATCCAGGCCGCCTACAATCGCTTGATGCGTCTGGCCCATCCCGACAAGGGCGGGACAGACGGCCTAGCCGCCCAGCTCAACGCGGCGCGCGACAAGCTCACTCGCAAGTAGCGGTCTTTCGTACGAGGTGGGCCGACGACGGCATCCGCATCGCCTGTCGCTTCTCACCCCGGCTTGACGACCATGCAGGGAAGCTTTTTGGCCTTCAGCGCTCCGCAGGCATCCTTGGCCGAGGATTCTGTGAAGCCCGAGAAGCGGGCGCGATAGGTGCCGCCTATGGAATCGGTGCCGCCGTCCGCCCGGCCGAAGTGCTTGCCGAAGCGCTGTTCCACGAGGGAAAGCTGCTCCTTGGCGAGCGACCTGGACTTGAAGGCGCCCACCTGCACGATCCACTTTCCCCCGGGCTTCTTGTCATCCTTGGCCGACGTTTTCTTGCTCTCGACCTTCGAGGTGTCACTTGACTGCGAGCCGCGCAGGAGGTTGCGGGTGGGTGAGACAAAGTCATTGCTGGAGAAGGAGGCCGGCGGCGGCGCCGACGCCAGCACGATCCGCAGACCGTCCTGTTCACCGTCGCCCTGTTCGATGGATGGCCGCTCGATAGGGCCGGCGGGTTCGGGCTCGAACAGGTTCTGGGCGATGGTGATCTGCTCGCCGCGAGCTCTGCGGTTCATCACATCGAAGCCGGTGAGCAGCAGGTCTTCGGCGTTGTTGTTGCGCTTTGCGGTGGACGGCGCACCCAGCACCACGGCGATCAGGCGGCGGTTGTCGCGCACGGCCGAGATCGCGATGTTGTAGCCCGAGGCGTTGGTGTAGCCGGTCTTCAACCCGTCCACGCCGGGCATCGCCCCCAACAGGCCGTTGTGGTTGTTCATCGAGGCGCCGCGGAACGTGAACGATTGCTGGCTGAACAGCCGATAGTATTGCGGATAGTCGCGCATCACGGCGCGCGAAAGGATGCCGATGTCGCGGGCCGTCGAGAGCTGGCGGCTGTCGGGCAGGCCCGAGGCGTTCACGAAGCGGGTGTTGGCCATGCCCAGTTCCTGGGCGCGGAGAGTCATCATGGCTGCAAAACGCGCCTCGGATCCCCCCAGCTTCTCAGCCATGGCTACCGCGATGTCGTTCGCCGACTTGATGGACAGGGCCTGCATGGCCTCGTTGACCGTCAGGGACTCTCCAGGGGACAGGCCGAGCTTGGTGGGGGCCTGCGCCGCGGCGCGCGGCGAGATGATGATAGTGTCGTCTGGCCGCAGGCGGCCGGAGCTCAGCGCCTCGAATGCGAGGTAGAGCGTCATGATCTTGGTGATGGAGGCCGGATAGCGGGGGCTGTCGGCGCGCTTTGCGTAGAGGACCTCGCCGGTCTTCGCATCCACCACGATGGCCGCGTACTTTGGCGCGGTCGTGGGAAGGGACGGCATCGAGAGATAAGGTATTTGCGCCTGGGCGGAGGTCGCCAGGGGGGAGGCCGCCGTCAGGGCGGCGGCGCCAAGGGCGACAAACAGGCGGCGGGCGCGCTCGAACATTGCGGTTCGTCCGTCGAATCAAAGGGTTGGACGACCCCCCGGTCGCCGTACTGAAACCCTATCATGACACCTCGGAGCTTGCGCGAGAGTAAACACCTCTTGAGCGAGCCCATTTGTCACGTTGCGAGTTTCCCGGGTGGTCGGCCGAATTCGCGCAAACGGCGATGTTGCACCGCAACAAAAGCGCTTGACTGCTGCACTGCAACATGAGAAATAGGCTGCGAGATCAAAGAGCCGCAACGCCCGAGTGGTGCGACGCGGCAAAGCCCGTCAACCACTATTCCGGAGTTTTACACCATGGCCGCCGCCGAAACCGTCAAGAACACCGTCGAACAGTTCACCACCGCTGGTAACGCCGCCTTCAAGGACGCCATCGAAAAGTCCCTGGCCGGCCTCGCCGACGCCAACGCTCATTCCAAGAAGAACCTGGAAGCCGTCATCGCCTCGGTGACCGCCGCCACCAAGGGTGCTGAAGCCCTCGGCGCCCAGGCCACCGCCTATTCCAAGAAGGCCGTGGAAGCCAATGTCGCCGCCGCCAAGTCGCTGTCGGGCGCCAAGTCGATCCAGGAAGTTGTCGAGCTGCAGACCAGCTTCGCCAAGTCCTCGATGGAAGCCTACATGGCCGAGCTCTCCAAGATGGGCGAGATCGTTTCCGCCTCCCTGAAGGACTCCATGAAGCCCCTCAACGAGCGCGTCACCGCCGCTGTCGAGAAGCTGCAGGCCGTCCGCTAAGCCTTTCAAGGTCCCTCCAGCCGCGCCTGCGTATTTGGCGCGGACCCTGCGAAGGCCCGGACCGGAAACGGTTCGGGCCTTTTCACTTTTCGCGTGCTTTCCCAGAGCGCTGAAAGCGCGGTAGACCTTGGGCTATGTCACAGGTCGAAGAACGCTTAGCCGCGCAAGGGATCACCCTCCCGCAGCCCGTCGCCCCGGTCGCCAACTATGTCCCGTTCGTCCGGGTCGGCGGCCTCGTCCACATTTCCGGCCAGGTCTCCCTGGATGCGAGCGGTGGCGTGCGTGGGATCGTCGGCGAAGATGTCGACATGGAGACCGCCAAGGGGGCCGCGCGCCTATGCGGAATCAATCTGATCGCCCAGATGCGGGCCGCCTGCGACGGTGACCTCGACCGGGTTGTCAGGGTGGTGAAGCTGGGCGGCTTCGTGCAGGCCGGTCCTGGGTTCTTCGAGATTCCTCAGGTGGTGAACGGCGCCTCCGACGTGATGGTGGCCGCCTTCGGGGACGCCGGAAAGCACGCCCGTTCGGCGGTGGGTGTCTACCGCCTGCCGATGAACTTCGCCGTCGAGGTCGACGCCGTGGTGGAAATCCGGTGAACGAGCTCAAGACTCAATTCGGCGAAGCCTGGGACTTCCTGTTCCATCCGCCCGTCGCGCACCGCGGGCTGTGGTCACCGGACGGCGCGCCGGAGAATTCCCTGGGCGCCTTTCAGGCGGCTTGCCATGCGGGCTACGGCATCGAGCTGGATGTCCATCTGTCAGCGGATGGCGAGGCCGTGGTCTTCCACGACCATGGGCTGAAGCGCATGACCGGAGTCGAGGGCAAGCTGAAGGATCGAACGGCGGCTGAGCTCGCCGAACTTCGGCTCAAGGGGACGGATGAGCGCATCCCGACGCTCATGGAGACTCTGGCTCTGATTGGCCATCGGGCCATGGTCCATATCGAGTTGAAGACCGACTTCGGGGCCGTGGGCCCTCTGGAGCAACGGGTGCACGAGGTTCTCATCGATCACGCCGGCCCCACCTGCGTGATCGGGTTCAATCCCTATTCCCATGCCTGGTTCGCCGACCGCTTCCCGGGCGTGCTGCGGGGCCTGGACAGCTACAGCTGGGAAGAGGACACGCCTCACCTCTCGGCCGAACAACGGAAGTCATTCGCGCGGCTGGAGCAGGTCTCCATCGCCCGGCCGCACTTCCTGGCCATGAGCCTGGACATGGTGCAAAGCGAAGCGGCGGTGAAGCACCGCGCCGAGGGTATGCCCATCGTGGCCTGGACGGTGCGCAAGCCAGAGCAGTGGGACGCGCTCAAAGACCACTGCGACAACCTGATCTTCGAGGGTTGGGCCGCGTGAGTCTGACGTCGGCGGTCAAGGTCAGCCGCCGGATCGCTGACATCGGCCGCGAGGCCTGGGACGCCTGTGCCCTCAACCCAGAATATGCCGCCAACCCTTTTGTTTCCTTCGACTTCCTGGATATCGTCGAGCAGTCCGGCTGCGCCATCGAGCGCATGGGTTGGGGGCCGCAGCACCTGTCGGTGGAGGATACCGACGGCCAAGTCGCTGCGGTCATGCCGCTCTACCTGAAATCCCACAGCCAGGGCGAATACATCTTCGATCACAGCTGGGCCGAGGCCTATGAGCGGGCCGGGGGCCGCTACTATCCCAAGCTGATCTCGGCCGCCCCCTTCACCCCCGCCACCGGCCCGCGCCTGATTGTGCGGCCCGGCGTCGACGTGGAAACGGCGCGCAAGACCCTGCTCACCGGGGCCGTGACGCTGTGCGAGCGCTACGACTCCTCGGGCCTCCACATCAACTTCCCCACGGACGACGAGTGGACCTGGCTGGGCGGGCAGGGGCTCTCGATGCGGGAGGGCCAGCAGTACCATTGGGAGAACGCCGGCTATGCCGACTTCGACGCCTTCCTGGGCGCCCTGTCGTCAGGCCGCCGCAAGACGATCCGGCGCGAGCGGCGGGATGCGCAGGCCGCAGTGGAAATCCTGCCGCTGACCGGCGCGGACATCACCGAGGAACACTGGGACGCCTTCTACGGCTTCTACATGGACACCGGGTCGCGCAAGTGGGGGCGGCCCTATCTGAACCGGCCGTTCTTCTCTCTGCTGGGGGAGCGGATGGCCGACAGGGTGCTGCTGGTGATGGCGCGGCGCAACGGCGCCTGGGTGGCCGGCGCCCTGAACCTGATCGGCGGCGATTGCCTCTACGGACGCAACTGGGGCTGCGTCGAGGACATCCCCTTCCTGCATTTCGAGCTCTGCTACTATCAGGCCATCGAGTGGGCCATCGGCCGCGGCTTGGCGAGGGTGGAAGCGGGCGCGCAGGGCCAGCACAAGATCGCCCGTGGCTACCTCCCCAGCCCCGTCCGTTCGGCGCACTTCATCGCCGACCCCATGCTGCGCGGACCCGTCGAGGACTTTGTCGCCCGTGAGCGTGAGGCGGTGGAGGGCGAGATGGAGTGGCTGGCCGAAGAGTTTTCGCCATTCCGGCAGGACAGCTAGGAAGCCTCCCATGCCTGCTCGATCAGGGCCATCAGCTTGGGGTCCAGATCGGCGGGGGAGGCGAGGGTGAGCTTGGATTTCAGTCGCTCCGACCAGCCCTCGGCCTTGGGTTCCGTGAGACGCGGGTCGGCGTCCGGCGGCACGGCCAGGCCCAGCACCACCTGGCCGCCTTTGATGGGCTTGGCCGAAGCGAACTGGAAGTTGCGCGAGAAGCCGGTGAAGGCCTTGCGCTGGCCGGTGACCACATCGGGCAGGGCGGTGCAGGCGCGTTCAACCGCCTCGAAGATGGCGGTCGCCTGCGGGTCCCTCCAGACGCCTGCGCGCAGCTTCTCGGGCTGGTCCCAGCCTGACCCGGTGGGGAAGGCGGCCGACATCACCATATTGGCGCGGTTCATTCCCAGGCCGTGATGTTCCTTCATCCAGGCGATGCGGGTCATGGTCTTGGTCTCGGGGCAGGTCTTGGCGATGGCGACCCACTCATCGAGAGTCTTGCCGGTCTCCTTCTCCAGGCTGGACCGGGCGGTGGCGAACCACTTCTGCTGGCGAGGGCTCAGGCCCTTCGCATTGTCGGCGTCGGCGGTTCCCATGCGGGCCTCCCTCTGTGTTAGGACGCTTCACATGACTTCATCAGGAGCGCGCCATGAGCTTGGACGGGACCTACGACGACGGCAACATTTTCGCCAGGATCCTGCGCGGGGAGATGCCCAGCGCGCGCGTCTTCGAGGACAGTCACGTCTATGCCTTCATGGACGTCTTCCCGCAGGCGCGGGGTCACACCCTGGTGATCCCCAAGCACTCCACCGCCCGCAATCTGTTGGAGGAGGACCCGGCGTCGCTCGGCCCCCTGATCCTGGGCGTGCAGCGGGTGACTCGGGCGGTGCGGACGGCGTTGAAGCCGGACGGCATCGTGGTGACGCAGTTCAACGGCGCCCCGGCCGGACAGACCATCTATCACCTGCATTTCCACATCATCCCGCGCTGGGAGGGCCAGGCCCTGGGCCGCCACGGCGAGGGCGGCATGGCTGACCCGACGGAGCTCAAGGCGCTGGCGGACCAGATCGCGGCGCAGATCGTCTAGCCAAAGAAAAACCCCGGTCGCGAGACCGGGGTTTTCCATTTCAGCTTGTTGGTGGGGCTTAGCCAGCCAGTTCCGGGGCGGCCGCCGCCGCGTCCTCTGCGGGGTTCTCGATGATCGGCGCGCCGGGCTCGGTGTTCTCGCCCTCGATCTCGAAGGCCAGCTTGGAGTCCTTCAGCACCACCTTGACGTGGCCACCTTTCACCAGCTTGCCGAACAGGATCTCGTCGGCCAGCGGCTTCTTGATGTGCTCCTGGATCACGCGGGCCAGGGGCCGGGCGCCGTAGAGCTCGTCGAAGCCGTTCTTGGCTAGCCAATCGGCGGCCTCGTCCGTGGTTTCGATGGTGACGTGGCGGTCGGCCAGCTGGGCTTCCAGCTGGATCACGAACTTCTGGACGACCTGGCGGATGATGTCCTGGGTCAGCGGCTTGAAGGCCACCACCGCGTCGAGACGGTTGCGGAATTCCGGCGTGAACAGGCGTTTCAGGGCCTCGTCGACCTCATCGGCCTGCTTCCCTCGGCCGAAGCCGATGGCGTTGCGTTGGGCGTCCGAAGCGCCGGCGTTGGTGGTCATGATCAGGACCACGTTGCGGAAGTCGACCTTCTTGCCGTTGGAGTCGGTGAGGACGCCATGGTCCATCACCTGCAGCAGGATGTTGAAGACGTCCGGGTGAGCCTTCTCGATCTCGTCCAGCAGCACCACACAGTGGGGGTGCTGATCGACGGCGTCGGTCAGCAGGCCGCCCTGGTCGAACCCGACATAGCCGGGAGGCGCGCCGATCAGGCGGCTGACCGTGTGGCGCTCCATGTACTCGCTCATGTCGAAGCGCAGGAGCTCGATGCCCATGGTGCCGGCCAGTTGGCGTGCGGTCTCGGTCTTGCCGGTGCCGGTGGGACCCGAGAACAGGTAGCAGCCGATGGGCTTGTTGGGATCGCGCAGGCCGGCCCGGGCCATCTTCATGGCCGCCGACAGCTGCTCGATGGCGTCGTCCTGACCATAGACGGCGCGCTTCAGGTCCTCGTGCAGCTGCTTCAACGCCTCGGTGTCGGTCTTGGAGACCGACTTGGGCGGGATGCGGGCGATCTTGGCCACGACGGCCTCGACCTCCTTCAAGCCGATGGTCTTCTTGCGACGACCCTCGGGCAGAAGCATCTGGCTGGCGCCGGCCTCATCGATGATGTCGATGGCCTTGTCGGGTAGCTTGCGGTCGGTGATGTAGCGGGCCGACAGCTCCACCGCCGCCTTGATGGCGTCGTTGGTGTAGCGGAGCTTGTGGAACTCCTCGTAGTAGGTCTTCAAGCCCTTGAGGATCTTGATGGTGTCCTCGATCGTCGGCTCGTTCACGTCGATCTTCTGGAAGCGCCGGACAAGCGCCCGATCCTTCTCGAAGTGCTGACGGAACTCCTTGTAGGTCGTCGAGCCCATGCAGCGCAGGGAGCCCGAGGCCAGGGCCGGCTTCAGCAGGTTGGAGGCGTCCATGGCTCCGCCGCTGGTGGCGCCGGCGCCGATCACGGTGTGGATCTCGTCGATGAACAGGATCGCGTCGGCGTGGCTCTCCAGTTCCTTGACCACCTGCTTCACGCGCTCTTCGAAATCCCCGCGATAACGGGTGCCGGCCAGCAGGCTACCCATGTCGAGGGAGAAGATGGTGGCGTTGGCGAGGACCTCGGGGACCTGATGGTTGACGATCTTGCGCGCCAAGCCCTCGGCGATCGCGGTCTTGCCCACGCCGGGGTCGCCCACCAGCAGCGGGTTGTTCTTGGTGCGGCGGCAAAGGATCTGGATGCAGCGCTCCACCTCGGACGAACGTCCGATCAGGGGGTCGACCTTGCCCTGCTTGGCCTTCTCGTTGAGGTTGACGCAGTAGGCCTCGAGGGCCTCGCCGCCGGTCTTCACCGCGGGCTTGTCCTCGTCTTCCGCGCCCTTGACGGGCTTGGCCGCGCCCTCGGCGCCGGCCTTCTTGGCGATGCCGTGGGCGATGTAGTTCACCGCGTCGTAGCGCGTCATGTCCTGCTCTTGCAGGAAGTAGGCAGCGTGGCTTTCGCGCTCAGAGAAGATGGCCACCAACACGTTGGCGCCGGTCACCTCTTCGCGGCCCGAGGACTGCACGTGGATCACGGCGCGCTGGATCACGCGCTGGAAGCTGGGCGTGGGTTTGGCGTCCTCGCCGTCATCCACCACGAGCGATCGCAGCTCGTTGTCCACGTAGTTGGTCAGGGTCGTCTTCAACGACGGGAGCGCGACGTCACAGGCGAGCATCACGCCAGCGGCGTCCTCATCGTCGATGAGGGACAGGAGCAGGTGCTCCAGGGTCGCGTATTCGTGCTTTCGCTGATTGGCGAAGGCCACCGCGCGGTGAAGGGATTCTTCTAAGTGGCGTGAGAATGACGGCAAGCTGGGCCTCAATCCTTTTCCATGGTGCATTGCAACGGATGCTGATGCCGGCGCGCGGTATCAACGACCTGGGCCACCTTTGTTTCCGCCACTTCGTAAGTGAACACGCCGCACACGCCCACGCCGTGTTGGTGGACATGCAGCATGATCCGCGTCGCGTCTTCGCGCGACTTGTGGAAGTACTGCTCAAGCACATAAACGACGAACTCCATCGGAGTGTAGTCGTCGTTGAGGAGCAGCACCCGGTACAGAGACGGCTTCTGCGTTTTCGGCTTGGTCTGTGTGATGACCGCCGATTTTACGCCCGTCTCCTGATCACCTTGCTTTCGCTCGGCCATCGAACAGGTCTCCTCGACGGTCACGGGACCGCCCTACAGATGGATTAGATATGGAAAAGACGGCCGTATGGAAGGGTCGAAATGGTCGCGCGGGGCGAGATCGTTCCAAAGGCCACAGTTTTTACCATGCTAACGAGCCGCAGATGGGGCTCGGACCCTTCGTTTTCAATCCTGAGCCGAGGATTTCCCGTGTAGGGCGCGTGCGGAGGTAAGAGCCGCGGCTCCGAATCGCGCCCGGATCGCATCGGCGGTCTTTTCGCCGGCAAGGGTGCGGCGCTCATCGCCGCCGAAGAAGTCGTCCTCGACGTCCTGTGGTTCGATCAGGTCGGTGATCCCCACGCCGATCAATCGCCAGGAGCGGTTGCGCCCGCCGATCTTCAGTTCCGCCGCCAACAGTTCCTTGCCGATGGCCAGGATGGACCGTGTGGTCTGGGTCGGCACGGGCAGGGTCTTGCGCCGGGTGATGATCTTGAAGTCGGCGCCCCGCAGCTTCAGCGTCACGACCCGACCGGCCACATTGCCGCCGCGCGCCTGCCGCCCGACCTTTTCCGCCAGCCACGGCAGTTGCGCCTCCAGATCGGTCTGAGAACGCAGATCCTCGTTGAAGGTGGTCTCGGCGCTGATGGACTTGCGGATCTGGTCGGGGTTGACGACCCGGGTGTCGCGCCCGTGGGCGAGCCCATGCAGGCGCAGGCCATTGGGACCGAAGCGGGCGGCCAGATCCTTGCTGTCGGCGCGGGCGATGTCGCCGACGGTGATGAAGTTTGAGCTCTCCAGGCTGGCCACCATGGCCGGCCCAACCCCCGGCAGAATGCCCACGGGCTTCTTCGCCAGGAACGCCTGGGCCTCGGCTCCGATCACTGAGAAGCCCCGCGGCTTGTCCAGATCCGAGGCGATCTTGGCCAGGAACTTGTTCGCCGCCAGGCCGATCGAGACGGTGATCCCCACCTCGTCCTCGATCCGGCTCTGCAGCCGCGCCAGGGTTTCGGCCGGCGTCGCGCCATGCAGGCGCTCGGTTCCTGAAAGGTCCATCCAGGCTTCATCCAGGGAAAGCGGCTGAACAAGCGGCGTCAGGTTGGCCATCATCGCCATGATCCGCCGGCTCTCGGTGCGGTACTTGCTGAAGTCCGGCTTGATGATCACCGCCTGAGGGCAGGCCTTGATGGCCTTGTACATCGGCATGGCCGAGCGGACGCCGTTGATGCGGGCGATGTAGCAGCAGGTGGTCACCACGCCGCGCCGGCCGCCGCCGACGATCACCGGGACGTCGCGTAGCTCCGGCCGGTCGCGCTTCTCCACCGAGGCGTAGAAGGCGTCGCAATCCATGTGCGCGATGGAGAGGCTGTCCAGTTCCGTGTGCGCCACGATCCGCGGCGACCCACAGGCGGGGCAGCGGCGCTCGAACGCGCCGCGGTGGAAGCAATCGCGGCAGAGCGCGCTCACAGACCGGTGCCCATACGGATCATGGGACCAGCATACCCGATTTGTTCCGCTAGCCGATGGTCTGTTCGATGGCTGCCCGCAGTTCGTCCCAGTCGTCGATGCGGGTGTGCAGGTCGAGCTTGGCCGGCGCCAGCGGGCGGAGTCGGGGATCGGCGACGTGCTGGAAGCGGGTCACCTGGGGCGCAGAGACCGCAACCGAGTCGAGGTTGGAGATCAGGTCGTCGATGAACACCGTGGGGCCGCCCGTCTGCTCGGCCAGGCCCGCCGCGAGCGGCCCCTTCGGTCCGGTGTTGAGAATGAGCGGATAGTCCATGCCGTGGCGGCCCAGCCAGCGGGCGCGTGCCAAGCGGGCCGGCCCTGGCGCATTGGTCAGGATCACGATCCCGGCCTGCCTCGACAGGGCCTGGAGAGCTGCGGAGCCCCCCGGCGTCGGCGTCATGTCGCCGCAGCCGTATCGAAAGAAGTCGTCGTAGTGCTTACGTCCGTCCTCGATCGCCAGGTGTTCGCTCTCGCCTGGACGGTAGATGTTCTGAAACAGAGCGAACTTGTCGACCCGGAACTCCAGGCCCCGATCCTCCAGAAAGGCCCCAAAGCCTTGCATGAAAAGGCCCAGCACCTCGTCGACGTCGACGATCAACAGCGGACGGGTGGTGTCGACCCCCAGGTCGGTCAGCCGGGGCGCGCGGGGTGGTTCGGCCACGGGGGCCTCCAAATGCGACTAACGCGAGTTTAAGGATATCCGTGAGATCAAGAGGCCCAAGGTGAGATCGGTTACCGATTCGCCAGACCAAGGATCGTCGGACGAAATGGCCAAGAAGGTCCTCATCGTCGAGGATAACGAGCTGAACATGAAGCTCTTTCATGATCTGCTCGATGCCCAAGGCTACGAAACGCTGCAGACCCGTGAGGGATTGCAGGCGCTGGCGCTCGCACGCGAGCACCGTCCGGACCTGATCCTGATGGATATCCAGCTTCCCGAGATCTCCGGCCTGGAGGTCACCAAGTGGCTCAAGGAAGATGACGACCTCGCCCATATCCCCGTGGTCGCCGTCACCGCCTTCGCCATGAAGGGGGATGAGGAGCGCATTCGCGAGGGCGGATGCGAGGCCTACATCTCCAAGCCCATTTCGGTGTCGCACTTCCTCGACACTATCCGCCGCCTGTTGAGTTAGCCGCCATGACCGCGCGCATCCTGGTTGTCGACGACATCGAGGCCAACGTCCGCCTCCTCGAAGCCAAGCTCTCGGCTGAGTATTACGAAGTGCTCATCGCCTATGACGGCCCGACAGCGCTCGCCATCGCCGCCAAGGAAAAACCCGATATCGTCCTGCTGGACGTCATGATGCCCGGCATGGACGGCTTCCAGGTCTGTCGGCGGCTGAAGGATGACCCTGAGACCCGGCACGTGCCGGTGGTGCTGGTCACGGCCCTGGACGGCCGCGCCGACCGCATCGCCGGCCTGGAGGCCGGGGCCGACGAGTTCCTCACCAAGCCCATCGACGATGTCATGTTGTTCGCCCGGGTGCGGAGCCTGACCCGCCTGAAAATGGTGATCGACGAACTGCGTGACCGCGAGGCCTCCGGCCGCCGCATGGGGGTCATCGCCGGCGCCGCCTCCCGCCTCGGCGGATCGGGCGGCCGGGTGCTGATCGTCGATGACCATGAACGCCAGGCTCAGCGCGTCGCCAGCGAACTGGCCATCGAGCACCGGCCGATCATCGAGAGCGATCCCGAAAAAGCCCTGATGACCGCCAAGGGGCCGGTGGATCTGGTGATCGTCAACGCGGCCGCCCGCGCCTTCGACGGCCTGCGCTTCACCGCCCAGCTCCGTTCCGACGAGGCGACCCGCCATCTGCCGGTCCTGGCCATCGTCGACTTCGACGAACGCGAGCGCCTGGTGAAGGCCCTGGAAATCGGGGTCAACGACATTCTGTCCAAGCCGATCGACCCGCAGGAACTCTCAGCCCGCGCTAAGACCCAGATCCGGCGCAAGCGCTACACAGACTATCTGCGCGACAATCTCGACCACTCCCTGGAACTGGCCGTCACCGACCAGCTCACCGGCCTGCATAACCGCCGCTACATGGTGGGGCAGCTGGAGGCCCTGGTGAAGCGCGCGACCCTGGGGGGCGATCCCGTCGCCACTCTGCTGATCGACATCGACCACTTCAAGAAGATCAACGACGGTTACGGCCACGATGTCGGCGACGAGGTGCTGCGTGAGTTCGCCGTGCGCCTGGCCTCCAATGTGCGCGCCATCGACCTGCCGTGCCGCTACGGCGGTGAGGAGTTCGTGGTGGTCATGCCCGACACCAAGATCGAGGACGCCGAGCGCATCGCCGAACGCATCCGGCTGCATGTGGCCGGCTCGCCCTTCCGGGTGATGAATGGCTCTGAGCTGCTGACCGTCACCATCTCTATCGGGGTGGCCGCAACGCTGGGGGCAGGGGACCGCCCCGAAGCCCTGCTCAAGCGCGCCGACGAAGCCGTTTACGAGGCCAAGGCTTCGGGCCGCAACAAGGTCATCGCCCGGGCGGCTTAGGCTTTCAAGTCATTGACGCAAAAGAAAAACGCCCGGTCTCGCGACCGGGCGTTTTCGAATCGTGCAGGTCGGCAGACTTACTTGATCTTGCCTTCCTTGAACTCGACGTGCTTGCGCACGACCGGGTCGTACTTCTTCATGACCAGCTTGTCGGTCTTGGTGCGAGCGTTCTTCTTCGTCACGTAGAAGAAGCCGGTGTCGGCCGACGAGTTCAGGCGGATCTTAATTGAGGCGGGCTTCGCCATGGTCGGTCCTCGCGCGGCCGGCTGCGCAGTCGCGCCGGCTGGGTTCTAAAGAGCCGCGGACAATACGAATCCCGAACCCAAAGTCAATCCGCTCAAAGGAATGACTAGATGTGGGTGATCTGGGAGCCCTTGCGGACGAAGCGCATGTAGGGGATCGGCCGCTCCGGAACCTCCAGGCGGTGGGCCACCTCACGCACCACGAAGCGAGTGACGCTGGGCAGGTCCAGGGCCAGGGCCTCGTCCAGGTCCACCCAGGCGATCTCGTCCAGCTCGCCGCAGTCGGCCTGGCGTTCCAGGCTGATCAGCCGATCGGCCTCGGCCATGAAGAAGCGGGCGTCGAAGCGCTTGCCCACCATGGGCGGAGTGACGGCGCGAGCCACGAACTGCATGGCCGCCAGGTCCGGCGCCGCGCCCTGCTGCAGGAATTCCCGCCAGGGGCCGGCGCCGGGCCGCTCGGGGGCCTTCTTGGCCAGCAGCAGGCCGGCCTCCTCGAAGGTCTCGCGGATGGCGGTCAGCGCCAGGGCCCGGGCGCGGCGTTCCGGCGTGTTGTAGGTGAGCTTGGCGGTCACCTCCGGCGTCAGGTCGGTGGCGTAGGGCGCGTTGAAGTCGGACCGGTCAATGCGGCCGCCCGGAAACACCCACTTGTCGGGCATGAAATCGTGGCCCTTAGCCCGCCTGCCCATCAGCAGGCGCGGCTTGGCGGCGTCGCGGCGCACGATGATCAGGGTGGCGGCGTCGCGGGGACGTACAGCCTTCTGACCGGGCTTGCGGGGCGGTCCGCCGCCGTTGCCCCGGCCGCCCAGCGGGTTCTCGGATTCGTTCTGACTCTGTGACATCAAACAACTGTATGACCGCAGCCGCCCGCCTGGGAAGCCTGCCGTTGGGTCAAGCCATTGCGGCTTAGCGCCGCTTGCCCTTCCGGACCCCCTTGGGCGGCCCGCCCTTGCGTTTGGCGTCGAAGGACCCCGGGGCGCGGCGGATGGCCCCCAGGCGGGGCCGGACCGCGTTGGGGTCGCGAGGCTGCGGCTCGCTCAGCATCTCGAACAGCAGGCCGCCGGTGATCGGCGTCGCCTCCACCAGCTTGACCTCCACCTGCATGCCCAGCGGCCAGCGGGCGCCGGAGCGTTCCCCGACCAGGGCGTGGCTGCGGTCGTCGTGGATGAAGAACTCACCCCCCAGCTTGGACACCGGGACCAGGCCGTCGGCGCCGGTCTCGGCCAGCCGAACGAACAGGCCAAAGCGCGTCACCCCGGTGATCCGGCCCGCGAAAGTCGCGCCCACCCGGTCGGCGAGGAAGGCGGCCACATAGCGGTCGGTGGCGTCGCGCTCGGCGGCCATGGCGCGGCGCTCGGCCAGGGTGATCTGCTCGGCGGTGGACTTCATCTGGCTGATGTCCTGGTCGCTCAGGCCGTCGTCTCCCAGACCCAGGGCGCGGATCAGGCCCCGGTGCACGATGAGGTCGGCGTAGCGTCGGATCGGCGAGGTGAAGTGGCCATAGCGCGCCAGGTTCAGGCCGAAGTGTCCGATGTTCTCGGTGGAGTAGATCGCCTGCATCTGGCTGCGCAGCACCACCTCGTTGATGATGTCGGCGTTCGGCCCCTCGCGGGTCTCGGCCAGCAGCTTGTTGAAACGATCGGTGCGCGGCGCCTCGCCCTTGTTCCAGGGGATGTCCAGGGTGGCCAGGAACTCTGACAGCGACTGCACCTTCTCCTGGCTCGGCGTGTCGTGGATCCGGTAGATCAGCGGGGTCTTCTTGGCCTCCAGGGTCTCGGCGGCGCAGACATTGGCCTGCACCATCATCTCCTCGATCAGCTTGTGGGCCTCAAGGGCCGCGCGCGGCGTGATGGCCGTGATCTCGCCCACCGGATTGATCAGGATGCGGCGCTCGGCGCTCTCGATGGCCAGGGGCGAGCGGGCGAGCCTGCCCTGAAGCATGCACCGGTAGGCGGCCCACAGGGGCTCCAGGATGGGCGCCAGCAGCGGGCCGGTCACATCGTCCGGCTCACCGTCAATGGCCGCCTGGGCTTGCTCGTAGGAGAGCTTGGCGGCTGAGCGCATCAGGCCGCGCACGAATTTGTGGCCCTTCTTGCGGCCGGACTTGTCGAACACCATCCGCACCGCCAGGCATGCCCGGTTCTCGCCCTCGCGCAGGGAGCAGAGCCCTGCCGACAGCCGCTCAGGCAACATGGGCTCCACCCGATCGGGAAAGTAGACGCTGTTGGCCTTCTCCCGCGCCGTGGTGTCCAGGGACGAGCCGGGGCGGACGTAGGCCGCCACGTCGGCGATGGCCACCCAGACGACCCAGCCGCCCTTGTTGCCGGCCTCGGTATCCGGCTCGGCATAGACGGCGTCGTCGTGGTCGCGGGCGTCCGGCGGGTCGATGGTCACCAGGGGGACCTGGCGAAGGTCCTCGCGGCCCGACAGCGTCGGCGGCTGGGCGGCTTCGGCCTCAGCCTCCGCAGCGGCTGGGAAGCCGGTGGGGATGCCGTGGGAGTGGATGGCGATCAGCGAGGCGGCGCGGGGCTGGTCCTCGCGGCCCACCACCTCCAGCAGCTTGCCGCGCTTGGGGCCGTAGCGTTGTTCGGAGGTCCCGACCTGGGCCAGGACCAGGTCACCGTCACGCAGTTCCTGGGCCTTGGGATCGGTGAGGATCAGGCTTTCCTTAGACTTGCGGTCCACCGGCTCAACCCGAACCTCGCGGTTGGACTTGCGGATCACGCCGAGGATCTTGTGGACGCTGGCCCCCAGCTTCTTGATCAGCTTGGCCTCGGTCTCGCCGTTCTCCAGGGTTTCGAACCGCACCAGCAGCCGGTCGCCGAGCCCCGGCGCCCCGCCGGTGGGGTCGCTGCGCCCCGGCGCCAGGCGCACCAGGGCGGTGTCGTCGCCCTTGGTCAGGCGGACCATCAGGTCGCCGTCGTTGTCCTTCTCGATGACGTCCACCACGCCGACCGGGGGCAGGGCGCCCGCCTGGGCCAGGCCGCGGCGGCCGCGGCGTCCCAGCTCGCCGCCCTCCTGCAGCTCTTTGAGCATCTCGCGCAGGGCCTTGCGGTCGGCGCCCTTCAGCCCGAACGCCTTGGCGATCTCGGCCTTGTCGGTTTCACCCGCCTCGCGGATGTACTTCAGCAGGGTTTCGCGGTCGGGAAGGCCCTGGGCCGGCTTGGCGGCGGCGGACTTGAAGCGGGACGCCTTGGGCGCACGGGTCTTGGGCATGGCGCCTTGTATCGTGGAACGGCGTACCTCGCCTAGGTGAACCCTAGCCCGGCAGCCGTTCGAAGCTGGGGATGCCCTCAGGCACGCGGTGGAAGGCCTGCTGATCCACGGTGAAGATCGCCATCCCTGGCGTGAAGACACTGGGATCATCCAGCGAGCCGACCTTGAGGATCATCGCCGGGAAGCCTGGGGACCGGGCGAGGATGTGGGAGCCGCACTCCGCGCAGAACTCGCGGGTGACCGGACGCTCCAAGTCGGCGCGGGTGAAGGTCTTGGGGGCCCCCTTGGTGTAGCGGAAACTGGGGATCGGCATGGCGATGAACACATTGGGCGAGCCGCCGCTGATGTGCTGACACTCCCGGCAATGGCACTGGGCCTGCATCATCGGCTCGCCCTCGGCTTCGTACCGCAGAGCGCCGCAATAGCATCCGCCTTCGAGTTTCATCGGTTGTCCTCCCGTCCTGTGTTGGGCGAACTCTAGGCGCGGGGGCAGACCTGTAAAGCCTGCCCCTCAGTCATCCTCGCGGAACGTGCCCAAGCGGGTCAAACCCTCGATGGTGGTGGCGCCCTCTGTCTTGGTGACCGTGCGGACCGAGCCCACGGTCGTGGCGGCGATCTGCGCCGCCAGCGCCTCGGAATGGGTGACCAACCAGACCTGCGACCGCTCCGACGCCTGGCCCACCAGGCGGGCCAGGGGCGTCATCAGGGCCGGGTGCAGGCTGGACTCCGGCTCGTTCAGGGCCACGAAGGCCGGCAGGCGATAGGCCATCAGGGCGCCGGCCAGGGCCAGGAACTTCAGCGTGCCGTCCGAGAGCTCGGCGGCCTCGAACACCCGCCGGGGAAAGTCCGGGAAGCTCATGCCGAAGCTGGCGGTCCGATCCGGTTGCGGGACCACAAGCCGCGCGCCGGGGAAGGCCTGGTCGATCAACGCGTCCAGCTCCACGGTGTCCTGCCGGATGTGGGCCAGGGTGGCGAAGACGGCGGCCAGGTTCGCGCCGTCCGAGGCCAGTGTCGGGGTCGCCACCGCCGTGCAGGGACGACGCAGGGGTGAGGCGGCGTCGGTGCGCAGGTCGTGATAGAACCGCCACTCCAGCAGGGTTCGACGCACGATATCCAGGCCCGGGTACTTACCGGGATCCTCCAGCCGGGCCAGCACGGTTTCCGAGGCCAGCAGATCGATATCCACCTCCTGCGGGCGGCCCTCCTCGTCGCGGGCCATCACGGATGCGCCCTTGCGGTCCAATAGGCGCACAGGCCGCGCGCCGCTGAGATAGGATAGCTGTTCGGTCTTGATCTGCGGTTCGGTGGGGAAGGCCGGCGCGGTGGGGAAGGGGAAGCCCACCTCCACCTCGTAGCGGTAGCCGACCCCCGGCCGGCCCGGCACGGACAGCTTGACCGCGAAGGCCATCCGCGCCGGCTGGTTCTTCTGCCGCGTCCCGGCCCAGAAGGCGGCCTCCATCCCTTCGCGGGCGATCTCGGCGCCTAGTGTGTTGGACGCCGCCGCCCGCAGCAGCTCCAGGGCCCGATAGAGGTTGGACTTGCCGACGCCATTGGCGCCGACGAAGACCTCCAGGTTGGAGACCGGATAGGCGATCTGCCGAAGCGATCGGTAGCCCGAAGCGGAGAAGTCGCTGACGGGCAGCAGCATCTGTCCCTAGGCCTTCGCCGCCTTCTTGGCCGGCGGCTTCTTGGCGGGGAGTTTCTTGGCTGCCGGCTTCTTCACCGTCGCCGCCGCGCCGGCTTCCGCCTTGGGCTTGGCCGCGGCCTTCGCCTTCGGAGCCGCCTTGGCCTTCTTCGCTGGCTTCTTGCCGCCGCCCTTTTCCACGCGCTCGGCGATCAGCTTGACCGCCTCCTCGAGGGTCAGGTCCTGCGGATCGGAGCCCTTGGGCACGTTCGCGTTGGTGGAGCCGTGCTTGATGTAGGGGCCGTAGCGCCCGGCGAGAATCTTCACGGGCTGGCCGTCCACCGGGTGGGCGCCCAGGTCCTTCAGCGCCGCAGACTCGCCGCGACCGCCTCGGCCGCCGGCGCGCTTTTCCGCCAGCAGGGTGACGGCGCGGTTCAAGCCCACCTCGAACACCTCGTCGGCGGTCGGCAGGTTGGCATAGGTGCCGTTGTGCAGGACGAAGGGCCCGAACCGGCCGATGCCGGCGGTGATCATGATGCCGTCTTCCGGGTGAGCGCCGACCTCGCGGGGGAGGCGCAGCAGACGCAGGCCCTTCTCCAGATCCATCGCTGGCGCCGACCAGCCCTTGGGCAGGCTGGAACGCTTAGGCTTCTCGGCCTCGCCCAGTTGGACATAGGGGCCGAAGCGGCCTGACTTCAGGAACACGGTCTCGCCGGTCTCCGGATCCACGCCGAGTTCGCGGTCGCCGCTCTCGCCCTCGGCGTCATCGGCCGACTGGGCGATGGGCCGGGTATAGCGGCATTCCGGATAGTTGGAGCAGCCGATGAAGGCCCCGAACTTGCCGGTCTTCAGGGACAGTTGCCCCGCGCCGCAGGTGGGGCAGGCGCGCGGATCGGAGCCGTCCTCCTTCTGCGGGAAGATGTGCGGGCCGAGCGCCTCGTTCAGGGCGTCCAGCACGTGGGTGACGCGCAGTTCGGCGATCTCGCCGACGGCGGCGTGGAAGTCCTGCCAGAACTCGCGCAGCAGCGCCTTCCAGTTCAGCTCGCCAGCCGAGACCAGGTCGAGCTTCTCCTCCAGGGCGGCGGTGAAGTCGTACTGGACGTAGCGGTTGAAGAACTGCTCCAGGAAGGCGGTGACCAGCCGCCCCTTGTCCTCCGGGATGAACCGGTTCTTGTCCATGCGGACGTATTCCCGGTCACGCAGCACGGTCAGCACGGAGGCGTAGGTGGACGGCCGGCCGATGCCGAGCTCTTCCATCTTCTTCACCAGGCTGGCTTCCGAATAGCGCGGCGGCGGTTCGGTGAAGTGCTGGTCGGCGCGGGCGGTGATCACCTTGGCGGCGGCGCCCTCGTTGACCTGGGGCAGGCGGCCGCTTTCCTCGTCAGCATCGTCGTCGCGGCCTTCCTCGTAGACGGCGAGATAGCCGTCGAACAGGATCACCTGGCCGGTGGCGCGCAGGCCGGTCTTCCCGTCGGCGCTCTCCAGCTCGATGGTGGTCCGCTCGATGCGGGCGGCCTCCATCTGTGAGGCGATCATCCGCTTCCAGATCAGCTCATAGAGCCGGCCAAGGTCGCTCTCCAGCCGCAGGGAGCCGGGGTTGCGGGTCAGGCTGGTGGGGCGGATGGCTTCGTGGGCCTCCTGGGCGTTCTTGGCCTTGGTCTTGTAGATCCGCGCGGCTTCGGGAACGTATTCCTTGCCATAGACGCCGGCGATCACGGTGCGCGCCTCGTCCAGGGCTTCGGGCGCCGACTGAACGCCGTCGGTCCGCATATAGGTGATGAGACCCACGGTCTCGCCGCCGATGTCGATGCCCTCGTACAGCTTCTGCGCCGCCTGCATGGTGCGCTGGGTGGAGAAGCCGAGCTTGCGGGCAGCCTCCTGCTGCAGGGTCGAGGTGGTGAAGGGCGGGGCCGGGGACCTGCGCGCCGGCTTCTTTTCCACCGAGGCGATCTTCAGGACCGCGCCGTCCACGGCCGCCTTGGCGGCCATGGCGGTGGTCTCGTCGCCCAGGTCGAACTTGGTGAGCCGCTTTCCGTCATGCTTGACCATGCGGGCCAGGAAGGGGTCGCCCCCGGCGCTGACATCGGCTTCGACGGTCCAGTATTCCTGGTTCTTGAAGCGCTCGATCTCGATCTCGCGGTCCACCACCAGCCGCAGGGACACCGACTGCACCCGGCCGGCCGAGCGCGAGCCCGGCAGCTTGCGCCACAGCACCGGCGAAAGGGTGAAGCCCACCAGGTAGTCCAGGGCGCGGCGGGCGAGATAGGCCTCCACCAACTCCATGTCGATGTCGCGCGGATGCTTCATCGCCTCGGTGACGGCCGACTTGGTGATGGCGTTGAAAACCACCCGTTGGACCGTGGCGCCCTTGATGGCCTTCTTCTTCTGAAGGACCTCCAGCACGTGCCAGGAAATGGCCTCACCCTCGCGGTCGGGGTCGGTGGCCAGGATGATCTTGTCGGCGGACTTGGCGAAGTCGGCGATCTCGGACAGACGCTTGGCGGACTTGGCGTCCACGTCCCACAGCATCAGGAAGTCCTCGTCGGGCTTCACCGAGCCATCCTTGGCCGGCAGGTCGCGCACGTGGCCGTACGAGGCCAGGACCTTATAGTCCGAGCCCAGGTACTTATTGATGGTTTTGGCCTTGGCCGGGCTCTCGACGACGACGAGGTTCATGCGGTTTTAAGGGTGGTCCAAGGGCCGAAGCGCCCGAATTTCAAGGGCCCGGAAGGTGGGGTGTCCACCTAGGCGCTGTCAACGGGCCGATTTCAATTCAAGCTGTGCAATGTTGGGTTGAGCCACAACCATTGCACGCTTGGCGCGTTAGAATCGGTTATAATCCGGTGTCAGGCACATGGAACAGTGGAACCCAAAGGCTTCGCCTCAGGCGACCGCGACCTTTATCGAAGAGGTCTTGAACCAGTTGGCGGAATTGGCGTCGACGCGGGGCTACCAATCCCTTGCGACGACCCTGATGATGGCCGCCTTGGACGCTGCTCGGGCCGCTGCCGGTCCTCCGGATAGACCAGGCTAGGCGCGTGACACCATGCCGCCGGGCAGCAGTTCGGCCCGGCCCGCCAGCGACAGCTCCATCAAGGCCGCCAGAACCTGGGGCAGGGGCGCCTGCGCCGCGCGCACGATCTCGTCGCGCGACACCGGGGTGGGGGAGAGCAGGTCGGCGATGGCTTCCCGCAGCTTCTCGGCCCCGGCCTCGGGGATGTCGCCTGACACGGCGTAGCGATCCTGATCCGGCTCTCGGAAGCCGCCGAAGCCTTCCAGCGCTCGCAGAACGTCCTCCGCGCCCTCGCAGATCGCCGCGCCCTGGCGGATCAGGTCGTTGGTCCCCTTGGCGCGCGGATCCAGGGGCGAGCCCGGCACGGCCAACACCTCGCGGCCCTGTTCGTTGGCCAGCCGGGCGGTGATCAGCGAGCCGGAGCGAATCTCAGCCTCGACCACGACGACGGCGCGGGACAGGCCCGCGATGATCCGGTTGCGGCGGGGGAAGTCCTTGGCCTGGGCGGTCTGTCTCGGCCGGCTTTCGGAGACCACGCACCCGGCCTCGACGATGCGGGCATGCAGGTTCCGGTGCTCGGGCGGGTAGATGTCGGCGATCCCGCCGCCCAGCACGGCGATGGTCCCGGTCGGCAGGCTGCCCTCGTGCGCCGCGCCGTCCACACCGCGGGCCATGCCCGACGCGATGACTTGGCCGGCCTGTCCGAGTTCGGCCGCCAGCCCACGCGCGAAGCGTTGGCCGGCGGCCGAGGCTACCCGCGCCCCGACGATGGCGACGATGGAGCGTTGCAACAGCTTGGCGTCACCCCAGACCCAGAGGAGGGGCGGTGGCGGGTCAAGAGCCGCCAGGGCTTGCGGGAACTCGGCTTCACAAGCGCAGAGCAGTCGTGCGCCTAGCGCCGCGCCGTCCGCCAGTTCGGTCTCGATATCCTCGAGGCTCGGCACGCCCAGCGGCGACACCCGCCCGCCGCGCCGTGCGAGGTCGGGAAGGGCGGCCAGCGCCAGGGAGGCCTCGCCATAGCGGGAGATCAGCTGGTCGAAGGTGACCGGCCCGACGTTCTCGGTGCGCGCCAGCCGTAGCCAGTCGCGCCGTCCGGCCTCGGTTAGGGTTCGGCTCAAGCGGCGTCCTTCTTTCCGCCCCCGATGCGCGGCTCCTCGCCCTTCAGCAGCCGGCGGATGTTGTCGGCGTGGCGGAAGAAGACCAGCACGGCCATGAACAGGGTCAGATAGATCATCGGCAGGCCGCGGTGGAAGACGAAGGCGTAGAGCGGCGCCAAGGCCACCGCCGTCAGTCCCGCCAGGGACGAGATGCGGAACAGGAAGGCCACCACCAGCCAGGTGGCGCCGGCGGCGATCCCCACGGGCCAGGCCGCGGCCAGCAGGGTGCCGAAGAAGGTGGCCACCCCCTTGCCGCCCTTGAATTTCAGCCAGACGGGGAACAGATGCCCCAGGAACGCGCTGGCCGCGGCCAGGGCGATCAGCACCGCCTGGGCCTCCTTGGGGCCGTCCCGCGTCGCCAGCCAGGCGATCAGCACGGCCACCGCGCCCTTGCCGCCGTCCCCCAGCAGGGTGATGGCCGCCAGGTCCTTGCGGCCGGTGCGCAGGACATTGGTCGCCCCAATGCTGCCCGAGCCGATGCTGCGCACGTCGCCCGCGCCCCCGAGCCGGGTGGCGATGACTCCGAAGGGGATGGAGCCCAGCAGATAGCCTCCGAGAACGGCGGCGGCGATCAGCACGGGACTGAGTGACTCGAACATGTGGTTTCCCCCTGTTGACGGGAAGCTAGCTGCCCGGAGCGCTTTCGTCATCCAGCAGCGCGCGGACGCTCGCCGCGAGGGCGGCGATATCAACCGGCTCGGTGGTGTCGACCTCAATGACACGTCCCAGGCCGACAGGGCGGTCGAACTCCGCCAGCAGCGAGGCGGGCAAGTCGCGCAGGGCGTGGATGGCGTGGCGCTCGCCGATCAGCGAGCGTGCCGAATAGCGCCGGCTGGCCTCGTCGAGTGGGCAGCGGCAATAGACCTCCACCAGCCGGCCGCCCAGGCCGCTCAGCATTCGGCGCTCATAGGGATTCTTTGGCCGGAAATTGGCCTCCAGCACCACGGCGGGCGACAGGGCCGCCAGGGTCCAGATCAGCTCCATGGACGCGCTGCCCAGCGCCTTGGTCCAGACCTCCGGCTCTGCCCGCTGCCCCAGGACGTCGGCCAGCCGTTCCTTGATGACATCCTTGGAGAGCAGGGGGAGGGCCAGGGCCTCGGCCAACGGATAGGCCAGGGTCGACTTGCCTGCGCCCGGCGCACCCGAGACCATCACCACTCGCCGCACGCTCAGATCTCTTCCGCCAGAGCGGCGGTCAGGGCCGCCAGCCGCGTCTCGTCACGGCGGTAGAAGGTCCACTGCTTGATCCGCTTGGGCGTCACCAGACCGGCCTGGGTCAGGACCCGCATGTGTTCGGAAAGGGTCGGCTGGCTGACCCCCAGCTTCTCGGCGATTCGCACACCACAGACGCCGTCCGTCACCAGGTCGCCATCCACCTGCGGCGGGAAGTTGGCGCGGGGATTCTTCAGCCACGCCAGGATCTGCAGGCGGCGGTCGTTGCCCAAGGCCTTGAAGGCGAGTGCGTTCGTCATATCGCCAATTGGCTAAGTTTCGCTGGAAGCCTAGGTCGAGGCGCGCGCGCAGACAACCTCAGACCCGGTAGACCACCCGGCCATCCACCAGGGTCATGCGAATCTCGCCCTGCAGCCGCCGCCCGTCGAAGGGAGAGTTCTTGGACTTCGAGCGCAGCTTGTCGGCGTCGATGACGATGGGGGCGTTCAGGTCGCACAGCACCAGGTCAGCGGGCGCGCCCTTGGAGAGCGTCCCGGCGTTCAGGCCCAGCAACTTCGCCGGCCGGCTGGTCACCGCCGCCATTAGGTCGATCAGCGGGATGCGCTCTTCGTGGTGGAACGCCAGCAGGGCCGGCAGCAGGGTCTGCAGGCCGATGGCGCCGGGCGCGGCCTCGTCATAGGGCAGGCGCTTGTCCTCGGCCGGCGCGGGCGCGTGGGCCGAGACCACGATGTCGATCAGCCCCGTGGCCAGGGCCTCGATCACCGCCTGGCGATCGTCCTCACCGCGCACCGGCGGGTCGAACTTCATGAAGGTGCGGTAGTCGCCGATATCCACCTCGTTGAACGACAGGTGGTTGATCGAGGTCGTCGCCGTGATCGGCAGGCCCTTGGCCTTGCCCCGCGCCAGGGTCTCCAGGGCGCAGGCGGTGGTCACCTGGTCCACCAGGAACGGCGCTCCAGTCATCTCGACGAGGGCCAGGTCGCGCTCCAGCATGATCTTCTCGGCGAAGGTCGGCGCGCTGGGCAGACCCATGCGGCCGGCGAACTCGCCCTCGGTGGCCGCGGCCCCGGCGCTCAGCCACGGATCGGCCGGACGGTGGGCCACCAGAACCCCGAAGCTCTTGGCGTAGGCCAGCACCCGGCGCAGCACCTTGGAGTTCACGATCGGCCGGTCGGCGTCGGTGACGTAGACGCAGCCGGCCTCGGCCATCAGGCCGATCTCCGCCATCCGCTCGCCCCGCGCGCCCTTGGTGGCGGCGCCGGCGGGATAGACGTGGACCAGTTCGATGTCGCGGGTCCGACGCAGGATGAAGTCCACCACCGAGGCCTCGTCGATCACCGGATCGGTGTCGGGCTGCAGCACGATGGAGGTGACCCCGCCGGCCGCCGCGGCCAGGCCCGCCGACTTCAGCGTCTCCTTGGTCTCCGAACCCGGCTCGCCGGTCTTGACCCGCAGGTCCACCAGGCCCGGCGCCAGCATGGCGCCGCGGGCGTCGATGATCTCGATGTCGGGGGACAGCCCGCCCAGGTCGCCGCCATGGCTGACGTCGGCGATCCTGCCGTCGCGGACCAGCAGGGCGCCGGGGCCGTCCCAGCCGCTGGCCGGGTCGACAATTCGGGCATTGATGAAGGCGGTCGGCTGCGCGGTCATAGTTCCTGCCGTCCGATCCATTTCTCCACCTTGGGAGCCTTGTAGGCGGCCAGCTTGTCCAGCATCTCGCCGCAGTCCTGGCTGAACACCAGCATGTCGCGGTGTGGCGCCTTCAGGAACGCCTCGCCGACGGCGTGGTCGACGAAGGCCCGCAGGTGGTCGAAATAGCCCAGAACGTTCAGGAACCCGGCCGGCTTGGCGTGAAAGCCCAGTTGGCCCCAGGTCCAGATCTCGAAGATTTCTTCCATCGTGCCCACGCCGCCAGGTAGGGCGACGAAGCCGTCCGCCATCTCCGCCATTCGCGCCTTGCGCTCGTGCATCGACGGCACGACGTCCAGGCGGGTCAGGCCGGTGTGGGCGATTTCCTTGTCCATCAGCGCCTCGGGCATCACGCCGAACACCTCGCCCCCGGCCGCCAGGGCCGTATCGGCGAGGGCGCCCATCAGCCCGACCTTGGCCCCGCCATAGACCAGCGCCAGCCCTCGACCGGCGATGGCGGTCCCCATGGCGCGCGCGGCGGCCATATAGGCCGGGTCCCCGCCAGGGCTTGCGCCGCAGAATACGCAGACCGATCGCATCAGGCGTTGTCCAGACGCGCGGCCATGGAGGCCAGCACCGCCATCCGAGCGGCCACCCCCATCTCCACCTGATCCTGGATCAGACTGACGGACAGGTCGTCTGCGACGTCGGAGTCGATCTCGACGCCTCGGTTCATCGGCCCTGGATGCATCACCCGCACCCCGGGGGCGGCGCAGGCGAGCTTCTCGCGATCCAGTCCGTAGAAACGGAAATACTCCCGCTGCGACGGCGCCAGCACCCCGTCCATACGCTCCAGTTGCAGGCGCAGCATCATCACGACGTCGCAGCCCTCGATGCCCTCGCGCATGTTGTGGAACACCTGGGCCTTCCAGCGATCGACGGCGGCCGGCATCAGGGTCGGCGGCCCCACCAGCCGCACCTCGGCGCCCAGCATCTGAAGCAGGCTCACATTGGAACGCGCCACCCGGGAATGCAGGACGTCGCCGCAGATGGCGACGCGCAGCCCCGCGATTCGCCCGAACGCGCGCCGCATGGAAAGCGCGTCCAGCAGGGCCTGGGTCGGGTGCTCGTGTTGCCCGTCCCCGGCGTTGATCACTGAGCAGGTGACCTTCTGGGCCAGCAGGCTGGCCGCCCCCGACGAGGCGTGCCGCACCACCAGCAGATCCGGTTGCATGGCGTTCAGGGTCACGGCGGTGTCGATCAGGGTCTCGCCCTTGGAGATCGATGAGGAGCGCGGGCTCATGTTGACCACGTCGGCCCCCAGCCGCTTGCCGGCCAGCTCGAAGGAGCTCTGGGTCCGCGTCGAGTTCTCGAAGAAGAGATTCATCAGCGTCCGACCCTTCAACAGGTCGAGCTTCTTGGAGGTTTGGCGATTGAGCGACACAAAGCCGTCGGCGAGGTCGAGGAGGCTGGCCACCTCCACCTCGTTCAGATCGGTGACGGACAGGAAGTGTCGCCGCGGGAACGGGAAGGTTCTGCCAAGAACCTCGTTCAGACCAGGGGGCAGGGATGTCATTAAAGGCGCGTCGTAACGGACGCGGCAGGCGGCGCCAAGTGAACTCGCCTTTTCGCCCACAGGTGTCGATGGCGACAACGGGGCTCGGGGGAGGGATGGCTCTTGCCATCGCGCCGCCAACTGGCGACCCTTCGCCATGCGCGATCCGATCCTCATCGCCGACGCCCTGGCGCTGCTGAGCCCGGAGCCGCGCCTGGTGGTGCTGATGTGCGGCGTCGCGGGCAGCGGCAAGACCACCTTCAGCCAGGCCTTGGCGGCCAGGGGTTTCGTCCGGCTGTCCCTGGACGAGGAGGTCTGGAACACCGCCGGACGTTATGGCCTCGACTACCCGCCCGAGGCCTATGACCAGGCCGTCGCCGCCGCGCGGATCACCATCAAGACCCAACTCCAGGCCGCCCTCGCTCAGGCGCAGGCGGTGGTGGTGGACTCCGCCTTCTGGAGCCGGACGCACCGAGAGGACTTCGCGGCCATCGTGGCGCGGGGCGGCGGCAAACACCGGATCGTCTATCTCAAGGCGTCGGAAGATCTCCTGAGGTCACGCATCGCAGGGCGGAGCGTCAGGTTCGACGCCAACGCCGCCCTGCCCATCGACGAGGCCACGATCGTCAGGTTCCTGGCGAGCTTCCAGGAACCGCAGGCCGACGAGGACGCTCTGTTAGTCGCGGCCTGATCTGCTGGCGACAATCTGGGCGGACCTTGGCAGTTCCCAAAGCCCTGACTAGGCTCGGATCGATGGCCCTCACCAGCACAATCCAGCTCTATAATCCTGCATGGCCGGGGAAATACGCCGATGAGGCGTTGCGGCTCAGCCCCATCTTCGGGCGTGCTCTCGTCGGCCTACATCACGTCGGGAGTACAGCGGTGCCCGACCTCGCCGCGAAGCCGGAGATCGACCTGCTCGCCGTGGTCGACATAACGGTGGTACCGGAGTCCTGGACGAGGGGGTTCGGCGACCTGGGCTATGGCCGGGGCGGCGACCTGTCTCCCGGCCACAGGTTCTTCAAGCGCGACGTGGAGGGCGTCCGCACTCACAAGCTCCACGTCTGCGACCCGGGCCATACGAGCATCGACGGAATGCTGAGGTTCCGCAATCACCTCCGCGGCGATCCGGCGGATCGCGCCGCCTATCAGGCCCTGAAACTCCGGCTGGAGCGCGAAAACACCGGCGGCATTGGCCAGTACCTGGCCGCCAAGGCGCCCTTCATCGATGGACTGCTGGCGCGGATTGGCTGATCAGGCCCCCAGCCCCCGCAGCCGCTCCAACGCTCCCTGCAGGATCCAGCCCGCCGCCATCTTGTCCACCACCTCGGCGCGGCGCGCGCGGTTGATGTCGGCCTCGTCGATCAGGAAGCGGTTGATGGCCATCGAGCTCATCCGCTCGTCCCAGAAGGCGATCACCAGCTCCGAGCGCAGGCGCAGCAGGTTGCGGGCGAAGGCGCGGCTGGACTGGGCGCGTGGGCCTTCCGTGCCGTCCATGTTCACCGGCAGACCGATGACGACGCCCGCCACCTCGCGGCCGTCCATCAGCTTGAACAGCGCCTTGGCATCGTCGGTGAACTTGGTCTTCCTGATCAACTCCAGCGGGCTGGCCACCATCCGTGTCGTGTCCGACACCGCGACCCCTATGGTCTTCTCACCCAGGTCGAGGCCGACGAGGGCGCCATAGCGCGGAAGCAGGGGCGGGAGGTCTGTCAGGTCTACAACGGCCATGGCCTTCCATAGGCGGTCGGGCCGGGCGTGCCCATCGTCGTTGTCGACCGTCAGGGAGTTTGCCTGGTCGGTCCAGGCCGTGATCTGGCCCAGGGGTTCGCGGCTCAGGCACGACTACGTCCCAATTTTCTGGCTTGCCTCTTGACGATTCGATAAAACGCGAAATATAGAAATGAGAACACAACGACAAACAAGGATCTCCCCGATGAAGCGCATCCATCTGCACGTGAGCGTGCCCGACCTTGCCCGGTCCATCCAGTTCTACGAAACGCTTTTCGGGGCGCCCGCCTCGGTGGTGGAGGGCGATTACGCCAAGTGGATGCTGGACGATCCGCGTGTGAATTTCGCGATTTCCCAGCGCGACCGCGCCGGTGGGGTCGACCACGTGGGCATCCAGGTCGACAGCGCCGCGGAGCTTGGCGAACTCGCCACCCGCCTCAAGGACGCCGGTGCCGTCACCTTCGATCAGGAAGCGACGACCTGCTGCTACGCCAAGTCGGACAAGAGCTGGGTGAACGATCCCTCGGGCCTGCGCTGGGAGACCTTTTACACCTTCGGCCAGGCCACCAGCTACGGAGAGGACGAAGCTCTCGCGATAGCGCCCGCCGCCGCCTGTTGCGGCGCCCCGACCCCCGTGGCGGCCGCGCCGCCCTGCTGCTAAGCCCGGTCATGGAAAAGACCTCAGCCGTCTCGGCGCTCAGCGCCCTGGCCCACGATGCGCGGCTCGACATCTTTCGTCGGCTGGTCCGCGCCGGCGCGGATGGCATGGCCGCTGGAGATATCGCGAGGGCGACCGACGCCCCTGCGAGCACCCTGTCGGCCAACCTCGCCATCCTCCACCGAGCGGGCCTTATCGCGTCGCGTCGGGACGGCAGGTCGATCATCTACACCGCGGCCTATGACCAGATGCGCGACCTGCTCGGCTTCCTGATGGAGGACTGCTGCGCGGGTCACCCGGAAATCTGCGCGCCGCTCGCCGCTCTCGCGAGCCAGCCCTGCGGGGCCGAAGGAAAAGTCTGCTGATGAGCCAGCCCCTCAACGTCCTCTTCCTGTGTACCGGAAACTCGGCCAGATCGATCATGGCCGAGGCGCTGATGAACCATCTGGGAGCGGAACACTTCCGCGCCTTTTCTGCGGGCTCGATGCCGAAGGGCGAGGTCAACCCACACGCCCTCCCGCTTGTGCGGACCCTGGGGTTCAGGGATGAGGACTTCCGCTCCAAGCCCTGGGACGAGTTCGCGGTGGCGGGCGCTCCGGTGCTCGATTTCGTCATCACCGTCTGCGACAACGCCGCAGGCGAAGTGTGCCCCGTCTGGCCAGGACAGCCGATCACCGCCCACTGGGGTGTGCCCGACCCTGCGGCGGCCACCGGGAGCCAGGCCGAGATCGCGGTGGCCTTCCGCGACGCAGCCCGGCAGCTGCGAACCCGTATCGAATTGCTTCTGGCGCTTCCCACCGCGCAACTGGACCGCATGTCGCTGCAGCGGCGTGTTCGCGACATTGGCACGATCAACGACACCCAACCGGCATGAGTGAGGTCAATCGGGAGCCGCGCCGCGCGGCGGTCGATACCCCCCGACGGCTCGTCGCCGAGGTTTTGGGAACGGCGTTGCTGCTCGCGGTGGTCATCGGCTCGGGGATCATGGGAGAGCGTCTGGCTGGCGGGAATGACGCCATCGCCCTGCTAGGCAATACCTTGGCCACAGGCGCCGCCCTGGTCGTTCTCATCACGATCTTCGGCCCGCTCTCCGGCGCGCACTTCAATCCCGCTGTCACCCTAGCATTCGCCCTGCGCCGGGAAGTGTCGGCAGGCCTGGCGCTCACCTATGTTGCCGCCCAGATCGGTGGTGCGCTCATCGGGACGTTTATCGCGCACGCCATGTTCGCCGAACCCATCCTGCAACTGTCGACCAAGTTCCGGGACGGCCCCGCGCAAGCCTTCTCGGAGTTCGTGGCCACCTTCGGCCTGCTTCTGACCATTTTCGGCGCGCAGCGGTTCCGCCCCGACTTCACCGCCGTCGCCGTGGGCCTCTACATCACGGCCGCCTACTGGTTCACGGCCTCAACCTCATTCGCCAATCCGGCCGTGACGCTGGCGCGCAGCCTGTCAGACACCTTCGCCGGAATCGCCCCGGCCTCGGCGCCAGCCTTCATCGCCATGCAATTCGCAGGCGCCGTGGCGGCCGCGGGACTCTGCGCCTGGCTATTTCCGCCCGCCGAGCTAGCCCCCGGCTTCGACCGTCCTTAACCGCCATTCCGGCGCGACCTTTTCAGCAGCGCGAAAGGTCGTCCCGCCGCCTGGCGTCCCTGCCTTTCGCCCCGCGGTGCGGCGTCCTGTCGCACGCCGCCTGAACACCGTTCACCTGACCTTAGAGTCTCTGGGCTAGTCATCGCTCGACTTCAGGTGGCGGGTCGCCACTCCGGGATGACGGGGAGAGATGCCCAAGCTTCCGAACCTGGCCAGAACGTTCAAACAGACTGGCGGCGAGCCCGCCTGGCCGCCGCGGTTCACGCACCTGCGCACCAAGCTGACCGTGCTTTATGCGGGCCTCTTCGTCGCCATCCTGTTTGTGATCCTTTCGGCGGTGTACGCCGCCGTGGCTCGCAATGCCGAGCGCATCGTCCGCGACGAGCTGGCGGTCAGCGGCATGGTCTTCGACCGCATCTGGACCCTGCGCGCCAAGGAGCTGGAGAGCGGAGCCAATGTCCTGGCTCGCGACTTCGGCTTCCGCGCCGCTGTGGCCACCGAGGACGCGGCCACCATTCAATCGGCCCTGGACAATCTGCGTAAGCGCCTCGGCATAGATGCGGCCTTCGTGATCGGCCTCGATGGTCAGGTCCTGACCGCCTCCAGCAAGGCCTCCGCTCGTCCCAGTGACGCAGTTCTTGAGGCCATCGCCGGGCAGGACACCTCGGCCGGGGTGATCGTCATGGCGGGCACACCCTACGAGACCGTCGCTGCGCCGATCATGGCTCCGATGCTCAGCGGTTGGGTGGTCTTCGCCGTTCGCCTGGATGAGGCTGAGATGAGGGCCCTGGAGCGGCTCTCCGCCATTCCCCTCCAGGCGGTCGTGCTGGTGCGCGGCGCCGATGGTGGCTGGAAGGCCAATACCTGGGCCGCCTCCACTGCTGAGTTGGAGGCCGTGGCTCGCTTCCTCGACGCTCCGAAGTCGAAGCGCCAGGCCAGCGTCACCCGTATCGGCCCGGCTGTGGCGGTGATCAAGCCGCTAGCCTCCATCGCGCAGGACCGGGTCGTCCTTCTGCTGCGATATCCGCTGGCGCGCGCCTTGGAGCCTTACAACTGGCTGCTGGGGGCCATGCTCTTGCTGGCCCTGGTAGGCATCGGTGTGCTCGCCGCTGGCAGCTGGGCGCTGGCCCGCAATGTCACCCGCCCCCTACTGGCGCTGCGCGAGGCCGCCGAGCGGCTGGAGCGTGGTGAGACCGTGCAGGTCGAGGCCCAGGGAACCGACGAGATCGGATCCCTGGAACGCAGCTTCAACGCCATGGCCCAGGGCATCCGTGAACGCGAGCGCGCCCTGACGCTCTCCACCGAGAAGGCGCAGGCCGCCAATCGCGCCAAGACCGACTTCCTCTCCAATATGAGCCACGAGATTCGCACGCCCCTGAACGGCATCCTCGGGATGGCGCAGATCATGGCCCGCGAGCCGGCCGACGCCGCTCACGCCAAGCGCCTGTCGGTGATCCGGGAGTCCGGCGAGGCGCTGTTGAAGATTCTCAACGGCATTCTCGAAATCTCCAAAGCCGACAACACGACCCTTGAAGTTCAGAACTTCGATCTCGCCGCCCTGGTGCGCGACGCTTGCGCCGCTGATGGCGCGGCGGCGACCGCGAAGGGGCTCAGCTTCGATGTCGTGGTGGCCGCTGAAAGCCAGGGCCGTTGGCGGGGCGACGCCCAGCGCTTGACCCAGGCGCTGGCCAGCCTGGTTTCCAACGCCGTGAAATTCACGCCGTCGGGCGGGGTCACTGTCGCCGTCGATCACCAGGACGGCACGGTTCGCGTCCGCGTCGCCGATACCGGTGTCGGCATCCCGACCAAATGGATCGAGCAGGTCTTCGAGGCCTTCAGCCAGGTGGACGCCTCGGCGACCCGCGCCACCGCCGGTGCGGGCCTGGGACTCTCCGTCGCTCGCGAGCTCACCGGCCTGATGGGAGGCAAGATCTCCGTCGCCAGCGAGGAGGGCAGGGGGTCGATCTTCACCCTGGAGGTTCCGCTGGAAAAGCTGCCCCCCGCCGCGGCGGCCCCAACTGAGGCCGAAGCCCTGACCGATCTTGAACCCAATGCCGACGCCGTGCCGCTGCGCGTGCTGGCGGCCGAGGACAACAAGACCAACCAACTGATCCTCGCCTCCCTTCTGGAACCCTTCGGGATCGACCTCACCATCGCCGAGAATGGGCGCGAGGCTACCGAGTTGTTCGCCATGGGCGGCTTCGACCTGGTGCTGATGGATATCCAGATGCCGGAGATGAGCGGGGTCCAGGCCACCCTGGCAATCCGCCAGGGCGAGGCCGAGCGCGGCGCGCCGCCCACCCCCATCGTGGCGGTCACGGCCAACGTCATGTCCGAGCAGGTTGCGGAGTATCTGGCCGTCGGCATGACGGGCGTGGTCTCCAAGCCCATCGAGGCCGAGAAGCTGTTCGCCGCCATCGAAGCGGCCCTCGACGGCGCTGCGCAAGCCGCCGCCCAGGCAGCCTGAGGCGGTTTCCACACAGGGATCGCTTGTCAAAGGCGGGGCCGCACGGCTAACCCCTGCGTCGAACAATCAGGAGGCCCCCATGGCCATCGACGCGGCGACCGTTCGAAAGGTCGCCAGACTCGCCCGCATCGCCGAACCCGAAGACCGCATAGAACCGCTGGCCAGGGAGCTCAGCGGCATCATGGACTGGATCGAGCAACTCTCCGAGGTGAACACCGACGGCGTGGAGCCTATGACCTCGGCCGTGGCCGTGGCCGCCCCCATGCGCGAGGATGTCGTCACCGAAGGCGGCAGCGCCGCTCGCGTGCTCTCCAACGCCCCCAAGACCACGGGCGGCTTCTTCGTCGTCCCCAAGGTGGTCGAGTAAGCTCATGACCAACCTGACCTCCCTGACCCTCAAGGCCGCCCTGGCGGGCCTTGCCGACAAGTCCTTCTCCGCGGTGGAGCTGACTGAGGCCCACGTTGACGCCATCGCCGCGGCCAAGCCGCTGAACGCCTTTGTCCTTGAGACGCCTGAGAAGGCCCTCGACATGGCCCGCGCCGCTGACACTCGCCGGGCCAAGGGCGAGGCCGGCGCCCTGGAAGGCGCGCCGCTCGGCATCAAGGACCTGTTCTGCACCGAGGGGGTCCGCACGACGGCCTGCTCGAACATCCTCGGCAACTTCGTCCCCACTTACGAATCCACCATTACCGCCAACCTGTGGCGCGACGGGGCGGTCATGTTGGGCAAGCTCAACCTCGATGAGTTCGCCATGGGCTCGTCCAATGAAACCAGCGCCTTCGGACCGGTGGTCAATCCCTGGCGCGCCGAAGGGTCCGACAGGAAGCTGACCCCGGGCGGCTCGTCGGGCGGTTCGGCCACCGCCGTCGCCGCTGACCTCTGCCTGGGAGCCACGGCCACAGACACCGGCGGCAGCATCCGCCAACCTGCCGCCTTCACCGGCACGGTCGGGATCAAGCCGACCTATGGTCGCTGCTCGCGCTGGGGCGTGGTGGCCTTCGCCTCGTCCCTCGACCAGGCCGGCCCCATCGCCAAGACGGTGGAAGACGCCGCCATCCTGCTGAAGTCGATGTCCGGCCACGACGCCAAGGATTCCACCAGCCTGGACATCGAAGTCCCTGATTTCCCGAGCTTTGTCGGCAAGTCGGTGAAGGGTCTGCGGATCGGCATTCCGAAGGAATACCGCGTCGACGGCATGCCCGCCGAGATCGAACAGCTCTGGGAAAAGGGCATCGCCTGGCTGAAGGACGCAGGCTGCGAGATCGTCGAGGTGTCCCTGCCGCACACCAAGTACGCCCTGCCGGCCTATTACATCGTCGCGCCCGCCGAGGCGTCCTCAAACCTCGCCCGCTATGATGGCATGCGCTACGGCTTGCGCGTCGACGGCGGCAACCTCACCGAGACCTATGAGAACACCCGCGCGGCGGGCTTCGGGACCGAGGTGAAGCGCCGCATCATGATCGGCACCTATGTGCTCTCCGCCGGCTATTACGACGCCTATTACGTCAAGGCGCTGAAGGTCCGCCGCCGCATCGCCGACGACTTCGACCAGGCCTTCCAGAAGGTCGACGCCCTGCTGACCCCGACCGCGCCCTCGGCCGCCTTCGGTCTCGGCGAGAACGCCGACGATCCGGTCGCCATGTACCTGAACGACATCTTCACGGTGACGGTGAACCTGGCGGGCCTGCCCGGCATGAGCATCCCCGCCGGCGTCGACCACAAGGGCCTGCCCCTGGGTCTCCAGCTGATCGGCAAGGCCCTGGACGAGGGGACTCTGTTCTCTCTCGGCGGAGTGATTGAAGAAGCAGCGGACTTCCGCGCCAAACCCACCCGCTGGTGGTGACGAAAAAGGCCCCCGCCGTGGTCTGCGGGGGCCCATCGATCTACGTCAGAAACCTGCTTACTTCGGCAGCGCGTCCAGGTCGGCCTGAACCTTCTTGATGATCTCTTCCGTCAGCGCGCCTTGGCTCATCGGGGCGACCTGGGTCAACGTCATCGCCTTGAATTGCTCGTAGGCTTCGTGGGTGGTGATGCCCGGGATGTTCTTTTCCAGGACCGCCTTGGCGGCCGGGTTGGCCACCAGGGTTTCGATCGGCGTGTTTTCGGTCGAGAGCGCGGCGGGCGCCTGGGCCATCGCCGGAGCGGTGGCCATCAGGCCGAACGAAAGCGACAGGCCGACGAGGCCGGCGGCGAGAGTCTTCTTCATGGTGAGTTCCCTTCCCCGAGGGGGTGTTTTTACGTCCACAGCAAAGCTGCAAAATCTCTGGCCTTGCAAGGTGCTTTCGTTGGCGCGCGGCCCGGTTTAGGAAAGTCCCATGACTGACACCTCCAAGCTGATCGTGGGCCGAACCGGCTCGTGGGAAATCGTTCTCGGGCTGGAGATCCACGCCCAGGTGGCTTCGAAGGCCAAGCTGTTCTCCGGCGCCGCCGTGGGGTTCGGCGCCGGTCCCAACGAGCAGGTGAGCCTCGTTGACGCCGCCATGCCGGGCATGCTGCCGGTGATCAACCGCTTCTGCGTCGAGCAGGCGGTGAAGACCGGTCTTGGCCTCAAGGCCCAGATCAACCTGCGCTCCAGCTTCGACCGCAAGAACTACTTCTATCCCGACCTGCCGCAGGGCTATCAGATCAGCCAATTCAAGGATCCGGTCGTGGGCGAGGGCGAGGTCATTGTCGAACACGACGACGGCTCCACCTTCACTGTGCGCATCGAGCGCCTGCACCTGGAGCAGGATGCGGGAAAGTCGCTGCACGACCAGGACCCCAACGCCACCTATGTCGACCTGAACCGCGCGGGCACCGCGCTGATGGAAATCGTCTCCATGCCCGACATGCGCTCGTCGGCCGAGGCCGCGGCCTATGTGAAGAAGGTCCGCACCATCCTGGTCTATCTTGGCACCTGCGACGGCGACATGGAGAAGGGCAACCTGCGCGCCGACGTCAATGTCTCGGTCTGCCGCGAAGGCAGCTACGAGAAGTTCCGGGCGACCGGCGACTTCAGCCACCTGGGCACGCGCTGCGAGATCAAGAACGTCAACTCCTACCGCTACATCCAGCAGGCCATCGAGTACGAGGCCCGCCGGCAAATTGAGATCATCGAAGACGGGGGCTCCATCACGCAGGAGACCCGGCTGTTCGATCCCAACAAGGTCGAGACCCGCTCGATGCGCTCGAAGGAAGAGGCGCACGACTACCGCTACTTCCCCGATCCTGACCTGCTCCCTCTGATCCTCGACCCGGTCTGGGTGAAGCGGATCGAGGACTCGCTGCCGGAGCTGCCGGACGCCAAGAAGACGCGGCTGCAAACCCAGTACGGCCTCTCAGCCTATGACGCCGGGGTGCTGATCACCGAGCAGGCCCGCGCCGACTTCTTCGAGGCGGCCGCCAAGGGCCGCGACGCCAAGCTGACCTCCAATTGGGTGACCAATGAACTGGCGGCGCGGCTGACCGGCGCCGGACAGGACATCCAGGACAGCCCGCTGAAGCCCGCCGACATCGCCGAACTGGTGGCCTTGATTGAGGAGGGTGTTATCTCCTCCAAGATCGCCAAGGACGTCTTCGATCGGATGTGGGCGGGCGAGGGCGGCGCCCGCGCCATTGTCGACAAGCAGGGGCTGCAGCAGGTCTCCGACACAGGCGCCCTGGAGGCGATGATCGACACACTAATCGCCGCCAATCCGGGTCAAGCCGCCGCAGTGAAGGAAAAGCCTCAGGCCATCGGCTGGTTTGTCGGCCAACTGATGAAGGAAACGGGCGGCAAGGCCAATCCGGGCACGGTCAACCAACTGCTAAAGGCCAAGCTCGGAATCGACTGACCTCCCGGAACGGACAAGGCCCCGGAGCCTGAACTCCGGGGCCTGCTGACGCGGGAACGCTAGTTGTTGATAATCTCGAAGATGATGCCGGTGGCGATGGCTGCCAGCACGTAGTCGTTGCCGGCCCTGTACCAGGCGTAGCCGTGCGGCGGCTGGCGCAGGCGGTAGCGGCCATAGTCGTAGACCGGGGCGCCGCGGTAATAGGCCGGCAGGGGCGCGCCGCGCCGCCACTGGTTGTAGCCGGGGCGGTAGTAGGGGTTGCCGTAATAGGCCTGGGGCGGCGGGCCGTAATTCCAGCGTTCGCCGTAGTAGTAGCCGTTGTGGCGGCCTCGATCCCAGTCACGCCGATCATAGCGGTCAGGTCCGCGATGGTCGCGGCGATCCCGGTGGTCGCGATGGTAGCCCTGCGCCTGGGCGGCGGTGGCAGTGGCGGCCATCGGGCCGGCGACGGCCGCGACGGCGGCCAAGCTCAAGATCAGACGTTTCATGCCCACGTCTCCTTCACCACGCCCTGATGGGCGGACATCCCTCGAACTTCACGATGACGCGGCCAGCCTGAACCGGGCCTGAACGCATCGTGGAGACGGAACGCCGCCGACCGGGGCCTGGTTCAGGGGAAGGTGACGATGCTCGTCACTTCGCCGGTGGAGGTGCTGGCCCGGATGTATTCGTTGCCGACCTTGTACCAGGCGAAGCCCTTCTTGCGGGCCAGGCGGTTGTCGGTGACCATGTAGCCGCGGAAGTAGGGCGGCAGGATCAGGCCGGGACGGAACGCGCTGCGGCCGGGCTCATACTGCTCGAAATAGCCCATGTTGCTCTGACCACCACCGGGCGGGGCGTAGTAGCTGCTGCCGGCCGGCGGCGGCGGGCGGTGGCCCTGGCGGTGGTCCTGATGGCCGCCGCGATAGCCACCGTTCCGATCATCACGCGGGAAGTCGTCGCGGCGCGCGCCATAGTCGTAGCAGTCGCAAATTTCCTCGCGACTCTGGCGCGAGTAGCTGGAGTTCGAACGCGAGTCCCAGGACTGGGCTTGGGCCGTGGCGGATATCGCCAGACCGCCGGAAATCGCCGCGAGGGCGGTCATGCTCAAACCAAAACGCTTCACGCCGAACTCTCCTGGTCGAATTGTCCCCGAACTCAGCCAGGGGATGTGTTCCACAGGGCTACGCAATCTAAGCGCGGCTGTAAGCCCACTTCTCGCGGCGGGCGATGGAGGCTCGCGCTCGGCGTTAGCCCTGGTTCGAAATGCGCCCATTATGGGTATACATCTGCGCCGCAGACTTCCCCTCGAGCAACGCCTGCGAATGCTGCGTTGAACTGCGGCCGAACAACGCAGTCTTTCAGTTTAACCATATGTTTAGTCGCTATCGACTTCTCTGGTTTCGTGAAGATCGGAGACACGCTCCCAGAATGGGGGATGGCCGATCAGGAGAGGGAAACTTAGTCATGCTTACGAGCGTGGAACCGGAAGGCGGCCTGCCGTTGCCGACCGCCGACGCCTCTGGGGACGAACTGTTCCGCATGGGCCTGCTGTATTCGACCGGTCAGGGCGGCGCGCCGCTGGACTACGTGTCGGCCCACATGCTGTTCAACCTGGCCGCCATGCGCGGGTCGATGGAAGCCAAGATCTATCGCAAGGAACTGAGCCAGGAGATGGCCTCAGACCAGGTCGCCGAAGCCCAGCGCCAGGCGCGCGAATGGCTGGCCCACGGCTGATCTGTCCCAACCCCGGCGCCGGCGTTTGCTGGCGTCGCCGCCTGCGGCTATTGCCCTGCGGTCTGTGCGCCGAGCGCGTAGCTGAATCCGAACTGGATCGGCGATAGATCGCGGAAGTACTGCTGGATGAACAGGCCTGCGTTGGCCACGCCGCTGCGTGGCACGTAGACGATGTCGAACCGACGCAAGGGCACGAGGTCCGCGTTCGGATTCCGAAGACCCTTGCCCAGCTTCACCGTCCGCATCATGCCGCGCCCGTCCGCCCCGCGCCGCAGGATTATGACGCCGTCCCGATTGGCGCTGGTCTTGAAGTCGCCAGCCTGGATCACCGCGCGCAGGGCGTCGGCGTCGCCGGCCATATCGAAGATGCCAGGATTGCCCACCTCGCCCCCGACGAAGACCTTCAATGGCGCCGCCTTCGGGGAGACATCCACCGCCGGCCGCAGGAGCAGGCTCGCATAGGCCTGAGACAGTGAACCCTGCACCTCGGGGATCGTGCGATCGGCCGCCATCACCGCCGGGATCAGCGGCAGGGAGATGCGGCCGTCCGGCTGGACCGTCACGGTCTTGTTCAGTTCCGGCGCGGAGGGGAGGGACACCTCGATCTCATCGCCCGGATAGAAGCGGTAGGGCGGCTCATAGTCACTCCAGCTTGCGTAGGGGATATTGCTGAACCCGGCGCCAGCCTCTCGGGCGGCGCGCGCGTCCCTCTGCTCGCGGCTCTCCGGCTCGTCGATCCGGCCCAGCATGTCCATGCGTGGCAGGCGGGGAATGTGAGCGCCGCACGCGCCGAGCGCGACGCTGGCGCAGGCCATCAGAGCGGAGGCGAATTTCAGGCTGGGACGCATGACCGCAAACCTTAACGACAATGGGTAATGGAACGTTAATCGTCCCCCGCCACGGTCCCCTTCGTAGGGCTAGAACAGTCGGAATCGCATGGCCGCGCCAGGGGCTTGGACAATCAGATCGCACGACTCGTCCGTCCGGACCGACTGGGCCGGCCGGCCGCGCTATGCCGCCTCCGACTTCGCCACGCTGCTCTGGCGCGAGCGCTACCTGATGGTGGCCGTATTTTCGATCATCTTTGTCCTTGGGGCCGCCGCCGCCTTGATGATGAAGACCAGCTATCCGGCCAACGCCAGCGTGCTGGTCCGGCTGGGGCAGGAGTATGTCTATGAGCCGCTTTCGGGCGACGCCGGCCGAGGCGCGGTGCCGGAAGCCGACGCCCTGATCCAGTCGGAGACGGAAATCCTTGGATCAGCCGCCCTCAAGCAGCGGCTCATCGACAGACTGGGCATGGCGCGGATCTATCCCGAGCTCGCCGCCAAGTACGCCGGCGCCACCGCGTCCGAAAAGAAGTTGATCATGGGCCAGGCCCTGCGCGCCCTGGACACCAACACCAAGATCGAAACCGCGCCGGACACGCCAATCATCCGGGTGAGTTTCACCAACGAGAATCCCGACACCGCCGCCTTGGTGCTCAACACCCTCCTGGAAGAATACCTGATCTATCGGCGATCTGTGCTCATCGACCCGACGTCGCCCGCCTTGGGCCGGCAGCGGGAGGCCTTCCAGGAACGGCTGATCCAGGCTGACGCCGCCTATGAGGCTTTCCTGAACAACAACCGCATCGGCGATTTCATGGCCGAGAAAGTCTCCCTCGGTCAGCTTCAGCAGCAGATCGAGCAGCAGAAGTATCAGACAGACGCCCAGCTCCAGGACCGGATGGGGCGCCTGGCGATGCTCGGATCCCAGTTGGGCCAAGTGTCGCAGGAGGTGGGGCTCTATCGCGACGTCTCCAGCGCGGTGGGCGACAAGCTGGTGACCCTGAAGCTGCAGCGTGAAGACCTGCTGTCGCGCTACAAGAACGACGCGCGGCCGGTGCAGGAACTCGACGCCCAGATCGCCCAGCTGGAGGCCGGTATCGCGGCAGGGCGTACCCAGGCCGACGGCGCCAAACGCTTCGGCATCAACCCTGTCTACCAGACCATCCAGACTGAGAAGATCCAGCTGACCGCCGAGGTGGCCGCTCTGAGACAGTCCCAGGCCGCACTGGCGGGGCAGGTCGTCCAACTCACCGAGCGCCGGCTGCGCCTGGCCGAACTGGAGCCCAGGTTCCAGGCCCTGTCCCTCGACCGCGACGTACTGCAAGCCAATGTCCGCGACTTCACCGTCAAGGAAGAGCAGAGCCGAGCGGCCAACGAAATCGCCTCGACCACCAACGACAATATCCGCATCGTCAGCCGCGCCGTGGCCCCCACCAAGGGCAAGAGCCTGAAGAAGCCGGTGATTGTGCTGGCCTTCCTGTTCGCCGCCTTCACCGCGCTGTGCGCGGGCCTGCTGCGAATGTTCCTGCGCCCCGGCCTGCCGACGGCGCAGTCGGCGTCGCGAACCCTGGATCTGCCGGTGCTGGCCACGGCGCAAATGAAGGTCAGCTAGGATCAGGCGGAACCGGCGCCGTCCGCTCGCCTTGAACTTGCGGTAGTTTGAAAGCCTCACGCGTGTATCGATTCGAGGGATGGTGGACCTGAACGCCGAGATGGCCGACCTCTGGGCGTCACTGGGCGCGCCGGCCGCAGGCCGCGCGCGGGTGATCCAGGTCGTGGCCGCACGCCGGGGGGAGGGCACGTCCACGGTGGCGCGGGAGCTTGCCTGGTTCGCGGCCAAGCGCGCAGGGCGCTCCGTCTGGCTGGTGGACCTCGATCTGTTGGCCTCGCCGCAGTACCTTGCGGTGCGCGATGAGGCTGACCGTTACGGCGTACTCGGCGAGCCGGCCGCCGCCAGCCCCGACGGTTCGATCTTCTTCACGGTTCAGCCGTCGTCCAGTGGTCCTGACGGCCAGCCCTGGCCCGACGCCCGATATCTGTCAGCCCATCGCGTGGGCGCGGTCCGCTGGTGGGTGACACGCTTTCGCCGTGAGGGCCTGAAGGGCCGGCAGGGGGTCCATATCCTGCCCACGGGCGACTATTGGACCGCTCTGCGTCGCTACGCCGACGTGATCATTGTCGATTGTCCGTCGCCGGAGAGGTCGCAGGCGGCGCTGACCGTCGCGCCCTTCATGGACCAGACGGTGCTGGTGGTGGCCGCCGACGAGGCCGATGTCCGCGCGCCGGCCCAGCTGCGGGACGCCATCGTCGCCGCGGGGGGCACGGTGGCGGGCATCTTCTTCAATCGCGTCACGGTGAGTCAGCCCGGCTTCCTCAAGGCCATCCTGCCGTGACCCAGGCCATCTGGCACAACGCGGTGGGCAGCGGTCGGCCCCAGGTGGACCTGTGGCGACTGGCGATCTTCGCCACCAGCGTCTTCATCATGCTGATTTTCAGCGAGGGCTGGGTTTTCCCCCTGCGGGGCGACGCCGGTCTCACAACCTTCGACAGCTTGATCCGGGTGGCCTATCTGCCGGCCTACGGGGCGGCGTTGTTGCTGCTGGCCCTGACGCCTCTCAGCGCCTTCAGCGCGGTGATGCGAACACCCTTCCTGATCGTTCTGATGGCCGTGGTCGGCTTTTCGATCCTGTGGTCAACAGCCCCTGACCTGACGGTGCGTCGGGTTGTGGCCGTCTACGCCACGACCCTGGCCGGGATCGTTATGGCGTCGCGGTTCCGATGGTCGGAGTTGGCGGAGGTGTTCGCCACCGCCTTCGCTATCTTGACGGTGGCGTCTTTCCTGATGTCGATCGCGGTCCCGTCGATCGGCGTGATGCACGAACTCTTCCCCGGCGCCTGGCGCGGACTTTGGGCCGACAAGAATGCGCTTGGGGGCATCATGACCCTGGGCTTCGCGGTCCTGGCGGCGGCGGCCATGCTCAATCCGACCCGGGCCAAGGTCTGGTGGCCCTTCGCGGCCTTGGCCGTGCTCTTGGTGATCATGTCCACCTCCAAGACCTCCCTGGTCTCGGTGATGATGGCGTTGGGCGGGCTGATGTTCGTGGCCCTGGTGCGCCGCGGTCCCGCGCTGGGGGTGGCCACCTCCTGGTTGACCGTGATGGCGGTGGTGATGGTCATGTCGGTGGCCATTTTTGCCTCCGATATCTTCTTCAAGGCCCTGGGCAAGGACGCGACCCTGACCGGACGGACCGAGGTCTGGACGGCCGCCATTCACCAGATCGAGAAGCGGCCCTGGACCGGCTACGGTTATGGCGCAGTCTGGGACGACACCAGCCGCTGGGGGCCGCTGCCGAAGATCGTCAAGGAGGCGGGTTGGAAGCCGCACCATTCCCACAACACCTGGATCGAGCAGTGGCTGGGCCTGGGCGTGTTCGGCCTCGCCGCATGGGGCCTTTGCTTCCTGCAGACCTTCATCCTGGCGGTCGTGGCGGTGTTTCGCGACAAGGGCGCCTATCTCGCCCTGCCGTTCCTCATCGTCTACGGCCTGACCTCTCTGACGGAGAGCGTGGCGGTCCTGTACAACGACTTCCGTTGGGTGATCTTCGTGGCGCTGGCGGTGAAGCTCTGCTGGCCCGACCGCAACGTTAGAACCTAGACCCCGAGGCGCTTGGCGCCCTCGCGCACCGTCACGACATCAAACCCATCCGCCGTGGCCTGATCGATCAGGCGCGCCAGGACTTCGGGCGTGCAGCCCCATGGCGAAGGGTCTGGCCGCACATCGTGGGTGTAGAGGATCAGCCACGCGCTTCTGGCCTTGGCCTCGACCAGCCATTTACGGGCGACGACCTCGCCCTCCGGCCCTTCGATGCCGACGGCCGGGACCTGGTTGAGGTCTGTGCCCTTCTCCACGAGGCCGTGATGCAGGGCGCGCAAGGTGGAAAAGCGCTTGGCCAGGGCCCCCTTCGGCCCGCCGGCCACATCGCCATAGGGATAGGCGAAGCTCACCATCTCGCCGACATCCCAGGCGGCGACCGCCTCGGCGTTCCGCGTCACGTCGGCAAGGGCCGCGGGGCCTGTCGCTCGGCCGCAATCGAGGTGGGAATAGGTGTGGCAGGCGATCTCGTGCCCGGCCTTGGCCAGGCGCCTGTAGTCCACCGGCTCGGCGCAGACGCCCATGGGCGCCTCGGTTCCAGCCAAACCCGCGGAGACATAGTAGGTGCCCGCCAGTCCACGGGTCTCCAGCAGCGCCGCGCCCGCCACAGCGGAGGTCAGGGGGGCGTCATCGAAGGTGAACGAGACCATCGGCCGGCTCGGCGTCGTGGCCAGCGGCCGAGTGTGGACTAGACGCACTAGCCGCCGGCGCAGCTTGCCCTTCAGAGACCGGTCGGCGGAATAGGCTTCGGAATAGCTCGCCATCAGACCGCCTCAGCGTAGAGGGCCGCGCGGTAGAGCCGCAGGGCGAAGGCGCGGGTTTTCAGGGGCGCAGACTCTGTCAGGGCGTAGGCCTTCAGCAATGGTCTCCATAGCGCGCGGAGCGGCGCGCGCTTCAGAACGCGGGCGACCTTGTAGCTGGGATAGCGGCTGATCACCGCGTGATGGCTGGCCACGACCCGAGCGAAATTGCCGGCGGATTGCTCGTACTTGTCGGCCAATGTTCGGGCGGTATCGAGACCGAGGTGGGTGGCGGTGTTCTCCACGTGCAGGATCGGCCAGCGGTGGGCGACCCGCATGCCCCATTCCACGTCCTCCCAGCCCCACCCGGCGAAGCCTTCGTCGAAGGACTCGGCGGCGAAGACATCGGCGCGGACCAGCAGGTTTGAGGTGAAGATCTTCTCGGGCATGAGCGCCCGCTGGGTGGCGGGCAGACAGTCGGACTGGCCGGCCATCGCGCGGTGCAGCGCGTGCTCAGGATTGGGCGGCGCCTGGTCCAGCGAGAAGCCGCCGAAGGCTACCGCCGGGTTCTGCGTCGCGATCAAGGCCAGCCAGTCGGCGATGAAGGTCGGCGTATCGGGCAGCATGTCGCTGTCCAGAAACAGGTAGTGCCCGGCCCGAGCGTGGCTCACGAGCCGATTGCGACCCTTGGACCGGCCTTGGTTCCTCGCCAGCCTCACAAACCGCGCGGGGAAGGGCAGGGCCGCGACGGCGATCTCGACCCTTGCGGCCAACTCGGCGTCGTTGCTGCCGTCGTCCAGGATCACCAGCTCGGCGTCCCCGGTTTCGCGGGCCAGAGCCGCCAGAAGCGGCGTCGGGTCGTCGCCTTTGAAGGGTGTGAGGATGGAAAGAGCCGGACGACCCTGGGTCCACAGCTTGTTGTCGAACAGGACTTCGGTCATGCGGCGCTCCGGGAGCGGAAGGTGCGAAAGGCCTCGCGGCCTCGGCTACGCAAGGCCCCAGCATCCACCAGGGCGATCACCACGCCATAGACCACGGCGCCAACCACGGCTTTGAGCGCCAGCTCGAGCAGGCCGCCGAAGGCAGGGATGCTGCTGACCACCAGGGCCATCAGGGCGCTCGCCCCGACCGCCTGGATCAGGGTCAGCCAGGGGATCGGCAGGTCCACGCTACGCCGGCCGAGGAGCACCGAAGCCGCCAGGCCCAGAGCGTAGCTGGCCGGGGTGGCCCAGAGGGCGCCGTCGAGGCCGAAGCGGGGGATCAGGATCAGGTTCAGCGCCACATTGGCCGCCGCTGGGACAGCCATCGCCACCAGCAGGAAGGAGGTCTTGCGGCCCAAGGTGAAGGCCTGATGGAAATAGTAGGTGGTCAGGCCCGCGAGCAGGCCGGAGAGCGCGATCCATGGGGTCACGTGCGCCGCGCCAGCGCTGAGATTATCGCCGATCATCAATTGCGCCAGGGGTGCGGCCACAAGCGCCAGTCCCGCTGCGGCGGGCACGGTCAACAACAGCATCAGTTGCGCCTGCTCCCTGGCGGCGTCGGTCAGCGCGCTGCGGCCACCTCGCTCGAGCGCCATGATCAGAGCCGGGCCGCCGGCGGCGCCCAGCCAGATGAACACCACGTCCAGACTGCGGTTCGCGAGGCTGTAGCCTGCGTGATAGATGCCCACCGCACTTTCATCGAGGAATGCCGCCAGCAGGAAGCGGTCCGTGCTGGACAGCACCAGGGCGAGGATCAGCGAGAGGGCGACGGGCACACCATAGGCGGCGTGGCTGCGCAGGCGCTGACGCTCCACCCGGCCGCCCCGCTGATGTCTGCTTTCGCTCGCGAGAATGAAGGGCAGGCAAGCCAGGGCCGCCAGGCCCATGCCGGCCACCGGTGCGGCGCCGCCAAGACCCGCCACGGCCAGGGTCATCCCGATCAGGAATCCGCCCAGGGTCTGGCCCATGTCCAGCAGGGCTGCGCTCTTCACTTCGCCCGCGGCGCGGCGGCGCTCCTGGGCGATCTTGACGAAGGTGCGCGGCGCCACGGTGGCGAGGCCCGCCAGCACCGCCAGTTGCAGGCTGGGCGTCATCGGCAGGGCGAGTGTGACCAAGGCCGCCATCGGCAGCACGGCCAGCAGCATGAGCCAGGCGCGGTAAACAGTGGCCGAGTGATCCGCGCCGCCGCCGCGCCCCGACTCACCGGCCCAGAACCGGGCCATCGCGGCCTCGTTCCAGGTGAAGACGGCGGTGTGGACCAGGGCCATGACCGAGATCGCCAGGGCATAGTCACCGAACTGGGCCGGGGTCAGCAGGCGCGTGAAGGCGACGATGGTCAGCAGGCCGACGACGCCCTGCACCACATTGACCGGCAGGTATCCGATCACCCCGCGCCAGAACATCACCACAACCTTTTCGACTGACCGAAGCGCAATCTGCCCGATCAGGCGGTTTCAAACGGTTAAGCCCGTTGGATTCAGCGGATGTTTTCGCGGTCGCCCAGCAGGCAGGGCAGGGTCATGACGATAATATAGAGGTCGAGCAGGAAGGATTGCCGCTCGATGTATTCCACGTCCAGGGCGACGCGGCGCTTCACCAGCTCGGGCGTGTCCACCGGACCCCGCGAACCGTGGATGGCCGCCCAGCCGGTCATGCCGGGCTTCATGCGGTGGCGGTGAGCGTATTCCGCCACCAGACGGGCCGACTCGATGTCACCGGTCATCATGCCCACCGGGTGCGGGCGTGGCCCCACCAGGGACATCTCGCCGGTCAGGACATTGAAGATCTGCGGCAACTCGTCCAGCGAGGTCTTGCGGATGAAGCGGCCCACCCGGGTGACGCGATCATCGTCGGCCTGTGTCTGGCGGACCTTGGACTGCGGCGCGGACTGGACCCGCATGGAGCGGAACTTCCAGACCACGATCTCTTCGTTGTTGAAGCCGTGACGGCGTTGGCGGAACAGGGCCGGGCCGGGGCTGTCGAGCTTGATCGCCCAGGCCACCAGCAGCATGACGGGAGCCGCGACCGCGAGGGCCGCCAGGCCCACCAGCAGGTCCTGGCCGCGCTTGGCGACCGCGCGGCGATCATCCATCGGTGCGCCGGAGATGTGGGCCAGGGGCACGTCAGCGATGCGGCTGATGGCGGCAGCTTCGTGGGCGGCGTCTTCGCCGTCCAACAACAGGCTGACCTCGTTGGGTAGGACGCCCAGGCGTTCGATCATCTGGCCCACGCGGGCGCGGGCTTGGGAGGGCACCGTGATCACGATGCGATCCACATAGGGCATGATGCGGTGGGCCAGCAGAGCGTTGGTGTCGCCCAGCACCGGCACGCCGCGGATCCCCGCGGGGCTGCGCGCGGCGCGGTCATCGAACACCCCGAGGATATTGGCCTCGCGGCTCAGCAGGGTGGCGACGATCAGGCGCTCGGCGGCGCCCGTGGCGCCCACGACCACGATATTCGGCGTCAGGCGGCCGCTGGCGCGCCACCGCCGCACGCACAGCCACCAGACGATGTGCAGCCCATAGGTCGCCGCAAACGCCGCGGGCGCCCAGGCGGCCATGGCCTGACCTAGCGTCGCCATCGGCGTGAACGACAGCAGCAGGGCGAAGGTCGCCCCGGCGCCAACCGCGAACGCGCCGGTCAGACGCGCCAGGTGATGGGCCAGTTCTTCGCGTCGATTGAAGCCGTACGCTCGGAACAGGGACAGGCTGAGCAGGACGGCGAGCGCCCCGCCGCAAGTCACCGCCAGGCCCACAGCCCCGACCGCGCCGATCCTGTGGGCGATCGCGCCGGCGACCAACAGCAGGACAATGTCGCCCGCCTGGAACATGCGAGCCACCACGCGGCCCTGCAGTCGAGCGCGGGTGGGGATCAGGGATTTCGGCCGGAACGGCCCCCGGCGGTCCTCGGACGCCCCCCGTTCGGCGGGCGGCAGGTCGGCATGACGCTCAGCGACGCGGGCGTCCGTCGCGTGCGTTTGCGACTCAGGACCGGTCTCCGAGCTTTCCTTGCGTTGGAACTGGACGACGGAAGACATGGGAAGGGGAGCCGCACACGTACAAAGAGGAGACTGCAGTGTGCCGGAGCGGTCTGATCGTCGGGTTAACGGCCGAGCCGTTCCGCGAATGGACGGCATTTGCCGCAGGCGGCGGGAAACCGCTCGACCTCGATTGCCAGCCGCATTCGAAACGGCTATCCGTCCCGGCCTTGATGGTGACGTGGCCGAGTGGCTTAAGGCAACGGTTTGCTAAATCGTCATACGTGAAAGCGTATCCAGGGTTCGAATCCCTGCGTCACCGCCAAGGTTCTCCCCCTACTTCTTCACACACAGCCACCGCGCCCGGTGGAAGTTGGAGACGTTGTCGACCCAGCCGGTGACCTTCGGGCTCACGAGGTTGCGGTTCACGACGTAGTAGATCGGGGCGATGGCCTCGTCGGCGAGCATCATCTGTTCGGCCCGCTTCAGGATGTCAGCGCGTTTGGCGCCATCGGGCTCACGGTCGGCAGCGTTGAGCAGGGCGTCATAGGCGGGGTTCTTGTAGTCCCCGTAGTTCTGGCCGCCCGTGTCGGACTTCATCAGGCTGAGGAAGGTCACGGGGTCGTTGAAGTCGGCGTACCAGCTCATGGCGCCGATCCCGAAGTCGCGGTTTCGGTAGGCCGCGAAGGCGACCTGGCTCTCGTTCTGGACAATCCTGGCGTCGACGCCGATGGCGGCCCAGTCGGCCTGGACGGCGCTGGCCAGCAGGATGGTGTCGGGGCTGTTGGAGACCTTCAGCTCGAAGGTCAGCTTGCGGGTCGCGCCGTAGCCCGCGTCGTTCAACAAGCGCCGGGCCTCGGCCTGGCGCTCGGCGAGGGGCTTGCCGGCCCAGGAGGTCGCCGCCCCCTTCGCATAGTTGGCTGTGCCCGGCGGGACGAAGGCGTAGGCCGGAATTTGGCCCGCGCGAAGCAGCTTCTCGGTGATGAATTCGCGGTCGATGGCCTCTGACAACGCGCGCCGCACCCGGATATCGCGGAAGGCCGCGATCTCGCTCGTGTTGAAGGACAGGTAGGCCGTGGCCAGGGAGTTCTTGGCCCTTACGAAGTCCGGCATCCGTGCCTTCAGCCTCACGAAGCGGTTGGATTGGAACGAGGTGTTCACGTCCAGCTCGCCGCGCTGGATGCGCCGCTCGGCCATCACCGAATCCGGAGTCGGGAAGTAGTGGATGCGGTCCACGCAGACGTTCTTGGTGTCGTAGAAATAGGGGTTCTTCACCACCTCAATGTGATCCCCCAGCTTCCAGCTCACCAGCTTGTAGGGCCCGTTGCTGACATAGCGGCCGGGCTTCACCCAGGCGTCGCCCCACGTCTCCACGGCATGCTTGGGCACCGGGAAGAAGCTCTGATGCTTCAGCAGTTCCGGCAGGTATGGGGCTGGGTGCTCCAGAGTCAGTTCCAACGTGTGGGGGTCGATAGCGCGTGCGCCCACGGCGGTCAGGGGGGACTTGCCCTCGTTCACCGCCTGGCCATTCTTCAGCAGATAGATGAGGTAGGCATAGATCGAGGCGGTCTTGGGATCGAGGATGCGGCGATAGGCGAAGACGAAGTCGTCGGCGGTCACCGGAACCCCATCAGACCACTTGGCGTCGCGAAGGTGGAAGGTCCAGATGAGGCCGTCGGCGCTGGTCTCCCACGAGGTCGCCATGGCCGGGATCGGCGCGCCCTCCGGCGAATCGGTGGTCAGGCCGAAGATCAGGTCGGCGATGATGGTGAACTCGTCCACCAGGTTGGAGGTCTGAGGATCAAGAGATCCCGCCTCGCCGCTGCTGCCATAGGCCAGGCACACCTCACCCGTGGGGCAGGGCGGTCGGCTGACCTTCGCCTGGCAGCCGCACAGCAGCAGCCCCGAGAGACCCAGGCCGGCGAGCAGGGTGGGGCGAAGACTCTTGGAGACCATGGCCTAGTCGTCCCACCGCCCGCGCGCCCTGTCGAGACCTGGGCGCGCGGAGTTGAAAAACCGCGTGCATCGCCGCCTGCGCGCGCTATGTCGGACCCCTCGCGCCGCCAGAGCGTACGGAGGGGATGATGAGCTATTCCGAAAAGCAGTTCCGGTTTGACGGCGCGGACGGCGTCTCCATCGCCGGCTTCCGCTGGGCCGATGAGGCGGTCGCCCCGCGCGCCGTCCTGCAGATCGCCCACGGCATGGGCGAACATGCCCGGCGCTATCCCGAGCCGCTGATCCCAATCATGTCCGACGGCTTCGTCCTCTATGCCGATGACCATCGCGGCCACGGCTATACCGCGCCCTCCAAGGACGCCCTCGGCGACTTCGGCGAGAACGGCGCCGAGTTGGTGGTGGAGGACATCGCCCGGCTGACCGACCTGGCGCGGGCGGAAAACCCCGGCCTGCCGCTGGTCCTGCTGGGCCACAGCCTGGGCTCATTCTTCTCCCAGGCCTACGCCTTCGACCACGCCGCCAAACTGGACGGCATGGTGTTGTCGGGCACCGCGGCCTTCGGCGACCGCACCGGCCCGGCCAAGCAGCTCGACGAGATGAACGCCGACGGCCCTAAGCCCCGCACCCCCTACGACTGGCTGTCGCGCGATGACGCCGAGGTGGACAAATACATCGCCGATCCGCTGTGCGGCTTCTCCCGCCAGCCCAGCGCCGCCGACAGCTTCGGCCGGGTCGGCGCTCGACTTCGGGACCCCGTCGAGATCGCCAAGATCCCCAAGGACCTGCCACTCTACATTTTCGTCGGCGACAGAGATCCCATCAACCGCGACCTGGAACTGCTGCATCCCCTGGTGAACCGCTATCGCGACGCCGGCCTCACGCGGATGGAGGTGAAGGTCTACAAGGGCGGTCGGCACGAGATGCTGAATGAGACCAACCGCGCCGAGGTGGTGGCCGACCTGCTCGCCTGGTTGCGCAAGACGGTGGGCTGACCGGACTCCATACTCACGATTAGGCTGCGGCGACCGTTGCGCCGGGCCTGTGTTATTTGATCGACGATCATTTTCGCGACGTGGACGAGAGCCGCGCGCGCAGGGGAAACATCATGACCGCCTTCCGTGCTCTGGCATTGAGCTCCGCCCTGGCCCTGACCTTGTCCGCCGGGCTGGCAGACGCCCAGGTTCCCCCGGCGCCTGCCGCGGCCATTGCGCCTGCCAATCTCACCGAAGAATTCGCCGCGATGCGCGACGGGGTGAAGCTGGCGGCAAATGTGTACAAGCCGACGGGGCCGGGCCCCTGGCCGGTGGTGGTGTCGCGCACCCCCTATCTGAAGGACGGCCGTCCAGACCGGCCAGACTCCAAGCTCCAGCTCGACGCGAACGCCAAGCGCTACACCGACGCCGGCTACGTCTTCGTGCTTCAGGACACCCGTGGAAAGGGCCGCTCCGAGGGCTTCTATGCCGCCTTCCAGAATGACATCGAGGACGGCTACGACACTGTCGAATGGCTCGCCAAGCGGCCCTGGAGCAGTGGCGTCATCGGCATCACCGGGGGCTCGGCCCTGGGCATCACCGCCAACGCTGCGGCCATGGCCGCTCCGCCCCATCTGAAGGCTGCCTATGTCGTGGTGGCGCCATATGACCAGTTGCAGAACAGCTACATGGGCGGAGTGGTCAAGGAGAAGGACACCCTGGGTTGGCTGAAGGGCCAGGGTGTTTCCGATGAGGTGCTGGACGCCAGCCGCGCCAACGTGCTCGACACCGTGTTCTGGAACCGCGCGGCTATGAGCACCAACCGCAAGTACATAAGGATTCCCATCTATAATGTCGGGGGTTGGTACGATATCTTCAACCACGGCAACGTCTCAAACTTCGAGGTTCTTCAGAACCAAGGTTCGAAGGGCGCGCGGGGTAATCAGAAGCTGCTGATGGGTCCCTTCGGCCACGGGCCACTTTCGGGCGACCTCGCCTATCCGGGCATGGATCGCGGAACTATCGCCGGCGACCAGGAGATCCGCTGGTTCGACTATTGGCTGAAGGGCGAGGACAACGGGATCATGGACGAGCCGCCGGTGCGGTTCATGATGATGGCCGGCGCGAGGACTGGGGCCTTTTCGCCCAAGAACCGCATGCTGACCTCCGCCAACTGGCCGCCGGCCAATCGCGAGGTGCGCTACTATCTGACGGCGGACAAGGCCCTGACCACCAAGGCTCCGGCCGCGACCAACGCCAAGCTCAGCTACAGGTTCGATCCGGCCAATCCGGTGGCCACCTTCGGCGGCGCCAACCTGACCTTCGACCGGGGGCCGCAGGATCAGCGCCAGGTCACGGCGCGGCAGGACTATCTGCGCTTCCAGACCCCGGTCCTGGACAAGGACCTCGCCATCGCCGGACCGGTGAAGGTGGAGCTCTACGGGGCCACCGACGGCCTCGACACCGACTTCATG
>NZ_JBBKVV010000116.1:0-24102 GCF_037968635.1 Phenylobacterium sp.
GTCCACGGCCATCACCTTCGAGAAGGGCCACCGGATCGCCGTCCACATCACGTCTTCGAACGCGCCGCGTTTTGAAGTGAATCCCAATACCGGCGAAGCGCCGGGCAAGCAGAGCCAGAAGCCGCGGGTGGCGACCAACAGCGTCTATATGGACGCGAGCCGTCCCTCGGCCCTGGTCTTGCCGGTGATCTATCCGGAGGCGAAGTAGGAACCGGGCGCCTGGGCTGACGTTCACGCCGCAGCACCGCTGGGGTGCGGGGCGTTTTTCCGTGCTGACCTCCCCGACCGAACCGTCCGCAAGCGCCTTCGCCCAGGTGCGCGCCTGGCTGCGCGTCGCGCCCTGGAGCGCACTCGCCGAACTGGCCTGCCGCGGCGGCTACCTGGCGCGGGGCTTCATCTATCTGAGCATCGGGACCATAGCGGTGGCCGCCGCCCTCGACCTGGCGCCCAAGGCGGAGGGGTCGCGCGGGGTGCTGGAGGCCTGGGCCGATTGGCCCTTCGGCGTTGTGCTGCTGTGGCTGGCCGGACTGGGGCTTTACGCCTTCGCCGGCTGGCGGCTGCTGCAGTCGGCCTTCGACGCCGATCGGCAGGGCGCCAGCCTGCGGGCCATAGGTTCGCGCCTGGGCCAGGCGGTGAGCGGCGTGGTCTATGGCGCCCTGGGCGCCTCGGTCTTCGGGCTCATCGACACCCTGGAAGACCTTACCGAGGCCGACGACGAGGCGGAAACCCGCCGCACGGTGGCCGCCGTCCTCGATCTGCCGGGTGGCGAGTTGCTGGTCGCCGGGGCGGGCCTGTTCATCCTGGGCGCGGGGATCGGCAACATCGTCCAGGTATTCGGCCGCGATTTCTGTAAGCCGCTCGCTTGCGATGAGGGGGTCCGCAGGTGGGCGCCCTGGATCGGACGCGCCGGCTATCTGGGTCGGGGGATCGCCTTCCTGCCGGTGGGGGCCCTGATGCTGACGGCGGGGCTGAAGACCCGTAGCCAGGATGCCACGGGGATCGGCGGGGCGCTGCAGATGATGGAGGGACAGCCCTATGGCGACGCCCTGATGACCACCGTCGCGCTGGGCCTGATCGCCTTCGGAGCCTTCGCCTTCATTGAGGCCCGCTACCGCCGCATCGCGGTGGACCAGGCGCTAGGCGGCTGAAGCGATTCAGACGACGTGGAAACCGGTTCGTCGTCCGAAGCGCGATCAAGGAAAGACCGGCGGCTACGCCGCTGACCGGACCGCACGGCCCTGCAGGATACGCGCGCCGCTGTCGTCCAGGCGCACGGCGGTGAGCAGGCCGGTGGCGTAGGCCCCGGTGTCGACCCCGATGCGGCGGCCGGCGATGATCTGCGGCTCCTCCATCGGCGTGTGGCCGTGGACGATGATCTTCTCGAACCTGGCCGTCGACTGCAGGAATTCGGCCCGGATCCACAGCAGGTCGCGCTCCACCTGACGGTCCAAGGGCACGCCGGGGCGGACGCCAGCGTGGACGAAGGCGTAGTCGCCCTGGGTGATCATGATCTCCAGGCCCTCGTAGAAGGCCGCGTGACTTGCCGGCAACGCCTCGCGGAAGGCCCGGCGCGCGGTCTCCCAGGCGTCCGGGTCGGTGCGGGTGGCCGGCGGCTGGACGCCGTAGGAGGCCAGGGTCGCCGAGCCGCCGTGCTCCACCCAGGTCTGTCCAAAGCCCGGCTCGTCGCGGAATTGCAGCAGGGCTTCCTCATGGTTGCCCTTCAGCGCCCGCACCTCGAAGGCCGGCTCGGTCTGCAGCCCCAGGATCCGGTCGACCACCTGAGCCGAGGCCGGCCCCCGGTCCACATAGTCCCCCAGCAGGATCAGCATCGGCTGCTGGGTGGGCTGCGAGGCCAGGACGTCCTGGGCGATCACCAGCAGCAGGGCGTCAAAGGCGTCTAGACGGCCGTGAATGTCGCCCACGGCATAGGCCAGCCGTCCCTCAGTGGAGGGTGGAGCTTCCGGAGGCTTGCGGGCGAACAGACGAGAGAACAAGGGCGGACCTTTGGTTGAGCGCCCTAGTCTAGGAAGGCCGCCGGCAGTGTTCAACGCGTGCGAGGCCGGAAAGACGCGCCGCAGCACGCCTAGTCTAGCCTGCAGCGGTGAACAAGCTGTTGGCTCTAGGGTCGGAGCAAGCCCTTGGGTCCGGCGCAGCCGATCCAGCCGGAGAGACGACGACGATAGACCCGCAGGTCGTAGGTCCCAGAGGGCAAGCCCTGGAGATTCAGGCTGATGGCGAAGCCGCTGGGCTGGGCCACGGCGCGCTTGAAGAACGCGGCCACGTCGGGCCGAGCCTGGTCGATCTGCAAGGGATAGACGAAGTCTCCGGCCGGACCGGAGAGGCGGGCCGCGCCATCCTGCGGGCTGGCCTTGGTCGAGAGGTCGGATATCCATCCAGACAGCACCAAGGCCCGGTCGTCCATCAGCGCCTGGTCGACGTTGCAGCCCGGAGACGCCGTCGCCGCATCCAGACCGGCGAAGGCCGGCGCGGACGCCACCGGAACAAAGCGCCCGCGCGAGGGCGCGGAAGGGGCCAGGGGTCCGTGGGTCGGCGCCCTGGGCAGAGCCCGCTCGATGCGCGCCTCGGCAACCTCGGAGAGAGAGGGTGAGCCGCGCATGGCGAAGCCCAAGCCATGCTCCTGCACCTCCAGCATCACGACGTCCGGATGGAACCGGTCGATCAGGTCCTGACGCCAGAAGCCGTCGTCGATATGGGTCAGGATCACCCGGCTGAAATGGCCGAGCAGGAAGGGCGTCAGGGCGTTCGAGAAGGAATCTCGGGTCAGCAGCAGGGTCGGCTTGCCCGCCTGGCCGGTGTCCACCACCTGGGGCGCGATCCAGCCCCGGCGCTCGGAGAGCCAGGTGGTCCTGTGGGCGTCGGCGGCTGGATCGACATAGCCGCGATAGTGGATCGGCACGAAGCTCGCCACGCCCAGCATGAGGGCCAGATCGCGGGGCGGATTGACCCCGTTCACCACCGGTCGGAAATCGCTGAGCGGCCGGGTCGCCTGGTCCATCCCTTGGGCGCGGAGTCTCTGCATGATCGCCGCGTAACCGGCATAGGCCGCGTCTCCGGTCCAGTGGGTGTCGTGGCGGCTGAAGGCCTCCTGCCCGGCGTTCGCCACGGCCAGAACCGGATCGCGCAGATGCAGGACGTGGCCGGGCTCGGTGCGAGCCGCGAGCCTTGCGAGCTCCAGGCTGGTCCGCCGGGGACTGGGGCCTGGATACCAGGACGGGCCGAACTGCGGATAGATGGTCTCCTTGGCCGGTGGAACCACCACCAGATAGGCGACGCCCTGCCGCTCCAGAGCCTCGATCCGCCCCGACAGGCCGCGCAGCCATTCGGCGGCGTCAGCGTCCGTCAGAGGCGGCTTGGCCCGCGCGGGCGCCAGGCGCGTGCCGTCATTGTAGAAGAGCCAGCCGTCGCGACCGGCCAGAACCCGGTCCGATCCGCTGTCGCCGATGGTCAGCCGGGCGGCGTTCAGCCAGCCGATCAGATAGGGCCGGGCGGGAAAACGATCCGCCACCCAGGCGTCGGTCTGGTGGCGCAGGTCGTCGAGCTTGGCGAGACCCGACCAGGTGGGCGGACCCGCCAGAACCCGGCCCTCCTGGAGCTGCGGCGGCTTCATCACCGGCCGCAGCAGGAAGGCGGCCGCCATCAGGATCAGGACGATGACGATCAGGCCAGGGCGGGGGACGGGCTTTTCCATGACCCCCTCAGAACCGGAAATAGAGGAAGGGGTTGAGGGTCGAGTTGACCAGCACCGCGATGCTGATCACGAATCCCGCCGCCAGGACCGGAGTCGGCAGGACGTGGGCGCCCCGCGTGTCCAGGTGGGCCGGCAGATGGGGCGAGGGCGCGTCGGAGCGCGGCGCCTTCAGCCACGTCATCACCGCCTGCAGGGTCGGGAAGGCGAAGACGGCGCCGGCGGTGAAGGCCAGCAGCACCTCGGTGTCCAGCAGGTATCGCAGGGTCAGGCCGAGCGGCTTGAAGGCGCGTGGATCCAGCATCACCGACAGGTAGTCCAGCGCGGCGGTCAGGTCGGCGGCGCGGAAGAACACCCAGCCGATCATCACCACGACCAGGGCGTAGGCGTGGCGCAGCGCCCTGGGCGCGGCGTCCAGGACCCGGCCGAGGCCGAACCGCTCCACCATCAGGAAGGCCCCGTGATAGAGGCCCCAGACGATGAAGCTCCAGGCCGCCCCGTGCCAGAGACCCGTCAGGAAGAAGACGATCAGCAGGTTGCGGATCGTCGCGCTTCGCCCGCCCCGGTTCCCGCCCAGGGGGATGTAGACATAGTCCCGGAACCAGGAGGACAGCGACATGTGCCATCGCCGCCAGAAGTCGGTGAGCGAGGTGGCCGCATAGGGGTGATCGAAGTTCTTCGGGAAGGTGAAGCCCAGCATGAAGGCCAGGCCGATGGCCATGTTGGAATAGCCGCAAAAGTCGAAATAGATCTGCAGGCTATAGGCCAGCGCCCCAAGCCAGGCCGCCGTGGCGGTCAGGGTTCCGGGGTCGAGGCCAAAGGCGTGGTCGGCGACCGGCGCCACGGTGTTGGCGATCAGCACCTTCTGGCACAGGCCGACGATGAAGTACTGGAACCCCAGGCCGATGCGGCCCGAGCTCTTGCGGTCTCCCTGCAGCTCCTCGCGGATATCGGCGTAGCGCACGATCGGCCCGGCGATCAGATGCGGGAACATCAGGATATAGGCCGAGAACCGCGCCAGCGACCGCTCCACCGGCACGGCGCGGCGGTAGATGTCGACGGCGTAGCTGATCAGCTGGAAGGTGAAGAACGAGATGCCCAGCGGCAGGCGATGGGTCAGCTCCGGCAGCGGGTTTCCCGGCAGAACATCGTTCAGGGTCTGGGCCAGGAAGCCGGCATATTTGAACCAGGCCAGGACGGCGAGATCGACCACGATCATCACAGCCAGGATCAGCCGGCGTCGGGCGGGCGCCTCAGCGGCGGCCATCGCCCGGGCCCCGGCGTAGTTGGCCCCGATCAGTCCCAGCAGCAGGAAGACATAGGCCCCCTCGCCCCAGACATAGAAGGCCACGCTGCCGACCAGCAGGGCGCCGGTCCGCCAGCCGCTGACATAGTAGCCAAGCAGGAAGACGGGCAGAAAATAGAAGATGAAGATGATGGACGAAAAGACCATCCGCCCCCCAAGGCCGACCGACGCGGTTTGTGGCAGGCGCTGGCCCTGGCGGCAAGGCGCGCCGGCCCGGATTCAGGGTGGGTTCCTGGTGGAGCCGAGCGGAATCGAACCGCTGACCTCCTCATTGCGAACGAGGCGCTCTACCATCTGAGCTACGGCCCCAGGAGGCGCGGAATAAGCGTTTTACGACCCCACCTGTCAAGCGGGAGAAATGCGAGACACTGACGCAGCGGCTTGCCAGCCACACGCGGGCCCCTTTAAACCGGGGCCATGGGCAGCTTCCTCTACTTCATCGTCAGTTCGCTTCTGAGCCTGCTGATCTTCGCGATCTTCGCCAACGCCATCATCTCGTGGCTGGTGGCCTTCGATGTGATCAACCTGCGCAACCAGGTGGTCTACAACATCGCCAAGTTCCTGGACGCCGTGACCCGGCCGATCCTGGCGCCCTTCCAGCGGATCATTCCGCCGCTGGGTGGCGTGGACATCAGCCCGATCATCGTCCTGCTGATCCTTCAGGGCGTGAAGACCTACCTCCTGCCGATGGCCTTTGGGCCCATCGTCGCCTTGATGGGCTGATGCGCCTGCCGGTCCGGGTGACGCCCAAGGGCGGCCGGGACGGGTTGGACGGCTGGACTCTCGACGTCGAGGGCCGGCCCTATCTGAAGGTGCGGGTAAGCGCCGTGGCCGCCGAGGGCGCGGCCAACGCCGCCCTGCTGGCCTTCCTCGCCAAGACCCTGAAACGCCCCAGGTCCGCCCTGCGCATCGTCTCGGGCGAGACGGCGCGGGTGAAGATGGTCGAGGTCGAAGGCGCCGTTCAGGCGGACTTCGACCTGGCCTTTGGCGTCAAACCCTAACCCGTTCTAGGGATTGTAGGCCCGCTCGCCGTGCGCCGACATGTCCAGGCCCTCGTCCACCGCGTCGTCGCTGGCCCGCAGGCCAACGGTGCGGCGCACCAGGAAGACCAGGGCCAGGGTGGCGATCCCCGACCAAGCGCAGACCGCCAGCACACCGATCACCTGGGTCACGGCCTGCGAGCCCATGGTGACCCCGTTGGCATAGCCCGCGCCGCCAAGGCCGGTCGCCGCCAGCACCGCCACCATGAGGGTCCCGAGAATACCGCCCACGCCGTGCACCGCGAAGACGTCGAGGCTGTCGTCGATCTTCAGCCCGTGCTTCACCAGGTCCACGGCCTGATAGCAGATCAGCGAGCCCGCGGCGCCCAGCAACACGCCGCCAAGGGGCCCGACGAAGCCCGACGCCGGGGTCACGGTGGCCAGGCCCGCCACCACGCCGGTGACCAGGCCCACCATGCTGGGGCGGCCGAACCGCTTCCATTCGATCGCGGCCCAGACCAGGCCCGCCGTGGCGGCCGAGAGGTGGGTGGCGATTAGGGCCGCGCCCGCATTGCCGTCGGCGGCCAGGGCGCTGCCGGCGTTGAAGCCGTACCAGCCGACCCACAGCATGCCCGCGCCCATCATGGTCATGCCCGGATTGTGCGGCGGCGACAGGTCGCGCGGGAAGCCGTCGCGCGGGCCAAGCCGCCAGGCGATCAACAGGGCCGACACCCCTGCCGTGGCGTGGACCACCAGGCCCCCCGCATAGTCCATGATATGCATCTGGGCCAGCCACCCGCCGCCCCAGACCCAGTGGCAGACCGGCGCGTAGACGGCGATCAGCCACAGGCCGGAGAAGAGCAGGACGGCGGAGAACTTGATGCGCTCGACGAAGGCCCCGACGATCAGGGCCGGGGTGATGATGGCGAAGGTCATCTGGAACGCGAAGAAGACGCTCTCCGGCAGGACGCCCGTCACCGCCTCGCGGCCCACGGACACCAGGCCGACCTTGGCCAGGTCGCCGATCAACGGCCCGGTTCCGGAGAAGGACAGGCTATAGGCCACCAGCAGCCAAAGCACCGAGGCCAGGCAGGCGATGGCCACGCAGTGGGTCATCACCGACAGCACGTTCTTGGACCGTACCAGACCGGCATAGAAGAGCGCCAGGCCGGGCAGGGTCATGAACAGGACCAGGGCCGTGGCGCTGAGGATCCAGGCGGTGTCGCCGTGATCGATGGCCGGCGCCGGCGCTTGCGCCAAGGCCGGAGACGCCAGGGCCAAGCCTGCGATCAGCGCGCCCAAGCGCGTCAACATGCGAACCATCAGCCCCGTCCCCCCAACTGGTCAGGAGGCCTTGGCTACAGGAGTCTTTGCCTGTTGTGCAGGCACAATTTTTCAGGGGCCGCGCAAAAAGCGGGCAGCGCGGACTGTGGCGGCCGAACGCGCAGGCCGGTTTCGGCGCCCGTCACCCGCCCCACAAGCAACCTAGGCGGCGAGGACGATCGGCTCGGGCGGCAGGACGTGGTCCAGGGACAGCAGGCTGACGATGCCGGTGTCGGTGGTCATCACCCCGTTGACGTAGTTGAGGATTTCGCCGCCGATGTCCGGGGGCGACTGGATCAGGCCCTCGGTCACGGTGAGGATGTCGGAGACCGCGTCCACCACCAGGCCCACCTGGGCCTCGCCGATCTGGGCCACCACCACCACCGAGGACGAGTTGGGTTCGGCGGGCCCAAGGCCCAGGCGCGAACCCAGGTCGATGACCGGCAGGATGGCGCCGCGAAGATTCATCATCCCCAACACGTGGGGCGGGGCGTGAGGCAGGGGGGTGGCCGCCGTCCAGCCGCGAATCTCACGCACCGCCATAATGTCGATGGCGTAGGACTGGTCGCCGATGCGGACCGAGATCAGTTCGGCGCCCGGCTGGGGTATGGAATAGCTCATCCTTGGAACACGTCCCAATCGTTCTGTTCGGGGTCGATTTTCGGCATTATCCCCATGAACTCGCTCGATTTCATTAACAGGGGCGCGCGTTTTTCGGAGTCGATCCAAAGGCTTGCGGCATGCCGCCGGACGATTGGGCTGGTGTCAGGGGGAGAGCCACATGACCATTCGCACCATCGCCGTGACCGCCTGCGACCAGCTGGTAGACCAGCTGGGCTGGAACGATGACGACCTGGCGAACGACGAGCAGATCAACCGCTGGAACCGCAACGCCAATTTCTGCCCGGCCTATCTGAACAAGGACAACCACCCCTATGTTTGGTACGCCCTGCGCGCCTCGGCCAGCGACCGCCGCGAGGATGTGGTGGCCCAGCAGAAGGAGTGGCTAACCTGCGTCTCCGACTTCGACGATTTCACCAACGCGCCGGATACCTATTTCAAGGCGCAGTAGCCGGGCGCGACAGAGCCCGGGAGGCGGCGTGACACGGCACAACCTGGCGAAGATGATCGGCGAGGCCCGCCGGATCGTCGCCTTCACCGGCGCGGGCATCTCCACGGAATCGGGCATTCCGGACTTCCGCTCGCCGGGCGGCGTCTGGAGCAAGATGAGCCCCATCCTGTTCCAGGACTTCGTCACCGACCCTGAAAAGCGCCGCGAGGCCTGGGGCCGGGCCTTCTCCGGCCGCGCCGGCTGGGTGGGGGCGTCGCCCAACGAGGGGCACTACGCGCTGACGCGCCTGCTGGAGGCCGGCAAGCTTTCCAGCGTCGTCACCCAGAACGTCGACAACCTGCACCAGGACAGCGGCATACCGGCGTCACGGGTGATCGAGCTGCACGGCAACGCCAGCTACGCCACCTGCCTGGACTGCGGGGCGCGCCACGAGTTGGCGGACCTGAAGGCGCGGTTTGTCGAGACCGACGAACTGCCGGTCTGCCAGGCCTGCGGCGGCATCGTGAAGACCGCCACCATCTCCTTTGGCCAGCAACTCAAGCCCGAAGTTCTGCGCAAGGCCGAGCTGGAGGCGCTGAACAGCGACCTCTTCCTGGTGCTGGGGTCGTCCCTGGTGGTCTATCCGGCCGCGGCCCTGCCGCAGATCGCCAAGCGCAACGGCGCCGCGCTCGCCATCATCAATCGCGAGCCCACCGACATCGACGACATGGCGGACCTGGTTCTGAACGACGAGATCGGGCCGGTGATGAGCGAAGTGGCCGGGAGCCTCTGAGCCGGGTCACGCCTTCCGGGCGGCGAACCGGTTCCCACTTCGCCTGAAGGCGCTAGGCCTTCGGGGCCACCGGCCGCGCGCGCAGCTTGGTGGGGATGGGATCGGCGCGGAAATCGGCCACCGTCCCGATCTTGGCGTTGCAGGAGGGGCAGCGGATCACGACGTCGCCCGCCAGGTCCGCGCCCACGTTGAAACCGGCGCCGCAGGGCTTGCACTTCCAGGCGAAGACCTGGGCCGGCGGCGGCGGAGGGGGTGGCGGCGGCGCGGCCTTGCGGATCGGCTCTGGGCCAAGCGGCCGCGTCGGCGGGTTCTTCAGGCTGAGGATCTTGCGAGGGCGAGGTTCGTCGGTCATGGCGCTTTGAGGTCTGAGGCGACAGGCGCCGTCCCCGGACTAGGCCTCTTGCCCAGGCGGGGCAAGACGCACGCGCGTCCCCACCTCAACTCCAACCCCCTTGGCGATGAATTTTTAACCCTCACCGCCGAGGATTCGGCTGCGATTCCCAGGGAGCCCCCCATGTTGACCCCCGAATGCTGCCGCGCCGGCCGCGCCCTGCTGGACTGGAGCCTGAAGGACCTGGCCGAGAAGTCGGGCGTCGCCTTCACCACCATTTCCCAGTTCGAGAACGGCCGCCCCGCCCACGGAACCACCCAGAAGCGCCTGACCAGGGCCCTGGAAACCAATGGGGTGAAGCTGCTGGCCGAGTCCGGTTGGACAGGCGCGGTGCTGCTGCGCCGCGCTTGACGCCCTGATCCCCAGGGCCGACATGCTCCCCGGCTAGACGGGGAATTCAAACCATGGCCACCAAAGCCTGCTTCATCACCGGGGCCGCCAGCGGCATCGGCCTGGCGACCGCCAAGCGCTTCGCCGCCGAGGGTTATTTCGTCGGCCTGTCGGATGTGGATGAGGATGCGCTGGCCAAGGCCGCCGCCGAGTTCGATCCCGGCCAGGTGGTCGCCATCCGCCTGGACGTGCGCAACGAGGCCGCCTGGGGCCTGGCGCTCGCCCGCTTCGGCAAGGCCAGCGGCGGCCGGCTTGACGTGATGGTCAACAATGCCGGCCTGGCGCGCTACGGCTGGTTCGAGACCCAGACCTCCGCCGACTGGGACCTGCAGATCGACGTCAATCTGCGCGGCGTCATCTATGGCAGCTACGCCGCCCTGCCGCTGCTGAAGGCCACCAACGGCGCGGTGCTGGTTAATATCGCCTCCAGCGCCGGCCTGTCGGGGCCGCCCCGCCTGGCGGTCTACGGCGCCACCAAGTTCGCGGTGCGCGGCCTGTCGGAGGCGCTGGACCTGGAATATTCGCGGTTTGGCGTCCGGGTGGTCTGCATCATGCCGGGCTATATCGACACCCCCCTGCTGGACTCCACCGCAAACGCCGAGGGCCAGGTGTTCCGGTCCGCCATCGAGGAGGCCCAGTCGGTGCCGGGCTCGGTGGAAGACGTCACCAGGGTGATCTGGGACTCCATCTCCAGCCCTCACCTGCACCACGGTGTCGGCGCCCACGCCGAAGCCCAGACCCAAGGCCTGCGCCCGGCCGTCGAGGCCATGCGCGCCTACTGGAAGGGCGTGTTCGCCAAGACCTGATCGGCGCGGGCCTCAAGCGGGCCGGGTGGAATGAGGGTAAGTTCGTAGCCGAAACGGCGGTAGGCCTCGAGGTGGACCTGCTCGAACCGCAGGGCGTCTTCGTAGCTGATCCGCCGCGCCGCCGTGGGGGTGACGAAGCCCAGGTTCTGGATGAAGAAGACCCGGCGCGCATAGACCGGCTCGGCCGCAATGCGGTCGATCTCAGCCTTGAGGGCGGGCGACGGCGGAAACCCCAGGAATTCGCTCAGCGCCCAGGTGCAAATGGGCGAACGGTCGAAGAAGCCGTCGCCGGACAGCCTTTGCCGCTGCCTCTGCAAGCAGACAATCAGGTCGATGAAGCCGGGATCGGTCCACGGCTCCGCCCGCCCCAGCGCCTGTTCCAGGGCGATGACGTCCGTCGCCGCCTCCTCCACCACCGCGTGGCCGCGCCGCTCCAGCATCCGCAGCAGGGCGGTCTTCCCCGCCCCCGGCGCGCCGGTGAGTATGTACCTCGCCATGCTGCGGCCCTCTCTCATCGCCCACGCAGCCGCACGCGAAGCTGCGCCCGCCGGGTTTCAGTCATCTGTTTTCATTGGGAAAAGTGGTGCCGCTTAGGTGACTCGAACACCTGACCCCATCATTACGAAAGCTTACGTTCGCTGATTATCTGAGTGTTTTCAGTAGGTTGTAGATCAACAGAAGTTGAAAATAATCTCGACTTCGGGCCCCTTAGTCGGGGTCTTAGCGTCTACATAATAGGAGAGCTTTCACTCTCACCAAACCCCAACACCCGAGAACCAACGACCCAAGACCATGACCACCAAGAACCCGAAACCCACGCCCCTACCGTCGATGATCCAATCGTCGATCCGGTCGTCTGTTGAGAGAGTTGCGAGGCAATCGACGGTCCAACCATCAGGACTTTTGAGCTTTGCCCAGTTCATCAACCAAACCCAGAATCGATAGCGTCCTCAGCTACCTCAACCGGTGCCCAGAGCGCTACATGGTGACGCTTACCACCAAGCGGCGCTACGACTCTCTTGGCCTGACGAAGCTGGTTGATGAGTGGCAGCACCGCCTCAACCGACAGCTCTTCGGAACATCCTACAGCCGGCACAAGCGAGTTCGGTTGGCGACCTATGCCGTCCAGGAACTCAACTACAACCAGGGAATCCACACACATCTCTTGGTGGGAATTCCTGAGGCAACGAGCGATCTGAAGCCAAACCGCTCCGCACTATCCTTCGAGATCCAAGCCATCCAAGCATGGTGCGCTCTCGATCACGGCGGCCGACCAGCGGGTCAGGACGTCCGACCAATCACCGACTTCATGGGCGCATATCGCTACATCCATAAGACGGTGAGAGACCTAGGTGGCGTCGACAACATCGACGTCATGAACCTGCATATTCCCAGCGTAGAACCGACTGTCCCGACCCTAGCGGCGGGATAATCCATAAATCACCGAGCAGTCTAAGACTCCTGAGAATCCAGACCTACCCAGCAGGGCTTCGAGCATCCGGAGCCTTGATAAAAGGCTATTGCCTAAACACAAGAAGGCTTCCCTAGAGATTGTCCGAAGGACTGTGGGTGGAGCGAAGCGACGCCCACCCCTATAGGCCTCTATGAACCCAGGAACCCTCTAAGAGGGCGATCCTAGCCAGGAGATTCCTGACGGATGACGGGTGCCAGCTACGGCGGCGGGGCGTGAGGACTCCTTGGCGGTTTAGCTCTTCCGCCAAGCTGGCCAACGTCAGGAAGCCCTGTCCTTGAAGATCGCTGACCAGGCCCGCCAAGTCGCTGCCCCTAGCGTTAGCAATCGACTTCACCGCACACACAGCGCTGGAATTCCCTTTGGCTGCCTTGGCTAAGGCCGACGCTCCGTTGGGATTTCCAAGGCGTTCTATAGTGCGGCCCGATCTAGAAGACGTGTGGGCTTCCCCGCCTGCTAGACGCAGTTTCACCACATGCAAGGCTTCCTTGGTCCGCCGAGAAATCGCCTCTCGCTCAGCTTGTGCGATGACGGCAAGGACGCCAATGGTCAGGTCATTCGCATCAGGAATATCGGCTGCAAGGAAGCGGACGCCGCTGTCTCGAAGAGTGAGAAGGAATGCGGCATTCCTGGATAGGCGATCCAGCTTGGCGATCACCAGCACGGCTCCAGTCACCTTCGCCAGATGCAAAGCTTTCTGAAGCTCCGGCCGGTCACTTCGCTTCCCGCTTTCCACCTCTGTGAAGGCGGCCTGACTGACCAAGCCCCGTTGAAGGCTGAACTCATGGACCGCGGCTTTCTGAGCATCCAATCCAAGGCCGCTGCGACCCTGGCCTGCTGTGCTCACTCGGAAGTAGGCCACTGCCTTCATCGCCATCGCCTCGGCTCATACAATCCCGCCTAACGCTCGTTGCGGGGATTGGAACCTCGATCCGCTGAGCCTCGGCCTTGGGCAACGGGTCTTCGCTAATGTTGGGTTGCCTGGGTCCGTTTCGAGAGGGAGGGGGCAGCTACATACAAGGAGGAGATTTTCGATGAGCGTTTTGAGCAAGCTTACCCTGACCGAGAGCATGGATCGCACCAAGGGCTACGATCCCATCCGGGTCCGTCGGAAGAAGTTCGCTGCCGCCCTACAGGACCAGCTGAATCTTCTGAACGCCACGGAGGCCGGCGATGGGTATCGCCGAGTGCGTATGCAGCGAAAGCGAGACCTTGAGACCGACGAGGTGTTCGACATTGAGCAGCACCGTCGTGTGTCGCCGTGGTGGTGGATCGACGACGATGGCACTGTGAAGTTCTGTCTTCGCTACGGCTCGGCGAAGCTCCGGGTGAAGGACGGCAAGGATGTGTTGGTCCTAGCCACCACTGAGGAGCTGCGAAAGATTCTGCCGGGTCTTCGCCAGGAAGCGCTCACTGGGGGCCTCGATGGCCCTCTGGCGGAAGCGGCTGACGGCCTGCAAGCACGCTTCAACAAACGGAAAGTGGGGAAGGCATAGGGCCTTCCCCGGCTTTCGCTAAGCGTAGTGGCTCTCCCGACGGAAACTCTGGATCAGGTCCAGGTTCTGTTCGGGCTGAAGCCAGTGGGCGTAGAACCTGAAGATCATCTCCGGACTGGTCCGACAGTTCTTCGCCAGAGTGACGACATCCAGCCCATCGGCGTTCACGAGACGAGCGGTGATGGCATAGTGTCGGAGTGAATAGAGCGACCTCACCTCGCCACTGACGGTGTGCCTGAGTTCTGCCGCATCCAAAATCTGCCCGAAGAGCCGACTGAAGACTTCCTGCGCATAGGTTCGGTTCTCGATGCCCGGAAGGAACACATAGTCCGCCGGAGCCCCGAAGCCCTTGGCCTTCTGATAGGCTTGAATGCGCCGATAAATTGGAACGCCAACCTTCATCGACACAATCGGAGTAGCGTGGCCCTTTGACGATGGCAGCTTCATGCGGAGAAAGTGCCTAGCGTCCTTTCCCGTCTCGTCGACCACTTCAATATGGTGATGCTTCATCCTGAAGAGGTCGCCGGGACGCAGGAAGCAATTGACCATCAAGGTCACAGCGTACCGCAGCTCGCGGTCAAGCTCATGTCCCTTGAAGGCGATCTTGGTCTTTGCGGCCTCCTGGGCCTTTAGCGTCTTGAGCAGCTTGGCGTACTCAGCCCGTGTGAATGCTGGCCGAGGCGAGTCCTTTTGCTTTGGACGAGGGATGCTGGGGACGCTGCGAACGATGCCATCCTTGACGGCCAGCTTCAGGACCTGACTGACGAAGGACAGGATGCACAGGATCGAGGAGCTGGAGAGCTTGCGCTTCACCAGCTCGGTTCGGAAATCCATGAGCTTCCGATGGTCGATGTCTCTGACCGGCATCGTCTTGAAGAAGGGCCGGCAATAGCATTCGAGCCGCTGACGATGGTCTCTGACCGAGGTCGAGCTTCGCTCTCCGATTTGGCATTGAATCTCGGCGTCCCGGATTAGGGTCTCGGCGACAGCGACGAATGAGTTAGGCGTGTATTTCATAGAGCCTCGTAATATGGACATAGGGAAATGGGCCCCCGGAAAAGGCGGGGGTTGTGAAGTTTCAAATGTAGGAAACGGATAATTACAGCATAGAGTGGCGTCTATGTCAATAGACACAGCAAGGTGAGGCCTCTGACCGCCTTGAAAAGTGGTGTCTAACGTATGGTGACTGAGGGCGAGTCAGTCTCTGGGAAATTGGTGGGCGGCTCGACAGATGGCTCGATGCCCTGCGCTTCCGCCATCCGAGCTAAGACGCAGGCCTATCAGCCATCCAGTGCCTACCGATATGCCCGGCCCGATTCAGCGTTGTCCTGGGCTCTCCGCAGGACAAGGGCGATCACCACGAAACCGATACAGGTCAATTGAATGACCGAGATCAGCAGGCCGTGGGCAAAGCTGGTTCGACGGATATTGATCACGATCCGCAAAACCCAAAGGATAGCAGCTGGGATCGCTAAGGCCAGAAAGCCATTCCCACCGGCGAGGGCGAGGGCTGTCACCCCGAAGACCAGCAGTAAGGCGATGGGGACATAGAGCAGGTTCCACCAGTCGAGAAACACCCTGTAGCCGTACTTGGAGAACGTTCGTTGGGCGATGATCACAACGCCGGCCGCGAGGCCTCCGAGCACTGTCAGGGCAAGTGTGAGAACTAGCCCGATGATAACGCCACTTCTTCCCCGTTCTGCGGCAACAGGCTCGGTGACGGCACCGGATTGAGAGGTGTCAGGGTCGCTTTTGGAGGCTTGAGGCGTCGGGTTGGTTCCAGGCTCAGAGGGTTCAGAATGCTCTTCAGCGCCTTCTGGCGCTGCCTCAACGGCAACGTTGGCCTCGGGACCAACTGAGCCAAGATCGTCCCCGGTGACAGGGTTGGCGCTGGCTCTGGCGACGTTAAAGCCGCTACCCGAGGTGATGACGAGATAGTTGCCTGTTCCACCGCATGCAGCGATGGCGACCGGAGACAGCGCCACGACGTAGTCTGGGCTTGGGTCGCCGTCGACATCGGCCCGCTGTGCGTCAAGACCCCCTACACTCTCAGCGGCAGCCGCTCCGCACGCATCTTCGAGATAGTTTTTGACGATATCGGCGATGGCCGGGAAGTGCCGAAGCGGTTGGAGGTCTGAAGCCCAAGCCGCCAGAGGCAGGACGAGCAGAAATGCGGCCCTCATCAGATACTTTTGGATCACCACCGCCCCCGCACAACTTCAAATTACATACTATGTGCGATAAACCCGATCCGCCGAGACGGTCAACGGTGTCCTCATGGACATGCGGCGGCTGGTTGGGCGGAATGTCAGAAGATTCAGGCTGGCCGCCAAACTGACCCAGGAGCAGTTCGCGGAACTGTCCGGCTTCAGTCAGCAGTACATCAGCGACCTTGAGCGGGGGCGGCGTAATCCCACCGTCGTGTCGTTGTTTGAGCTTGCTCAGGCTTTGGGTTCGACTCCGGTCGAACTGATCACCCCTGACGATGATGCCGAGAGGGTCGGATAACCCAGACCACATCACAGCTCGCCAGGCGACAAAATCACCTCTCACAAAACATGTCTGTTGCCGTCCTAAACTGGCGGGTGGAAACGCTCGGCATGGCTAGCGAAGACGATACGACAAAGCCGGATCATCAGTGGATTGTCACCCACACGGTGCACGCAAACCGGCGCAATGTGTTTAGCTTCGGAGAAGCTGAGGCCTATCACGTTGGGACCATCATCTCGGGAAGCCGGTCCAAGCTAGTTCGTTTTGACGGTGACGTGCAGCTGATTGCCGCTGCTCCTGAGTTGAAAGAGCTCCTAGAAGAGGCTGTTAAACTCTTGGATGCGAACTCAGCGCTTCGGGAAAGAATCCAAGCTACGCTGCAAAAGGTTCGCGGCTAGCCTCGGCGACTACCGAGTCCTCATCGCTGGGAGGGTTTTCAAGCACCCCCCGCATTGCTCGCTCTTTGAGAGACTCTGAGACCGATGCAGCTCCAAGCAAACGCAGTCGAGCTACTACCTCTGCGTTAGCAGACCTCCCGATCAGCCATCGCCGAGCCCAGCTCTGGGCGATCGGTTTCGCCGATGGCGCCTGCGCAGCACCCGACCGCTGCCGAAACCCTGTGAGATCGTCGATGGCCCCCTCATACAACTCACACGCAAACACCTTTCGACCGACCGAATGTTTAAGGACCCGGTTGTGATTGATGCCAATCAGGTTCAGGCCCTCACGTATCTGCCTTGTGCGTGGGCTAGATCCTTCGCCGAAGACACTATTGATCCTACGACGGCCATAAACCGCTACCCCAAGCCGCCTCATCAGATCGACTGTTTGCTTGCTCAGGTGAGTGACGGTGACCCCTTCGCTGGGCCGAAGCTCCCGCCACACTAGCGGGCCGGTCAAACCTAGATCCTCATAAGCCGGTAGGCGGAGCCGATTATACTGGCTGGTTCCGATGCCATACAGACTGGTTGTGGTGATCAGCTTCAGGTCAGCTGACCTGATAATGGCCCGCCCGGCCACCTGAGAGGCGATCTCGCTGACCTGCCCCTCATATCTGGATTTATAGGCAGTCCGAATTTCGTCCGAAGCCATGAGGAGCGCTACGAGCTTTCCGCCGAGCAGCTCATTGTAAGGGGCAGCGGCACCGCAGACAGAGATATCTGCCACTTGGGTCGCCAGTTTACGCTTTCTCAGTTCGTTGAGCGCCACTCCCACGGCAAGTCGACCAGGACGACTGACCAACGCCTCGTAAAGAGCGGCTCGCGGAGATCCTTGGAAATCGGCTTCGTCGAAATAGCTCTTGGCCTGAAGCAGTGGGATAAGTTGTTCTGCTCGCTTCTTCGTAAAAAGCGCTGTTTCGGAGAGTTTTCTCCAGTGAGAGTCGGCTAGGTCTCCCTTATCCATGGAGCGGATATCGACCAGACGGATTTCAGCATCATCTTCCGGGTCAACAAGATCGACTCTTCGGCGAGCTTCAGCCTTAGCCGCGATCTGCCCTAGCCGGAACAATACCGCCTCCGTGGGACGCTTGAGTTCCGAAGAACTTAGGAGATCATCAGTCCTAATATCTCCAATCGCTTCATCGACGGTGGCCGTGAGAACGTTGGCGATGTTTGCGGCGTCAATCTTTCCGGCAACGAGATCTCTCGCTACGTCCTCGATCCGCCAGCCAATCCACTCGTCTCGGGAATAGAGGTTAGCGGCCGGGCTAGCGATCATGGCGATCCCCATGACCGGGGAATTCGGCCGCCCGTCATTTCGTACCAAAACCCTCAGTGTGCGTCCTGGCACTGAGTTGTACTCAAGCGACCACGTGTGCCGAAAATACCGCCACACGTCGAGAAGCGGGAGCCCCGTATGCTCACAGCGATCGCCAGGCCCACAAAGTTGGATTCGAGGCCGAAACAACTTCTGCAGCCGCTTCTCCTTAACGTCCGAATCCGGAGCATCCCTCGTAGCCTCCAGCAGATCGGCAAGCTCGTCGCCGTCGTCGATGAGGGTCGAAATTGAAACGGGCTTCCCATTGTGATCCCGGACCCGCTGCATCGCCCGAAGGAACTGTTGGGTGGCGGAGGCCGCTAGCTGTCGATTGCTCGCCCTTTGGAGGCCTTCCCTGATTCGGGCTTTGATCTCATGGGAGGTCTCTTCAGCTGATGCTGCTACGTCCGGTGGGACTGCGTAGAGTCGCCCACTTGAGGTCGACACGTTCCAGCCTTGTTGGACGAGGTCGTAGAGAACGGAGGCGGCTACCGACGCTCTTAGGCGGTCGGGCGATGCATCCTCGGAAGCTGCCTGGGCCAGACTCAGCATCTGTGCCGCAACCGCCAAAAGGTCCCCGTTCCCGGATTCGATAGCGTGGATTAGTCGCTGTCTCTCTGCGGGGGGTACGAGCCCAGGGTAAAACTCCGCCTTCTCCACAATTCCTCCTCATGCCGTGCCGCCCGCATGAGATATAGCGGGCATCGGGGGAGGCCAACAGCTGCCCCGATGCCCTTGTTACGACTGTCGCTATTACTCGGTTTCGGTCCCCTCGTCGGCATCGTCGTCCGACGACTCGAGGATGTCGGTTTCCTGAATAAAGCGGCTCATCACCTCTAGAGACGCCGCAAGAACCTCCGACCAAGCTGCTCGCTCAACGGCGTAGAACATGCTCTTGTCGGGGTTTCCCAGGGCATCGAGCTCACACTCTCCGATTGAGAACAGCAACACTTCGAGCCCGGCACGGACAAATCTGGTCGCCCCAGGGGCGGAGTAGACCGACGAGAAGAACCTGTGCGATCGGTTGATCCTTAGCTCTTTCAATCCCCCAATCTGATCGACCCGATAGAATGGCGCTCCAGGCATATCTTCAAAGGTTACACGATATGGGTGCCTTGCCGCCTTTTCCTGGAACTCCTCCCGAACCTGCTTCTCCGGCTGGTTTTGAGTCCGAGCGGCATCCTTGACATACTGCTCAAGGGCCTCAAGGGCCTTTTGCTCACGCTCCACGGAGTCGCCACCAGCCCGCTTACGGCGGAACTTTTCACCCTCCACCATGGAGCGTTCTGAAGTCCGCAGTTCGCCTTCTTCTTTGCTGTTCTTTTGCTGTTGGGACGCCTGAACGTCCCGCCTTAGCTGCCGAATAGCGTGTTCAACGCCAGCGTCGTGGAGGATGTCCCACATACGGTCCGACATCACGACGCCTTGCTTGGCGTTGGAGATGGTGAACTCTTCATCCAACTCCGCAGGGAAGTCGATTTCAGCGGCCCAATAGCGATCGTCGTTACCGAACTTCTCGAGATTGGCCCACGGCGTATGTTCGATTACGTCGATTTGACGCCCCATTCGGCAGACAATAATCCCGCGATTGGCGGCGCTCACAGCCCAGCGAGAATTCTGGTTTCCCTTCACGGCACGCTTCTCTTTATCAACGGAGAAGAAGGATGTGGGAAAGCGGGCATACCGGACCCGCAGTCGCACTTTCTCACCCGTCTTCTTGGACGTTACGTCGAATTCAGCCGGCTCCAGCGAGATGGCTCGATCACGATCTTCGTCGAAGTAGCGGAAGCCCGGCGTGATGAAGAGTGGGTCCGTGGCTTCTACGGGAGTGCCATCAACATAGATTGCTGTACCGCTCAGATAGTTGCGATAGTGAACGCCGAAGTGTTCGAGAAGATTTCGGGTCATGGCTGTAGTGGTCCTCCACTTCACCCGATCCATATTGTCCCAAACGACCACGCTGCCGTGGCTCATCGGCTTTCCATCAAAATGCTTCAGAATGTACTGAAGCACCCATTTTGGAGGCGAGACAGGCTTCACCTCCGGGGCAACAACCTTCCCTCCGCGAGTGTAGTCGCCAGCACGAATCTCGTCCAAATCGATGGTCAAGCCATGCCAATCCCCGCCCTCCACAATCGAATAGACCGAAAAGCGAGTGGCTTGGTTTACTGAGGCGCTAGGCAGGCCAAAGCCAAAGCGCCCAAATCCCTCCCTGCTGCCCTCTCTGTGGGTTCCGCCCCACAACACTGACAGCCGAACCATTTCGGGAACCATGCCGTGGCCGTTGTCGATCACAGCGACTGCGTCCGGCTTAGCGTCGCTATTTCCGTAATAGCCAAACGCCACATGGACGAGTGAAGAGCCTGCTTCGATGCAATTGTCGATCAGCTCATCAAGAGCGGTACCTGTGTGCCGGTAGTAGGTATTTCGCATGCTCTCGACGAAGGCTGATCCAACGGCCAAGCCAAAGTCAAACCCCTGCTCTTCAAGACCACGGGCGTAGGTTTTCTGCCGGTTCAGTTGAACGTTGTTTTTGCTAAGGGGCGCTTTGACGAGGGTGAGCTTTTTGGGAGTAGGCATGAACTTTCCGATTCTGCAGCTATTGAGCCGCATTGAAGGGGCCGGCGGATTTCCGCCGGCCGGTTATCAAAAGCAGAGCTAAGCCAGGGACTGGCGCCCGAGGCGATGGACCTTGCCGATGGCATGGCTGATGGCGGACTGGGTCACGCCAAGATCATTGGCGATGTCTTCCTGACGATCCCCCAGCCAGTAGTGCCGGATCACAATCGTTTTCAGGCGATCAGGGAGCTGGCTGACGAATTTCCGGATTTGCCGCCGCTGCAACTCGACGATCATGTCATCTTCCCCCTCGAAGGAAGGGTCAGAAAGCGTGTCGATCAGGTCTTCAGACGGATCGCCGTCGTTGACGGCTAAGCACTCGTTCAGGGACTCGATGGGCAGGAAGGCGGCCACGGCCACGCAACGCCCCAGATACTCATAGAGCATGGGTATTCTCCAAGGTTCATCCAAGGAGGCCCAGCCAAAGCTAGGAAGGTCGTGCCCTTCATTCAGCAACCATATTAGGCCGCACCGTTCAGGAGGGACCTCCTGACCCTAATATAACACAGGTGGCCCAACATATGAATCGGCTGTGCGGCTGACCTGCAGAGTGGGGGCGGCTAGCTATCAATTACGCCTCCGCTTAAAGCGCACCTTCCCGCCCGACGGACGGAAGAACGTGTCGTAAGGCGTCTGAAGCATGGCCTTGCGCTGTGGGCGGTTTGCGGTATCCGCTGCATTCGCCCACCACTGATTGTACTTTCGTGCCGAAGCCGGGAGGGGCCCAACAAGACTCTCAATTTCCTCAATCGTCATGTAGAACTCATCAAGCGTCTGCCCTTGAAGGTGCTTCACGAGAGCGCTTAGATTTAGTTTTGCCAGCATACGTTCCTCGTCGGATCAAACCCCAACAACGAGCTTAGCATCGTCTTGCAGATCTAAGTCGAGCCCTTCAGCGGCCCAGCCATGGTCGAACTCGAACTAGACGATGGGTGCCGCTCAGGGCCCGTCGGCTATTTCCAAGTAGCCGCCGTCTTCGCTACGCTTCCTGGCGGCATAGGCTTTGAGCCCGTCTTCCTGTAACCGGCTGAATGCATGATCTCTCCGACCAAAGAGCCGGCGATGACGGTGCCCCAGTTGTGAGGACCGTAGTCGATGCCAAGAACTTCGTGGATCATCGGCTCCACACCCGCCAACCCCGGCAGTCCGCTTTTCACGGCGGCAATAGCGGCAGCCCGCCCTTCTGGCGAGTGCACGATGTCATACATTTTCACATAGGCGGGGTCGTCGGAGGAAAGCATTGCCCCTTCACTGAAGGGAAGGCCTGCTTCTTCGATTAACGTCTTGAGGGCAGCCCCATCGGGGGTATGCGAGAGCCTGACGGCGTTCTTGAAGAGCTGATGCCGATCATGGACGGATAGCTTAACGAGGTCGTCCAAATTCCATTCCTTAGGCATGCGCCACCTCGCTAGTTAGCCGACCCGGGTCGGGTCGTAAGATGTGAAAGGCGTGTAGGACTGAATGATCAGGCCGGTGACCTTCTTCATGGCTGTCGCACCCTTGGCGTCCTTCTCGACCTCCGCCCCAATCGCCGCCCGGATGCGGTAGCCGATCTCCCGATTGATCGGACCCTTGCGGGGGTTGCCGCTCTTGTAGATGTCATCCTGGACGTAGAAGCGATATCGCTCTGCCCATTCCTCATCCTTGGCACAGACCTCGAAGATGTCCGCGGTTAGCGAGGAGCTGAAGGCCCCCTGCCGACACCGCTCCTTCGCCCGCTCGACAGCCGTGGCTATGAGCCACTTGTAGGCTTGGATTTGCTCAGCCGTTGCCTTGTCGAGAGTCCCGTCTGCGATTACCCGTTCGACGATTAGGTCTTGGATCAACTCGTTCGGCTCGAGGTCCAACCTCTTCGCCGAGGCCTCTAAGGCCCTATAGACCCCGTCAGGCAGGGTGAGGGTGTGCTTCGAAACTTTTTCGATCTGCGGGCTTGTAGTCATATCCGTGCGTCCCCTTTGCGTCATCGGATATTTAGCTTCCTCACATCCTTTGTCAATCATCCAAGGTGAAGAATATCTGCAAGTGATTGGACAGCACGCAGCAGTTCGCAGAGCACTTTGCTCAAGCCACTGAAATCCTTAGCAAAGAGATTGGGCAGGAGGGAATTTCACTCCGGCCATGAGGTGCCGGTGATGCTTCCTCACAGGAGATGTGGTGCCGCTTAGGTGACTCGAACACCTGACCCCATCATTACGAATGATGTGCTCTACCAGCTGAGCTAAAGCGGCCTGACGCGGCGGGGCGGCGAACCGGCCCGCGCGGGAGCGCCTATTTAGCTGCTCTGGGCGCGCTCGCCAAGCGGCGCCTCGCAGGGGAGCGTCTTTGGGTCACCGGCGGCGGGGCCGGCGGTTCCGGATCGTCGTCGTCGTAGAGGCCCTCGTCCCCCTCATAGGGCGGCGGAACCGCCTCCTGACCGGCCAGGAACGGGGCTGAGTCAGCATAGGAGATCGGCAGCTCGGGCAGCTCGCTCATGGTCTTTTCCCCGCGCTCGTGGCGCGGGTGGATCAGGTCACCGGTCTCGGCATAGACCGCCGTCAACCGCGCCCAGTCGGCGGGCAGATAGGCGAAAGCCTGCCCCTCGGGATCGAGGTCGGACCAGTCGGGTTCCTGCGGGGCGCCGAGCCCGCGCGCCATCCAGACCCGGGCTTCGTCGGGCTTGCCGGCGGCGAAGGCCACGCGGGCCAACAGCCCGGCGATCCGGTTCGTCAGCGGCTCGTCCTCCAGCCCCTTGGCGGCCTCGGCGGCGCGGGTCGGGACACCGTTGATGAGGGCCTGCTCGACGAAGAGGATGCGGCTCTCGCGGGCGCCGGGGTTGAGATTGGCCAGATCGTTGAGCCGCTCGGCCCGCTGGCGCGGCGTCTCGTTGGTCTTGAGGTCGCGATAGGCCAGCCACAGGGCCGGGTGCGGCGCCGCCTTCCAGGCGGTCTCCAGAACCTGGGCGGCGCGGTTGGCCTTGCCGTCGAAGGCCAGCAGGCGGGCGGCCATCACCGCGCCGGGCGCGAAACCTGGCGCCAGCTTGGCGGCCTCCACCGCATAGTCGGTAGCCAGGGCGCGGGCCTTGGGCTCCGGGGCGTTCTCCAGCTGTGCGGCGGACGCCGCCAGCAGGGCGGCGCGGGCCCGCTCGGCGACAATGGGGGAGACGATCTTGCGGTCCAGCGCGCTCTTCACCAGGTCCAGCGCCCCGTCCCAGTGGCCGGCCTCCAGACGCGCCTCCAGCACGGCGCGCCAGGCCCAGCGGGCGGTGCGGCCAAGTTCGTAGGCCTGCTCGGCGTGGCGCAGGGCGGCGGCCTGGTCGCCTTGCGCGAGGGCCTGGGACATCAGCCCCTTGTGACCGGCCAGGCGCATCTCGGGAAAGCCCAGCATGGCGGAATAGGCGGCCTGGACCGCGACAGCGTCGCCGGTGGCCTCGGCGGCCTGGGCGGCCAGGATCCGGACCAGACCCGGCGCCTCGTCGGCGAGGTCGGCGGCCTTCAGGGCCAGGCGGCGGGCCTCGGACCCGTCCCCGGCGGCGGCGGCCAGGAA
>NZ_JBBKVV010000117.1:0-10856 GCF_037968635.1 Phenylobacterium sp.
GATCACCTCGCCGATATGACCGACCCGCGTCATGAACTGCTGGTCGAGGTCCACGAAGGCGCAGTCCAGCAGCCGGGCCAGTTCGACCCCCGCCGTCGTCTTACCGACTCCGCCCGGACCGATGATGAAGATGCGCGCCATGGACGCAGGACCCTTTCCCGTCAGGCTTTGCGACAAGCAGGGCCTTTATCCGCGCCTGCGAATAGTCCAAAGACCGCGCCTACTTCTTTCCTGTGTGTGAAAAGGCCATCTCCCCATGGACATTTCCAAGATCTCGGTGGGCGTCAATCCGCCCTACGACGTCAACGCCATCATCGAGATTCCGCAAGGCGGCGAGCCGGTGAAATACGAGCTCGATAAGGAAAGCGGCGCGATCTATGTCGACCGCTTCCTGCACACCGCCATGTTTTATCCCGGCAACTACGGCTTCATCCCCCACACCCTGTCGGGCGACGGCGACCCCATGGACATCCTGGTGGTGGGCCCGACCCCGGTGGTGCCCGGCGCCATCATCCGCTGCCGCCCGATCGGCTGCCTGATGATGGTGGACGAGGCCGGCAACGACGAGAAGATCCTGGCCGTGCCGGTGGACAAGCTGCACCCCTTCTATGCGGGGCTCGACTCCTGGCGCGGCCTGCCGGCGATCCTGACCGAGCAGGTCGCCCACTTCTTCCAGCACTACAAGGACCTGGAAAAGGGCAAGTCCGTCGAGATCGTCCGCTGGGCCGATCCGGAAGAGACCGGCGAACTGATCCGCCAGGGCATCGAGCTGCACAACGAAACCGAAGCGGCCAAGAAGGCCAAGCTCCTGAAGTAGATCGCTCTCAGGCCTTCACGAAGTCCAGGAACACCGGCGCGCAGTCGCCCAGGCGCTTTTCCTCATAGCGCGTGGTGATGTGGTCGGCGGGCGGGACGCGCCAGTCCTCGGCGCGTTCCGCCGGCCAGGCGAACAGGCCGCCGGCCAGGACCCGCTCCAGGGTCCAGTCGGCATAGTCGGCCCAGTCGGTGGCGAACCGCAAACGGCCGCCGGGCTTCAGCAGGCGGGCCAGCTCGGCGACGGTCTGCGCCTGGATCAGCCGGCGCTTGTTGTGCCGCGCCTTGGGCCAGGGATCGGGGAACAGCACGAAGACGCGGTCGAGACAGGCGGCGGGCATCCGCGCCATCAGCTCCCGGACGTCATCGTCGTGGATGCGGACGTTCTGGAGGCCGGCCTCCTCGACATGGCGCAAAGCGCTGGCCACGCCGTTCAGGAACGGCTCGGCGCCGATGATCAGGGTGTCGGGCGCGCGAGCGGCCTGGGCGGCCATGTGCTCGCCGCCGCCGAACCCGATCTCCAGCCAGACCTCACGGGCGGCGGGCATCAGGCTCTTGGGGTCGAAATCGTCCAGCGGCGCGCGGATGGACGGCAACAGGCTGTCCATCAGGGCGGCCTGACGCGGCTTGATCGGCCGCGACTTGAGGCGGCCGAAGGACCGGAGGGGCGGGTGGTTATCCATGGCCGCGCCCTCTAGCCCAGGCAACTGACGGCGGCGAGACGAATCCCGCCGCCGGGTCGAGTTAGATGGCCGCGCGGAGCTTTTCCACGAGGTCGGTCTTCTCCCAGGAGAAGCCGCCGTCCTTGTCCGGCGTGCGGCCGAAGTGGCCGTAGGCCGCCGTGCGGGCGTAGATCGGCTTGTTCAGGCCCAGGTGCTCGCGGATGGCGCGCGGCGTGGCGCCCCCCACCAGTTCGGGCAGGATCTTTTCCAGCTTGGCCGCATCGACCTCGCCGGTGCCGTGCAGGTCGACATAGAAGGACAGCGGATTGGCCACGCCGATGGCGTAGCTGATCTGGATCGTGCACTTCCGGGCCAGGCCTGCGGCCACGACGTTCTTGGCGAGATACCGGCAGAGATAGGCCGCCGAGCGGTCCACCTTGGTCGGGTCCTTGCCAGAGAAGGCGCCGCCGCCGTGCGGGGCCGCGCCGCCGTAGGTGTCGACGATGATCTTGCGGCCGGTGAGGCCCGCGTCGCCGTCCGGCCCGCCGATCAGGAACTTGCCGGTCGGGTTGACGTGCCACTTGGTCTTCTTGGTCACCAGGCCGTCGGGGAAGACGCCGAGCACGTAGGGCTTGATCAGCTCCAGGATGCGCTTCGACGAGGCGGCGTTCTCGCCGATCTTCTTGGCGTGTTGGGTGGAGACCACGATCTGCATCACCTCGACCGGGCGGCCGTCCTGGTACAGCAGGGTCACCTGGCTCTTGGCGTCGGGCTCCAGGCCCTGGGCCTCGCCCGAGTGACGCACCTGGGCCAGCTTGCTCAGAATGTTGTGCGAGTACTGCAGGGTAGCCGGCATCAGTTCCGGCGTCTCGTCGCAGGCGTAGCCGAACATGATGCCCTGGTCGCCGGCGCCTTCGTCCTTCTTGTTGGACGAGTCGACGCCCTGAGCGATGTCGGCCGACTGGGCGTGCAGGTGGTTGGCGAACTTCGCCTTCTGCCAGTGGAAGCCCTTCTGTTCGTAGCCGATGTCCTTGACCGCGGCCCGGACCAGAGGCTCCAGCGTGCCAAGGATGTCCTTGGTCATCTGCTTGTTCTCGGCCTTGGAGGCGCCCGGCTTACCGGCGCGGACTTCGCCGGCCAGCACGATGCGGTTGGTGGTCACCAGAGTCTCGCAGGCGACGCGAGCCTCGGGCTCCGCGGCGAGGAAGGCGTCGACCACGGTGTCGGAGATGCGGTCGGCGACCTTGTCCGGATGGCCTTCGGAAACGCTTTCGGAGGTGAAGATGTAGGAGGAACGGCTCAAGAGAAGGCTCCGGGAAATGCGCAAGGGCCGCAGGCAGAGGCGGCGATCTGGAACGTCGCGGAAATCCTATAAAGAAATCTTTATATCCCGCAAGCGGAGCCGCGCGGCGCGCGACGGTTTAACCTTGCTCCACCCCTGCCGGATGAATCGCCGGCCAAGCGCCGGTTTCCCTTTGCCGGGGCGATTTGGCGCCCGCTAGATGGGGCGTCTTCTCCTTCACCTTAGGCCCGACCCGCATGCTGAGCTGGATCCACGTCACCTTGGGACAGGCCTGGGGGCCGTTGCGGCTATTCGATTCCTTCTTTTTCCTGGCGGCCACCGGCTTCGCCGCCAGCGCGCTCGCCACCTGGATCGTCTTGCCGAAATTGTGGTCGCGCCTGCCCACCGACCGGGGACGGGCCTTCGCCGTCAATGCGGAGATGAGCGTCGGCAAGCCGGTGAGCGCCGGACTGATCTTCGTCAGCATCTTTTGCATCGCCTGCCTGATCTTCGTGCCCTTCGACGCACGCTGCCTGCTGACCCTGCCCTTGATGCTGGCGGCCATGCTGGTGGGCTATTTCGATGACCGGCGCGGCGGGTTCTCGGAATACCAGCTGGCGGTGATGGACTTGGCGATCGCGCTCGGCGCCGCCGTGGTGATCTACGGCTTCATGCCCGCCACCATCTGGCTGCCCGGCTGGAAGGGCGTGCTGACCCTCGGCCCCTGGCTCTCGATCCCTCTGGGCACCGCAATGATCTGGCTCTCCATCAACGCCACCAATTGCTCCGACGGCGTGGACGGGGTCTCAGGCAGCCTGACAGGGACGGCCATCCTGTTGCTGGGGGGCCTGCTCTACGCGGTGATCGGCAATGAGGTGGTGGCGGGCCACCTCAACATCCCGGTCAGCCGTGAGGGCGCCAGCTGGGCGATCATGGCCTTCCTGATGGTGGGCTGCGTGGCGGGCTACCTTTGGTACAACGCCGCCCCCAGCCTGGTCCTGATGGGGGACGCCGGGTCCCGGCCGCTCGGCCTGCTGATCGGCATGCTGGTGGTGGCCACCAACAATCCCCTGTTCTTGCTGCTGGTGGGCTCGGTGATCCTGCTGAACGGGGCGACGGGCCTGGTGAAGGTGGCCTTGCTGCGATTCTTCGGCCTGAAGATCCTGGCCGGCATCCGCTTTCCCCTGCACGACCACTGCCGCAAGGAGCTGGGCTGGTCCAACACCCAGGTGCTGGTGCGCTTCATGCTGCTGCACCTGGGACTCTCAGCCCTGCTGGTGATTCTGGCCCTGAAACTGCGGTAGCGGGCCGAGACTGGGCCGGCGTCCGCTCAGCGCCACAGCGCGACCCTCCCCGTCCGATGCATGGACGCCGCGACCCGCGTGGCCCTGGTCAGGCGGTTTGGACGGGCTCGCGCGGCGCGGCGGGCTCCGGTTCACCGTCATCCTCGTCGACCATGGCGCGGACCAGGTCGAGAATGCGGCGGCGCACGCGGGCGCGGCGGACCTTGGGGAACACCGCCGCCAGTTCCATGCCCTCAGGCGTCATCAGGAAGGCGTGGGCCGGGGACGGACCATCGCTGGAGGCCGGCGCATTGAGCTCGGCGTCCGGCAGGCCGTCGAAGAAGTAGGAAATCGACGTCTGAAGCGCGCGCGCCATGTCCCACAGTTTCGAGGCGCTCACCCGATTGGCGGCGCGCTCATACTTCTGGACCTGCTGAAATGTCAGGCCGATCGAATCGGCCAGTTTTTCCTGGCTGACTCCCAACTCCTTGCGCCGGAGCCGGATACGCAATCCCACGTGAAGGTCGACCGGATTGGGGGATCGGTCGACGTCGAATTCCTTGGCCATGTGCTTCCCAATAGACGAGGTCGATCGCCGTCGTCAAAACGATGACGCTTGCGTCAACTCAACGTGCTCGCCGGATATGTCCCACTACCGCGATGAACGCGGATAACAGCAACATGATGGCGAATCCCCCGTCTCCGAAACGCGAATACACCGTACGGGCGAGCGCCGGCGGCAGCCGAACGTCGATATTTCCTTCCTCGCCAAGGGTTAAACGGGAGCCCAAAATGGGGCGGCCATAGGCGTCGACCATGGTTGATACGCCGGTGGGGGTGGCGCGCGCGATCGGCAGGCCTTCCTCGATGGCGCGGTAGGCGGCGATATTCAGATGCTGCCACGGCCCACTGCTGGCGCCGAACCAGGCGTCGTTGGACACGTTCAGCAGCCACTGCGCCCGCCCGCCGCCGCGCCGGGCGGCGTCGGACGCAAAGCCGGGGAACAGGGCCTCATAGCAGATCAGCGGCTGCACGGCCGGCACGCCCTCGGGGTGGATCGGTCGGGGCGGCGGTCCGGCGGTGAAGTCCTCAGGCATGTGCACCAGGCTGCGGATTCCGAGCTTCGTCGCCAAGTCCCCCAACGGCAGGAACTCACCGAAGGGCACCAATCGGTGCTTGTCGTAGTAGCCGGTCACCCTCAGACCCGACGCATCGCGGCGCAGGACCACCAGGCTGTTGAAATAGTCGACCCCGCCGGCCGCGCCAGGACCCACCCGGTTGGCGCCCATCATCAGGGTCTGGCCCGGCTGCAGGGCGTTGGTGAGGCGGGTCGCATAGGGACTGCCCGGCGCCAGCAGGTCATCGATCACGGCGGGCAGGGCGCCTTCGGGCCAGACGATGATGTCCGGGCGAACCTTGGCCTCCTGCGTGCTCAGGCGGACATAGGTGGAGAACACCATGTCCAGGTTCTCCGGCCGCCACTTCTCCTTCTGGTCGATATTGCCCTGGACCAGGCGCACCATCGGCGCGTCGGGACCTGAAGGCTCTGCGCCCGCCAGACGCAGGGCGCCGAGGCCGTAGAGACCCGCCAAGGTGGCGACAATGGCGCCGCCCGCCACGATCCGGGTCCTGCCGGTCTCCCACAACAGGGCGACGGCCGCGCCCAGGGCGATAGTGATCCAGGAGAGTCCATAGGTCCCAACAACGGAGGCTGCCTGGGACGGGGCCGAGCCCGCCCGCCAGCTCTCCCCGGGCAGGTCCCAGGGGAAGCCGGTCAGCACGTGGCCGCGCAGCCATTCGCACAGCGCCAGGGCGCCGGCGAACACCAGAACCCGCCAGGGGCCCTTCACGTCAGCGGCGCGATAGATCAAGGAAGCCAGGCCCCAGAACAGCGCCAGGCCCCCGGACATGGCTAGCAGGGCGAAGGGGGCCATCCAGCCCTGGTTGGCCGCGTCCACCAGGAAGGGCTCGGTTATCCAGTGAGTGCTCACCGCGAAATAGCCGACCCCGGCCAGCCAGCCCCGGAAGAAAGCCGAGCGCAGGGGGCGTGGGCCATCGGTCTCTGCAAGCCACATCAGCAGGCCATAGGCGGCGATGCCGACGATCAGGCCGAAGGGCGGATGTGCGAGACCGGCGCCGATCCCGGCGACCACCGCCAGGATGCGCGCGCGCCAGGCCGGCGTCAGGGGCAGATTCAAATGATGATGTCCGGCTCGGGCAGCCGCCGCACCCGCACCCGTTTCACCCGGCGCGGATCGGCGTCGGTGACCTGGAACTCGAAGCCGCCCGGGTGGCTGATCACCTCGCCCCGCTGCGGCACCCGGCCAGCCAGGGCCGTAACCAGGCCCGCCACGGTGTCGATTTCTTCCTCGAGGTCCGGCGGGGCCAGTTCGACGCCCACCGCGGCCTCCAGTTCTTCCAGCGGGGCGCGGGCGTCAGCCTCGAATACGCCCCCTGGCCGGGCGATGACGCCGGCCGCCTGTGCCTCGTCATGCTCATCGTCGATCTCGCCCACCACGGCCTCGACCAGGTCTTCCAGCGTCACCAGCCCGTCTGTGCCGCCGAACTCGTCGATCACCAGGGCCATGTGGATGCGGCTGGTCTGCATACGCAACAGCAGGTCGGCGGCGCGCATGGAGGCCGGCACGTAGAGGGCGTCGCGGCGCACCTTCTGCAGGATGGCGTCGGTAGGGGCCGGCGGCTTTCCGCCCTTGGGCCGGGGGCCCGCCAGCAGCTTGAAGACGTCCTTGACGTGGACCACGCCCACCGGATCATCGAGGGTCTCACGATAGATGGGCATGCGGCTGTGCTCGGCCTCCACGAACCGCTCCACGACGCCAGCCAAGGGGGTGGTGAGTTCCACGGCGACGATGTCGGCGCGGGGGGTCATGACGTCCTCGACCCTCAGGGTCTGGAAGGCCTGGGCCTGATCGACCATGCGATCACCGACAAGGTCTGCCGGAGTCGGCGGGATTTCGATCCCGCCCGGGCCGCGAAGCCGTCTCAGGAAAGCCCGTATGCCGCGGCTCTTGCGCGCGACTGCGGGCGGGTCTTCGGAACTAGCCATCGTCTCCCTGTTCGGCGCCGTAGGGATCAGGCGCCCCCAGACCGGCCATGACCACGCGCTCCAGACCTTCCATGTCCTCGGCTTCGTCGTCGGTTTCGTGGTCGTACCCTACAAGATGCAGCACCCCGTGCGCCACAAGGTGTTGCAGATGGTGGGCCAGGGACTTGCCCTGTTCCGCGGCCTCGCGGACGCAGACGCCGTGGGCCAGGGCCACGTCGCCCAGGTGATCCTCAGGGTTTGGCGGGGCCGGAAAGGCCAGCACGTTGGTGGGGCTGTCCTTGCCCCGGAAGCGGTTGTTGAGATCCTGGACGCCGGCGTCATCGGTCAGCAGCACCACCACCGCGCCCTCGCGCTGGGCGGCGGCCAGCGCCGCATGGGCCGCCGCCACGACCAGGGCCGGCGCGTCGGGTAGGTCCTGCGCCCAGGCCTCGTCCTCGATCTCGACATCGATCAAATGGTGCGTCCGCGCTTGGCGGCGTCGGCGTCATAGGCGCGCACGATGCGCTCCACCATCGGGTGGCGGACCACGTCATCGACGGTGAAGCGGTTGACCCCCACGCCCTTGACGCCCTCCAGCAGGCCGACCGCGTGGGCCAGGCCGGAGTCCGAAGCGTTCACCAAGTCGATCTGACTGGGGTCGCCGGTCACCGCCATGCGTGACCCCTCGCCGAGACGGGTCAACACCATCTTCATCTGCAGGCGGCTGGTGTTCTGGGCTTCGTCGACGATGACGAAGGCATGGCTGAGGGTGCGGCCGCGCAGGAAGGCGATGGGGGCCACCTCGATCTCGCCCTTCTCGCGCCGGCGCTTGAACTGGTCGGCGCCCAGGATGTCGGTGAGCGCCTCCCAGACCGGAGCCATGTAGGGGTCGACCTTTTCCGACAGGTCGCCGGGCAGGAACCCGAGGCGTTCGCCCGCCTCCACCGCCGGGCGGCTGACGATCAGGCGCTCCACCTCGCCGCGCAGCAGCATGCCCGCCCCATGGGCCACGGCCAGGAAGGTTTTGCCGGTGCCGGCGGGGCCCAGGCCGAAGACCAGTTCGCAGGCGGCGAGCGCCTGGAGATAGCGGGCCTGGCCCGGCGTCTTGGGGGCCACCTGGCCACGCTTGCCGGTGGGCAGGCTGCCCGGCGCGCTGCCACGGCCAACACGGACTTGGCCGATGGCCACGCGGATGTCGGCCTCGTTGATTTCGAGCCCGCGATCGGCGCGCTCGGCGATCTGCTCCACCACCCGCTTGGCGGCGGCGCGACTCTTGGAGTCGCCATTGATCGAGACCCCGCCGCCGGGGGTTTCGATCAGCACATCGAAGGCGTCCTCGATCAGGGCCGCATGCCGGCTGGCCGTCCCACCCACCGCGCGCACGGCGATGTCGGACAGGGGAATGAACTCAGGCGCCTTACTCACGCAAACTCCAATGCCAGGGACCCGGCGAGGCTCATCTTGGCCGCGCTCTCGATGCGCACGGGAACGATCTGGCCAATCAGGTGACCCGGCCCGCTCACATGCACCGCCTGTAGATAGGGACTGCGGCCGGAAAGTTGACCTGGATGACGACCGGCGCGCTCGAACAGCACCGGCAGGGTCCGTCCCGCCTGGCTTTCGTTGAAGGCCGTCTGCTGCTCGTCCAACAGGGTGTTGAGGCGGGCAAGCCGCTCTTCTTTCACCTCTTCGGTCACCTGGCCCGGCATGGCGGCGGCCGGCGTGCCGGGGCGGCGGGAATATTTGAAGGAGAAGGCGCCGGCGTAGCCGACCTCAGCCACCAGCTGGAGGGTGGCCTCGAAGTCCGCGTCCCGCTCGCCGGGGAAGCCGACGATGAAGTCGCCGGCCATGGCCATGTCGGGCCGCGCCGCCCTGATCTTCTCCACCAACCGCAGATAGCTGTCGGCGGTGTGGGCCCGGTTCATGGCCCGCAGGATCTTGTCGGACCCCGCCTGCACCGGCAGGTGAAGATAGGGCATCAGGGCCTCGACCTCGCCGTGGGCGGCGATCAGCGCCTCGTCCATGTCGGCCGGATGGCTGGTGGTGTAGCGGATGCGATCCAGGCCCTCGATCTCTGAGAGCTTCCGCGCCAGACCGGCCAGGCCGCCCTCCCCGCTGTAGGCGTTGACGTTCTGGCCCAGCAGGGTGACCTCGCGCACGCCTTGTTCGGCGAGGCTGCGGGCCTCGGCCAGGATCGCCTCGACGGGCCGCGAGAACTCCGCGCCCCGCGTATAGGGCACCACACAGAAGGTGCAGAACTTGTCGCAGCCCTCCTGGATGGTCAGGAAGGCGGTGACCCCGGACGGATTGCGGTCGGAGCCCAGGCGATCAAACTTGGCCTCCGCGGCGAAGTCGGCGACCAGACGCTCGCCCTTGGCGCGGTGGGTGCGGGCGATCAGTTCGGGCAGTTGGTGATAGGCCTGGGGTCCGATGACCAGGTCCACCGCCGGCTGCCGGTGCATGATCTCTCGGCCCTCGGCCTGGGCGACGCAGCCCGCCACGGCGATGGTCATGGACTGGCCGGCGGCCTGGCGGGCCAGCTTCATCTGCTTGATATAGCCGAGCTCGGAATAGACCTTCTCGGTGGCCCTCTCGCGGATGTGGCAGGTGTTGAGCACCACCAGGTCGGCGTCCTGCGGGCGGGCGGTCATGGCGTAGCCCAGGGGGGCCAGGACATCGGCCATCCGCTCGCTGTCATAGACGTTCATCTGACAGCCGTAGGTCTTGATGAAGAGACGCCGGGTGGGCGCGGGGTCGGACATGGCGTCAGCTTATGCGGCTGTGGAAAATCGCGCGCAAGCCGCCCTGACCGACCTCAATCCTCGACCGGGACGCCGTAGAGCTCCAGGCGGTGATCCACCAGCCTGTAGCCGAGCTTGCGGGCGATGGCCTCCTGCAGGGCCTCGATCTCGTCGTCGACGAACTCGATGACCTTGCCCGACTTCATGTCGATCAGGTGGTCGTGGTGAACCTCGGTGGCTTCCTCGTAGCGCGAGCGGCCGTCGCGGAAGTCGTGGCGGGCGATGATGCCGGCCTCCTCGAACAGCCGCACGGTCCGGTAGACCGTGGCGATGGAGATGTGCGGGTCCACCTGGTGGGACCGGCGATACAGTTCCTCCACGTCCGGGTGATCATGGGCCGCCGACAGCACGCGCGCGATGACGCGGCGCTGCTCGGTCATGCGCATGCCCTTTTCGACGCAGAGATTTTCGATCCGGTCCACGAACCGTCTCCTGATTTCCGATTACCGTAGCGACAGGTCTAAAGGGACGCGCCGCCGAGGTCGAGGCGCATGACGACCGCGTCCACATAGATCCCACCGCCGCGGTCATAATAGCTGGGCCGGCGGCCGGCGCGAACAAACCCCTGCGCTTCGTACAGGGCCAGGGCCGGATCGTTGTCCACAGCCACCTCCAGGAACATGGCTTCCGCCCCTGCCGCCTTGGCGGCGATTGCGGCCGCGGCGACCAGGGCGCGGGCCACGCCCTGCCGCCGGGCGTCGGGATCAACCGCCAAGGTCAGGACCTCGGCCTCGCCCGCCAGGGCGCGACAAAGGATCATGCCGAGCGGCGTTTCGGAGTCCACGATCAGGCCGAAGGCGCCGGGGCCGCTGGCCAGGTCGGCGATCTCGTCGGCGCTCCAGCCGGGTGTGAAGGCGCGGCGGTGAACCAAGGAGAGGGCCTCGAGGTCGCCCTCGGCGGCGGGGCGCAGGTTCATGGGGGCAGGTCGCGGCCGCCCGGCAGCTTGGCGTCGGGGGCGCGGAGATAGAG
>NZ_JBBKVV010000118.1:0-4778 GCF_037968635.1 Phenylobacterium sp.
GACCATGATCATGGCGATCACCATGATCCCCAGGAAGTAGACCAGGCTCCAGGCCAGGATCGTCCCTGGCCGTTCGCGCGTGATCCGGAAGCCTTCCAGCGCCGACTCGCTCGGCGAAAACTTGGTCATGTCTGTCCTCTGGCCGCCCATCTGAAAAACCAAACGAGTCGGTCACCCCTTTGGCTGCGATCTTTGCGGTTGCGGCCCTTGCGCCGCAAGGCCTCGCTCGCGATCCGTCGCAATCGTTGCTACTTAGCCACGCATGAGCACCAAGATTGACCCAGTCCATGTGATCGGCGGCGGCCTGGCCGGTTCGGAAGCCGCCTGGCAGATCGCCCAGGCCGGCGTGCCGGTGATCCTGCACGAGATGCGCCCCGTACGCGGCACCGACGCCCACCACACCGACGGCCTGGCCGAGTTGGTCTGTTCGAACTCGTTCCGGGCCGACGACTGGACCTCCAACGCCGTGGGCCTCTTGCACGCCGAGATGCGGCGGCTGGACTCCATCATCATGTCCTGCGGCGACGCCCATCAGGTGCCGGCCGGCGGAGCCCTGGCCGTCGACCGGGACGGCTTCTCCCAGGCGGTCACCGCGCGCCTGGAGGCTCACCCCAACGTCACCATCGCGCGCGAGGAGATCGCGGGCCTGCCGCCGGCCGAGTGGGACAGCGTGATCGTGGCCACCGGCCCCCTCACCTCGCCCGCCCTTTCGGAGGCGATCCTGACGCTCACCGGCGAGGGCGAGCTGTCGTTTTTCGACGCTATCGCCCCCATCGTGAACTTCGAGTCCATCGACATGGGCGTCGCCTGGCGCCAGTCGCGCTACGACAAGGAGGGTCCCGGCGGCGACGCCGCAGCCTACATCAACTGCCCCTTGGACAAGGCCCAGTACGAGGCCTTCATCGACGCCCTGCTTGAAGGGCCGAAAGCTGAGTTCAAGGAGTGGGAGAACGTCCCCTATTTCGACGGCTGCCTGCCCATCGAGGTGATGGCCGAGCGCGGCCGCGAGACCCTGCGCCACGGCCCGATGAAGCCGGTGGGCCTGACCAACGAGCACAATCCGCAGGAGAAGGCCTACGCCATCGTCCAACTTCGCCAGGACAACGCCTTGGGCACGCTGTGGAACATGGTGGGCTTCCAGACCAAGCTCAAGCACGGCGCGCAGAGCGACATCTTCCGCACCATCCCGGGCCTGGAGAAGGCGGTGTTCGCCCGCCTCGGCGGCCTGCACCGCAACACCTTCCTCAACAGCCCCAAGCTGCTGGACGCCCAACTTCGGTTGAAGCTGCAGCCGCGACTGCGGTTCGCCGGCCAAGTGACGGGCGTCGAAGGCTATGTGGAGAGCGCGGCCATGGGCCTGCTGGCCGGACGCCTGGCCGCCGCGGAACGCCTGGGCGCGCCCATCGAGGCCCCGCCGGCCACGACCGCGCTCGGAGCCCTGGTGGGCCACATCACCGGCGGGCACCTGGAAGGTGGCAAGGGCTCCTTCCAGCCGATGAACATCAACTACGGCCTTCTGCCGCCCGTCGACGGGATCGCCAAGCGCGATGAGGCGGGCCGCCGGTTGGGCGCCAAGGAGAAGAGCCGCGGCAAGAAGCTGGCGGTGGGCGAGCGCGCCCTGGCCGACCTGGAGACCTGGGTCACGGGCAAAGCCAAGATCGCCGCCGAATAGGTTCAGACCTTGCCGCGCGCCACGGCCAGGAACAGGCGCAGGCGGGCTTCCAGTTCCGAGGGCTTGCGGCCCTTGGCGCGGATCCGGGCCAGGGTCGCCTGCGCGATCGCCGGGAAGGCCGCCACCGACAGGCCGCCCGCATCCTTCAGGGCCCGGTCCAGGATCGGCGCGACATCGGGACCCGCCAGCCCCGCCGTGCCGATCAATCGCCCGATGGCCCAGGCGCGGCCGCCTGCGAGAGCCTTGGTCTCATCGGCCTTCGGGTCAAGCATCCGCGCGGCGAGGATCGCGACGTTCCCCGCCGTGCCGTCGGCCCATTCGAGAGCCTCCCCCAACTTCATCGGCTCGGCGCTGAGTTCGCGGTAACGGGCGTCGATCATCGCCTCAAGGCGAGGTCTCAGCAGCCCGTGACGTCCGATGGCGGTCGCCAGCGCCAGGGCCGTCGGATGCTTGCGCACCACGCGTGCCTCGAACACCTCGTCCAGCACCTCGTTCCACCAGGTCAGGCGGATCTCGCCCATCAGCGGGTTGGAGGCGACGCGGGGCGCGCGGGCCAGTTCGTGGTCGAAGGCGTAGAGGGCGATGATGTCGGCTCGGACTTCGGCGTCGGCGATGAACCGGCTGGACAACCAGCGGTCGGGATCAACGCGGCCCACCAAGGCGTCGAGGTCGTTCGGATCGTGGGCGTCGTCTTCGGACATGATGCTCGCAAAAAGCAAAAGGCCCGCCGGTTGGGGCGGGCCTTCCGATTGTACCTCGTCCTCGGGATTAGCCGAAGATGGTCTGGCTCATGGTCATGGTGACCAGCATCGGGATCGACAGCAGCGTGTTGGTCCGCGAGAACAGCATCGCGGTGCGACCGGCCTTGGCCTTGGCGTCGGCGTCGCCCTCCACGAGGCCGAGCGCGATCTTCTGGTTCGGCCAGATGAACGCCCAGACGTTGATGAACATCACCGTGGCGAGCCACATGCCCATGCCGATGAAGATGTGTCCGACATTGGCGAAACCTTCGGTCGCGCCGAGGCTGAACGCTTCCACCAGATATCCGCGATTGAGGGCCAGGATCACGCCGGCCACCCAGGTGAGGAGCGCCGACCAACGGAACCAGAACAGCGCCTCGGGGGCGATGAACTTGGAGATCGCCGGCTTCAGCTCGGCCGGAATCTTGGCCATCTGCGGGATCTGGACGAAGTTGAAGTAGTACAGCAGGCCGATCCACATGATGCCGCAGAGGACGTGGATGAAGCGGAACAGCCCCTGGAAGAAGATGGCGTCGGCCGAGCCGTAGTGGCTGAAGTAGCCGGCGATGATGATCAACGCGAGCACGCAGCTCACGATGATGGTGTTGCGGAGATTTGCGAGAAGTCCAGCCATAGGTATGCCTCTACGATTCCTGCCCTGACCGTCAGCTATACGCAGTTTCAAGCGGGGCTGCTAGTTGCCCGACACGCTCTCCACGGCGCCGAAGATCGCCTCCAGCCGAAGAGAGACTTCCCGTGGCAGGATCGGGGCGTTGATGGCCGCGATATTGGCCTTCAGGTGCTCGACGCTGCCGGTGCCGGTCAGGATCACATGGGCGCCGGGCTCGTGGCGGCAGAACCGATAGGCGGCCTCGACCTCCGAGGCGATCTCAGGGTGCTCGCGCAGGAACTTCAGCGGATCGGCCGGATCAACCGCGCCCGCCGCCACTTCCCCGCTGGCCAGCAGCTTCTCCACGGTGTCGCGCAGGACGTCGGGATGGCTCAGCGCACGGCGCACCGCGAACATGATCAAGGTCCCGATGTCGTTCGCCTGGGTTGCGGGGAACACTCTGCGCCGCGCTGAGGCGTTCAGCAGGTTGAAGCCGACCATGGCCACGTCGAACCTGGCCTCCGGCATGGCGCGAGACAGCATGGCGTGACGCGTGTCGGCGCCGAAGGCCTCGGTGATGCCGATGTGCCTGATCTTGCCGGCGGCCTGCTGGCGTTTGAGCTCGGGCAGCAGGGTTTCGACGCAGGCGTCGTAGTGGGCCAGCGTCACCCCATGCAGGTTGAAGAGATCGACATGGTCGGTCCCCAGCCGCCTGAGGCTGCCCTCCAGGCTCTCGGTCAGGGCCTGCGGTGTGATCAGCTCGCCGTCCCGGCCCGGCCCGCCGCCAGTGGGGCTGGCCTTGGTGGAGATGAACACTTCGCCCCGCCGGCCCTTCACGCCCAGGCCCACAGCCTCCTCGGTGCCGTATAGCCGGGCGGTGTCGATGAAGGTGATCCCAAGGTCGATGGCCGCGCTGACCACGCGGGACGCCTCTTCCGTGCTGGCGCCGCGCGTCATACCCAGGCGGGAATGACCGCCGCACCCCAGGCCGGCGGCGCTGACCACGGCCTTGGTTCGGCCGAGACGGACGGTTTGCATGGGCAGGCTCCTCGAAAGAGGAGCTTAGATCGCGATCAGGGCGGCGGCGAGCCTGCGGCCTTCGGCGGTGAGCACATTGTACATCCGCGCCGCGGTGGGGGTGTCCATGAACTCCAGGCCAATGCCGGCCGCAGACAGCGCCTCGCGAAGCACCTTGGGCGGCAGGGCGTTGGTCGCCCCCATCCCCAAGAGCACAAACTCCACCTCACGCACGCCGACCCCCAACACCGGCGACAGACTTTCGGGCGTGAGCTCGGCGACACGGGTCACCGGCCATGCCTGAGCCTCGTCCTGAACGATCAGCACAGAGCCTTCGTGCCGCACGCCCGACAGCCGGAATCCACCGTCGCCATAGGCGTCGATGGAGGGCGCGTCGCGGGCCATGGCGCTAGCTCCGCGCGTTGGCCGGCTTCAAGGGCTCGGCCGGTTCGTCGCCGCGCTTCACGCCCCAAAGCAGGATCACAGGCGCGGCCACGTAGATGGACGAATAGGTGCCGATGATGATGCCGAAGATCATGATCAGGGAGAAGGCGAACAGGGTCGGCCCGCCGAACACCGCCAGCCCCCCGAGCGCCAGGACGGCCGTCAGGCCGGTGATGACGGTGCGGGAAAGCGTTTCATTGATCGACAGGTCGATGACCTCGCCCAGCGGCATCGACTTGTACTTGCGCAGGTTCTCCCGCAGGCGGTCGAAGACCACCACGGTGTCGTTCATCGA
>NZ_JBBKVV010000119.1:0-9619 GCF_037968635.1 Phenylobacterium sp.
CGGCCCTGGAAGAAGGCGCCGGTTTCCATGGCCAGTTGCTCATGGGTGATGTCGCCGTCGACATAGGCGGTGCCGTAGAGGCGGACCTGCTTGGCGGTGACGGAGCCGATGATGCGGCCGCGGGCCTCGATGGCTTCGGCATAGACTCCGCCCTCTATGTGGCCGGTCTCGCCGACGGTCAGCTTGCCGACCCGGACGTCGCCGCGCACCACGCCGTCGATATGAACCTCACCCTCGCCGGTGACATTCCCCTCGATGGTGATGTTTTCGCTGATCAGCGAGGCCGCGCGCGGGGCCTTGCGCTGCGCCGAGGGATCGGTGGCGAGCGGGGCAGGGGCGGCGTCGAACTTCACCGGCGGTTTGGCGGGGGTCTTAGCTGTCTTGGAGAACATAATCGCCGGCTTTCACGAAACGGTCGGGGTTCTGGGCGCGTCCATTGACCCAGACCTCGTAATGAAGATGCGGACCGGTGGAGCGGCCGGTCGAACCCATGGCTCCAATCCGCTGGCCCACCCCCACCCGCTGCCCGGCCTTCACGCCGATGGCCTGGAGATGAGCGTAGCGTGTCTTGAAGCCACTCCCGTGGTCTATCTCAATGGTGTTGCCATATCCCGAACGCTGGCCGGTGAAGGAAACCACCCCCGGGGCTGTCGTGTAGATCGGCACGCCGAAACCGCCCACGAAGTCGAGGCCGGAGTGGAAGGCCGGGCGCCGCGTGAAGGGATCGAAGCGGACGCCAAAGCCGCTGGACTGGCCGGTGTGGTTGGTGGGGCGGGCGAAGGGCAGTTTGGCGGCGGCTTCCGCGAGCGCGGTGGCCTCCGACATGTTGGTGGCGGCGTGCTGGATGCGCACCGCGAAGCCTTCATCGACGTCCAGTACGGCGGCGAGCGCCCGGGGATCCTTGGCCTCGATCAGCGGTCCACCCAGGGAGCCGCCTTTGGGCGTGTAGGCCGTGGGCGTCAAGCCGGCGAGGCGGAAGGCCAGGCGCAGGCGGTCGGCGCGGCTCTTGGCGAAGTTGTCGGCGGCGTCGATCAACCGTTCCTGGCTGGCGCGCACCAGTTCGATGCGGCGCATCGGGTTGGTTCCGGCAGGCACATGTCGGGCGCGCTGGATGGTGGGGGCCAGGGCCTGTGTCAGGCCCGGCGCGCCCTTGACGTCGGTCAGCAACATCGCCAGCGCCGCGTGGCGCTTCTCGACAGTCAGGGCCAGATCGTCGACAGAGCCGTTCGCTGCGTTCAGTTGGGCCACGGCGCTGTTGAGCCGGGCCTGGCGATCGGCGATCCAGCGTTCGTACTTGGCCTGGGTCCGCGCGATCTCCTGATCGGTCGCCGACAGGGCCATGGCGTTCACCATCATCGCTGCCGTGCAGATGCCCATCCACAGGGCGCAGACCGCGAGCAGCGAAGCGAAGGTGAGTTGCTTGCCCGTCGTCAGAACAAATGCCCGCATCTCCCCGCCGGACCGGACATAGAGGTGACGTTCGGGGAAAAGCTCTTCCAGCGATCGGCGAAGGCGCGAAAAGCGTGACATACACACCGCGTCGGCTAGGGAACTGAAGTTCCGGCGATATGCGATGAGAATTTGGGTGCGCGCAAGGGGCTTCGCGCTACGGGAGAGCGCGCGCCGCGTTGGTCAATTCTTAACCTGACTGGTTAACGAGCCGTGAACGGTCACGCTAGCTTCACAGGCAATTCAAGGGTCTGCCGGGAGCGTAAACCAGCTGCCCGCGACAATTCTACAACAGCCCAGAGAGGCGAAGGTTCCCGTTGCACGCGAATGCGGCGGGCCTTGCGACGACAGGCCGCAGTTCAACCCAGAGCTTGACCTTAAAGGCTTTGCGCGGCCGTCAGCACCTCGGCGGCGTGGCCAGGAACCTTTACCTTGCGCCAGATCCGCGTCAGCCGGCCATCCTTGCCGATGAGGAAGGTGGCGCGCTCGATACCCATGTACTTGCGGCCGTACATGTTCTTTTCCACCCAAACGCCATAGCGCTCGATCACGGCGCCTTCGGCGTCGGATCCGAGCGGCACCGTCAGGCCATACTTCGCCGTAAACTTTGCGTGACTGGCCACAGAGTCCTTCGAGACCCCAATCACCGAGACACCGGCCTTGGCGAAGTCCGCGGAAAGATTCGAAAATTCCTGAGCCTCTTTCGTGCAGCCCGTGGTGTCGTCTTTCGGGTAGAAATAGAGCACCACGCCCTTGCCTTGGAAGTCGGTCAGCCGCATCGGACCGCTCGCGCCCGCCAGTTCAAATTCGGGAGCGACGGCGCCTTCGGTCACATCGGTCATGGTCAACTCCTGCAAGAGGTGGGCGACGGGGAGGCCGCCGCCCACACAGTTCATCAGACCGGCTTGATCAGCACGATCTTCTTTTTGCCGGCGGAGAGCTTGATGACGCCTTCCACCAGGTCGGCGTCGGTGAGCGTGCGGTCACCGTCGGTCTCGGCCTTGTCGTTGACCCGCAGGCCGCCGCCCTTGGCCAGGCGGCGCGCTTCGCCGCGGGAGGCCGCGAGCCCGGCGTCCGTGGCCAGGGCCGCCAGCACGATCCCGACCTCGAGGTCGGTCATCGAGATCTCGAAGGTGGGCAGGTCGGCGGACAATGCGCCTTCCTCGAAGGCCTTGCGCGCCGCTTCGGCGGCGGACTGGGCCGCGTCGGCGCCGTGCAGCATGGTGGTGGCGACGTTGGCCAGCACCTTCTTGGCTTCGTTGATGTCGGCGCCCTGCATGGCCTCGTAGCGTTCAACCTCGTCCAGCGGCATGTCGGTGAACAGGCGCAGGAAACGGCCGACGTCGGCATCCTCGGTGTTGCGCCAGAACTGCCAGTACTCGTAGGGGCTGCGCATGTCGGCGTTCAGCCACACGGCGCCGCCCACTGTCTTGCCCATCTTTTGGCCTGAGGCCGTGGAGAGCAGGGGGGTGGTCAGGCCGAAGGAGGGCTTCTGGTCCACGCGGCGGATAAGTTCCACGCCGTTGAGGATGTTGCCCCACTGATCGGAGCCACCCATCTGCAGCGTGCAGCCGAAATTGCGCTCCAGCTCCAGGAAGTCTGTGGCCTGCATCAGCATGTAGTTGAATTCGAGGAAGGTCATCGGCTGTTCGCGCTCCAGCCGCAGCTTGACGCTCTCGAAGCTGAGCATGCGGTTGATCGTGAAGTGAACCCCGAACTCCCGCAGGAACTGGACGTAGCCCAGCTTCGAAAGCCATTCGTCATTGTCGACCATCACCGCATCGGTGGGGCCATCGCCGAAGGTCAGGAACTTGGCGAACACCGTCTTGATGTTGTCGATGTTCGACTGGATCTGGGCCTCGGTCAGCAGCGGGCGCGACTGATCCTTGTCGGTGGGATCGCCGACCTTGGTGGTGCCGCCGCCCATCAGCACGATGGGCTTGTGGCCCGCCTGCTGCAGCCGGCGCAGCATCATAATCTGGATCAGGCTGCCCACATGCAGGCTGGCCGCCGTGGCGTCGAAGCCGATGTAACCCGTGACGATCCCCTTCGTCGCCGCCTCGTCCAGTTCCACCGGGTGAGTGATCTGATGGATGTAGCCGCGGGCCTGCATGGTGCGCAGCAGGTCGGATTTGAAGGGGGGCTGGTCGGCGGACATGGGTGTGGGCTCTTCTAGGGACGCGTGCGGCTCTAGCACGCGGCGATCCAGGATTTCGAGGGTCATCTGAGAGGTCTCCTGAGGCATGGGGCCGGAGACCGTCAATTTCTGAGGAGGGGCGCCGACCGGGTTACGGGTGGCGCGAGATCGGGTCCGCACCTGCTCTAGGGCAGGCGGTAATAACGTCCAGCAAGGGCGGCGCGGGTGATCATGGGCGCTAGGTACTGGTCAGAACGCCGCGCCGTCAAGCTTTGGCCGGTCGCCACGAATTGCTCTACCCCCCGGCGCGCGGGCGCCATTAGCATGGCGCATGCAGCTTATCTTGCAACGACACGGGGACTCGCACGGGGCCGCTGCGGCGGGTGTCGAGGTCGAACTCGCCTGGCCCGCACCCGGCAAACTCGCCCTGACCTATGTCGTGATCGGCGACATCGCGGCTCTCCGCCTGCCGTCTCCGGCGCCTGCTGCGCGCGTCGATGAACTCTGGCGACACACCTGTCTGGAGGCCTTCATCGGCGAGACCGGTGGGCCGGCCTATTACGAGTTCAACCACTCGCCCTCCACCCAGTGGGCGGCCTATGAATTTCGCGGTTATCGCGAGGGGATGACCCCCGTCGAGAAGGCCGGCGATCCCGCCATCTCGACCAAGACGAACGATCAGCGCTTCATCCTGGGCGCCACACTGGCCCTCGACGGTCTGGCGGGCCTCCATTCCGACGCTGCCTGGCGTCTTGCCCTGTCGGCGGTGATCGAGCAGAGGAACGGCCTCAAGTCCTACTGGGCCTTGGCCCACCCTCCCGGTCGGCCGGACTTCCATCACGCCGACGGTTTTTCCCAAGTCCTCACGCCAGCAGAGCGCGCATGAAATTTGGTCTCGATCGACTTCTCGCCGACCCGGCGCTTCGCACGCCCCTGAAGGGGCGCCGTGTGGGCCTCGTCGCGCACCCGGCCTCAGTGACTCAGGACCTGACCCACGCGCTGGACGCCCTGGCCGCCTGCGAGGACATCCAGCTTTCGTCGGCCTTCGGACCGCAGCACGGCCTGCGCGGCGACAAGCAGGACAACATGGTGGAGTCGCCGGACTTCGATGATCCGGTGCTCGGCATACCGGTGTTCAGCCTCTACGGCGAGGTGCGCCGTCCCACGGGTCAGATGATGAGCACCTTCGACGTGGTGCTGATCGACCTGCAGGACCTGGGCTGCCGCATCTACACCTTCGTCACCACGCTTCGGTACATGCTCGAGGCCGCTGCCGCCCACGGCAAGGAGGTCTGGGTGCTGGACCGCCCCAATCCCACCGGCCGCCCTGTGGAAGGCCTGACCCTGAGAGACGGCTGGGAGAGTTTCGTCGGCGCCGGCGCCATGCCCATGCGACACGGCCTGACGCTCGGCGAACTTGGCCATTGGTTCATCAAGACCTTCGATCTGGACGTGAAATACCGGGTGATCGAGATGGAGGGCTGGGCGCCTGAGGCGGCACCCGGTCACGGCTGGCCGCTGGGTGACCGAGTCTGGGTCAATCCCAGCCCAAACGCCCCCAACCTCTGGATGGCGCGCGCCTATGCCGGCACGGTGATGCTGGAGGGGGCGACCCTGTCAGAGGGACGCGGCACCACTCGCCCCCTGGAGCTGTTCGGCGCCCCGGACATCGACGCCCGTGCCGTACTGGCCGAGATGCGGACCTTCGCCCCCCAATGGCTGGAGGGTTGCGTCCTGCGGGAATGCTGGTTCGAGCCGACCTTCCACAAGCATGTGGGCAAGCTCTGTAACGGGATCCAAATCCACACCGAGGGACCGGCCTACGACCATCAGGCCTTCAAGCCCTGGCGGGTGCAGGCCCTGGCCTTCAAGGCCGTGCGCCGGCTCTATCCCGACTACCCGCTGTGGCGGGATTTCCCCTACGAGTACGAGCTCGGCAAGCTGGCTATCGACGTGATCAACGGCGGACCGCTGCTGCGGGAATGGGTGGACAACCCGGCGTCCACCGCCGCCGACCTTGACGCGATCACGGTCCCCGACGAGCAGGCCTGGCTGATCGAGCGTCAGCCGCACCTGCTCTATTAGGCCTTCTAGATCGGGTCGGCTTCGATGCGCTTGTCGAGATAGGTCCCGACGCGCTGTTCGACGTCGGGCAGGTTCTCGGCCCAGAAATGGGTCGCGCCCTCGATCACCTCGTGGTCGATGACGATGCCCTTCTGGGTGCGCAGCTTGGAGACCACGCGCTCGACCTCCACCGGGGGCACAACGGTGTCCGCGCCGCCGTGCAGGATCAGGCCCGAGGCCGGGCACGGGGCCAGGAAGCTGAAGTCGTACATGTTGGTGGGCGGCGAGACGGAGATGAAGCCGTCGGTCTCCGGACGGCGCATGAGAAGTTGCATGCCGACCCAGGCGCCGAAGGAATAGCCGGCCACCCAGCACTGTGAGGCCGCCGGGTTTGTGGTCTGCAGCCAGTCCAGCGCCGTGGCCGCGTCGGCCAGTTCGCCAATGCCGCTGTCGAATTCGCCCTGGCTGCGGCCCACGCCGCGGAAATTGAAGCGCAGGGTCGAGAAGCCGCGCTTCATGAACAGGTGGAAGAGCTGAACCGCCACCGGGTGGTTCATCTGGCCGCCGGCGCGCGGGTGCGGGTGCAGGATCAGCGCGATCGGCGCCGTTTCACTCTTGCCCGCCGAATACCGGCCTTCGATGCGCCCGGCCGCGCCGGTCAGAACCACTTCAGGCATGCCATCCTCACGTCGAATAGTTGACTCACGCGCTGGGTCTTCCTAGATCACGCTCAACGGACGAGCTTCTGGGATATGGCCCCGCGCAAGGCGGCGGCTTTAGCACAGGGGCCCCTCAAAACGCTCGAAAATTCGCAACCGGATTTCGCCCGCCCATGCGCCTCAGCACCAAAGGCCGATATGCCGTGATGGCCATGGCCGATCTGGCGCGCCGTCAAGGCTGCGGCGAAGATGGGGAACGCGCCGTCTCGCTGGCGGAGATCGCCGCGCGCCAGCAGATTTCTCTGTCCTATCTCGAACAGCTTTTCGCCCGCCTGCGCCGCCGTGGTCTGGTGAAGAGCCTGCGCGGCCCCGGCGGCGGCTACCTGCTGGCCCTCACGGCTGAGACCACCAACATCGCCGACATCGTCATGGCCGTGGACGAACCCCTGCGCGCCACCCGCTGCTCCACCAAGGGCAAGGGCTGCATGCTTAAGGGCGAGCGCTGCCTGACCCACGATCTGTGGGAGGAGATGGGCCGCCAGATTCACGGTTACCTGGCCTCGGTCACCCTGGCCGATGTCGTCACCGGCCGCCTGGGTGCGGCGCGGGAGGCGGCATGAGCGGCGTCTATCTCGACTATAATGCGACGGCCCCGGTTCGCTCTGAAGCGATCGCGGCCATGACCCGTGCGCTCGAAGCCGCTGGCAACCCATCCTCGGTTCACGCGGCCGGTCGCGCCGCCCGGGCCATCGTCGAACAGGCCCGCGAGGAGGTCGCCGCCTTGATCGGCGGCCCGGCGTCCACCGTGGTGTTTACGGGGGGCGGCACCGAGGCCAATGGATTGGCCATCGAGAGCGCCGTGGCCACGGGATCAAGACGCCTGATCGTCAGCGCCATCGAGCACGACAGCGTGCTGGAGACCGCGCGGGCTAGCGGGCTGGCGGTTGAGATTCTGCCGGTCACCGCCCAGGGCGTCGCCGATCTGGCCTGGCTCAAGGCCCGCCTCGAGAGCTGGGACCCTGCCGACGGCAAACCCTTCGTCGCCCTGATGCTGGCCAACAATGAAACCGGTGTCATCCAGCCTGTGGCTGAGACTGCGGTCTTGGTGCGTCAAGCCGAGGGCTGGCTGCACGTTGATGCGATCCAGGCCGCCGGCAAGATCGCCATCGACAGCCGGGCGCTCGGCGCCGACACCCTGGTCATCTCGGCGCACAAGCTCGGTGGCCCTCAGGGTGTGGGCGCGCTCACCTTCGGCCCCCGCGCCACCCTCGTGCGCCGCCAGCACGGCGGCGGGCAGGAGCGGGGGCGTCGCGCGGGCACCGAGAACGTGGCCGGCATCGCGGGCTTCGGCGCCGCGGCCCGGGCCGCCCTGCGCGACCTGGACGGCTTCGAACAACAATCTGCCTGGCGCGACCTGGCCGCCGCCTGTCTGGCCGCCGAGGGTGCGGTCGTGATCGGTGAGGGCCTTCCGCGCCTGGCCAACACCCTGTGCGTCGCGGCCCCGGGTCAAGGCGCGGAACTGCAGGTCATGGGCCTGGACCTGGCCGGGGTCATGGTCAGCGCGGGTTCGGCCTGTTCGTCGGGCAAGGTGAAGCCCAGCCACGTCCTCACTGCGATGGGGCTGACCGACCTGGCCTCGTGCGCCATCCGGGTCAGCGGCGGCTGGGCGACCAACGAGACCGACTGGGCGGCTTTCGTCGCGGCCTGGAGCGACATTCATTCCCGACACGCGGCCCGTCGCCGCGCGCCGGCGGCTTAGGAGTACCCGTCATGGCCGCCGTCAAGCAGACCATTGATCACGTCGAAAGCCTGGAAAAATACCAGCACGGCTTCTCCACAGACATCGCCCAGGACTTCGCGCCCAAGGGGCTGAACGCCGATATCGTGCGCTTCATCTCGGCCAAGAAGAACGAGCCGGAATGGATGCTGGCCTGGCGGCTGGACGCCTTTGAGCGCTGGTTGGCCATGGACGAGCCGGAATGGGCCAAGGTCAACTTCCCGCGCATCGACTATCAGGACAGCTACTATTACGCCGCGCCCTCGGAGAAGAAGGGGCCCAAGAGCCTCGACGAGGTCGATCCCGAGATCCTGGCCGTCTACGAAAAGCTCGGCATCCCCCTGAAGGAACAGGCCGTCCTTGCCGGCGTCGAGGGCGCGCCGCGCTATGCCGTGGACGCGGTGTTCGACAGCGTCTCGGTGGTCACCACCTTCAAGAAGGAACTGGCCCAGGTGGGGGTGATCTTCTGCTCCATGAGCGAGGCGATCCGCGAGCATCCCGAGCTGGTGAAGAAGTACCTGGGCTCGGTCGTGCCGGTGTCCGACAACTACTACGCCTGCCTGAACGCCGCGGTCTTCTCCGACGGCAGTTTCGTCTATGTGCCGCCGGGCGTTCGCTGTCCGATGGAGTTGTCGACCTATTTCCGGATCAATGCGGAAAACTCGGGCCAGTTCGAGCGCACGCTGATCATCGCCGACAAGGGCGCCTACGTCTCCTATCTGGAGGGCTGCACGGCCCCCATGCGCGACGAGAACCAGCTGCATGCCGCCGTCGTCGAGCTGGTTTTGATGGACGACGCGGAGATCAAGTATTCCACCGTCCAGAACTGGTATCCCGGCGATCCCGTCACCGGGAAGGGCGGCATCTACAACTTCGTCACCAAGCGCGCGGACTGCCGTGGCGACCGCTCCAAGGTGTCCTGGACCCAGGTGGAGACCGGCTCGGCCATCACCTGGAAGTACCCCTCCTGCGTCCTGCGCGGCGAGAGCTCCGTGGGCGAGTTCTACTCCATCGCCATCACCAACGGCCGTCAGCAGGCCGACACCGGCACCAAGATGATCCATCTGGGCGCGAATACGCGATCGCGCGTGATCTCCAAGGGCATCTCCGCCGGCAAGTCCTCCAACACCTATCGCGGCCTGGTCTCGGCCCACCCCAAGGCCAAGGGCGCGCGCAACTTCACCCAGTGCGACTCCTTGCTCATCGGCAAGACCTGCGCGGCCCACACGGTGCCCTATATCGAGGCCCGCAACGGCAGCTGCGTCTTCGAGCACGAGGCCACCACCACCAAGCTCTCCGAAGACCAGCTGTTCTATGCCATGCAGCGGGGCCTCTCGCAGGAGGAGGCCGTCCAGCTTCTGGTCAACGGCTTCGTCAAGGACGTGCTGCAGGAGCTGCCCATGGAGTTCGCCGTGGAAGCCCAGAAGCTCGTCGCCATTTCACTCGAAGGGTCCGTTGGATGACCCTCGCCCCATCGGAACGGATCTCCGCCATGTCCTTCAGGCAAGCCTTTGACGCCGAGCGTCTGAAACG
>NZ_JBBKVV010000120.1:0-121751 GCF_037968635.1 Phenylobacterium sp.
CCTCCGGTGAATGTGCCGGCGGACATGCCGACGATCCCCCCTCTGCCGGTTCCGCCGGTCGAGAAGCGGATCGAGGAACCGAAGCCTCCGGCTCCGGCTCCCGTGACGCCTCCGCGTCCGTCGGTCATCAGCAACCCTGACTGGTCGCGCCGTCCCAACGCCGAAGATCTGGCCCGGTACTTCCCGGACAGGGCTCAGCGGATGAACGTCGAAGGCCGCGCGACAATCAGTTGCTCGGTCACGTCCAAGGGTACGCTCGAGGGCTGTTCGGTCGTTTCCGAAGATCCGGCCGACTACGGTTTCGGTGACGCCACCTTGAAGGCTTCCAAGCTCTTCAGGATGAAGCCGAAGACCCTGGACGGCTCCCCGATTGAGGGCGGTACGGTTCGTATCCCCCTTCGTTGGGTTCTGCCGAAGGGCTGAGCCTCCGGGCTCCCCTGCAAAAACGAATTGGCCCCGGAGGTTCGCCTCCGGGGCTTTTTCTTTGCGCTATGCTGGCGCCATGACGATGCAGGAACCGATCAGGGCAGGGGCGGGTGACCGGCGGGGCGACCTGTTGTTCACGGCGCTGATCGTCCTGGCCGCCGGCTGTGTGATCATCGTCGATATCTTCAGCATCCTGCACGACCGCGCGCGGTTCGGTCGGCCCGTGCCCTGGTGGGAGCCGGCGGTCTGGGAACTGTCCAGCGGCCTGGTCCTGACCGGGCTGCTGCCGGGTGTGCTGTGGCTGATCCGCAGGGCCCCGCCGCGCCTCTCGCCGCCCTTCGGCTGGGTGGTGGTCCACATCGCCGGGGGGCTGACCTTCTCCCTGGCGCATGTTGTCGCCATGGGTCTGCTGCGTAGCGGCGTCTACGCTTCGGTCGGGCGCGTCTATCATCCGCTCGGGCCGCTGGCGGACTGGCCCTATGAACTGCGCAAGGACCTGCTGATCTATGCCGGCATAGTGGGGCTCTACCCCCTGTGGAGGACGTTGCGCGCGCTCCGGCCAGCCTCGAGCACGGCGCCGGAGGTCCTGGAGGTGCGAGATGGCGCGCGGCGTGTTTTCTTGCCCGTCGCCGATATCCTCTGGGTCGAGGCGGCCGGCAACTATGTGGAGTTGCACACCCCTGGGGTCGGCGTCCTTCATCGCGCATCCCTCACCCAGATGGAGCGACGGCTCGCAGACCACGGCTTCGTCCGCATCCACCGTTCGCGCCTGGTCAACCGCGCCGCCGTCGTCCAGGTGGAGACGAGATCCTCGGGGGACTTCGCCATCCGGCTCACCTCCGGCGAGACCTTGACGGGAAGCCGGAGATTTCGCGCCGGCGTGCTGTCGCGCGCGCTTGATCCGGCTGCCGCGCCCGACTAGAACACGCCTTCGCGATGCGCCGCCTTAGCTCAGTTGGTTAGAGCGCCGGTTTGTGGAACCGGAGGTCCTCAGTTCAAGCCTGAGAGGCGGTACCATCGCTCGTCCGTCCTTGTGGCGGTTCCCCACCCGATCCCAACCCATGTTCGTGATCTGTTCGCGCGACCGCGAATCATGTCCTCCTTTCCGAAAGGGAGGACGTCATGGAAGCCTTGCTGCACGACTGGCGCATCGAGGCGCGGGAGTATGCGCGCCAGGAAGACCGCCGGGGCCGCCGCCATGCCTATGAGGCGATCGTTCCGGAGCGGACGGCCCTGTTGGTGATCGACATGGTGCCGTTCTTCCTGAACGAGCTTCCCTATACCCGCGGCATCGTCCCCAACATCAGCCGGATCGCCGATAGCCTGCGCGCTGCGGGGGGAACGGTGGCCTGGGTCCTGCCCACCAACAGCGCGCCGACACGGGCCTCCACCGAGTTCTATGGTGAGATGGTCGCAAAGATGTATGCGGCCAGCGGCGGGGAGGGGACCCTCTCCGAACGGCTCTGGCATGAGTTCCAGATCCATGAGGGCGACGTCCTGGCCGAGAAGTCGGCGACCAGCGCCTTCTTCCCCGGTCGCTCGACCCTGCCGCCGCTGCTGGAGGCGCGCGGGATCGACACCGTGCTGGTGACGGGGACCCTGAGCAACATTTGCTGTGAATCCACCATTCGCGACGCCAGCACTCTGGGCCTGCGGGTGATCATGGTGGCCGATGGCAATGCGGCCCGTCGCGATCAGGACCACAACGCCGCGCTCTACAACGTCTACCGCTCGTTCGGCGATGTCCGGTCCACGGACGAGGTCCTCGACCTGATCAGGGTCGGAGCAGAACAACACCCCAATCACGAAGCCTTTCAGCTGGTCGTCCAGGGTCGCGCCGGGGAATTGGGCCAGGGTGGCCACCAGTTGAAGCCGCGCCCGGCCCTGGGGCGTGTGACGCGAGATGTCGGGGAACTGGAAGGGTGAAAGCGCTTTCATTCGCGCGCAGCAAAAAGGGAGGCCCCAAGCGGGACCTCCCTTCCTGTACGCATACTGGAGGTCTGGTCGGGCTTAGCGGAAGAGGCTGAGCAGACCCGACGAAGAGCTGTTGGCGATCGACAGGGCCTGCACGCCAAGCTGTTGCTTGGTCTGCAGGGAGGTCAGTCGGGCGCTTTCCTTGGCAAGGTCGGCGTCGACGAGGTTACCCACCCCGGCGTCGATCGAGTCCTGCAGCTTGCTGACGAAGGTCAGGTGAGCGCCGAGCGACTTGGAGCCCGTACCCAGCTTGGACAGCGCGGTCGAAACCGAGGAGATCGCGGTGCCGATGGTGGCGATCATCGAGTCGGCCGCCGCTTGGGTCGAAATCGTCGCGGTGGCCAGGCCGAGGCCGGCCAGGGACAGATCCTGCGCCTGGACGGTGATCTTCGAACTGCCCGTATCGTTGGCCAGGGCGGCGATTTCGGTGCCGCCCGCGTTGATCATGTTCACGCCGTTGAAGGTGGCGTTGGAAACCGACTTGGCGATCTGGTCGCGCAGGGCGGTGAAGTCATCGCTCAGAGCGGTCCGCGAGGCGGTGTCGAGGCTGGTGTCGGAGGCGGCCAAGGCCTTTTCCTTCATTTGCAGAAGCAGATCGGAGACGGCTTCACCGCCGGCGATGGCGACGTCCACGGTCGACTGCGAGCGCTGCAGGGAGTCCTTGACGGCGTTCAGGGAGCCGGAGGTGGCGCGTTGGTTCTGGGCGATGGCCCAGATGGCGCCGTTGTCCTTCGCCGAAGCGATCTTTTTGCCGGTGTTGATGCGGTTCTGGACCGTCATCAGCTCGGAGTTGGTCTGGTTCAGGTTCTGAAGGGCGACCATGGCCCCGATGTTGGTATTGACGCTATTCGGCATCGTAGAAAACCCCACTTTTAGGTTTCGTTCACCGTTTTGGTGACCGCAAGCATTTTTGCTCTGTGACCTTTGTAGTGGGGCAGGGTTCTTGAATCGTTACGTGAAGATTTCCGAGTCATGAATCGCGGGAATACTCAGGGTGTTCCTTAAGTTTGATTCACCAAGAGTCATAACGAACAGCCACAAGAGTCAAAGGAGGCGGCGGGACTGCGGCCCATGACTCGCGGGCGATTCAGCGTGACTCTGACCTGGTCGGCGAGGGCGCGGCTGTTAAGCACGTCGCGCCACGAGGGCGGTCCGATTTTTCTCAGCGACCGGCGAAATTTCTTATTTTGGCGGACTAGAGGCCCGAAAAGTCCGCTGGACGCTTCTCGCGGAACGCCGCCAGGGCCTCCAGATTGGCCGGCCCGCCCTCCAATCCGTCAAAGACCGCGCTCTCGCGCAGCCGCGCGGCGCGCACGGCGTCGAACCTGGCGGCCGTCAGCAACTGCTTGGTGGCCACCAGGGAGACGATGGGGTTGGGGGCGATCAGGGCCGCGGCCTCCCGCGCCCGGTCCAGCACCTTGCCGGGCTCACTGACCTCCCGGGCCAGGCCGTAGGCCACGGCGGTGGGCGCATCGACCCAGCGGCCGGTATAGAGAACCTCGGCGGTGTTGGCCCAGCCGATCAGGGCCGGCAGCAGCACGGTGCTCCCGGCCTCGGCCGTGACCCCCAGGGTGACGAAGGGCGCCCGGAGGCGGCCGGTGGGATCCATGAACACCAGGTCGCAATAGGGCAGCATGGTCAGGCCGATGCCCACCCCCAGCCCGTTCACCGCGGCGATCAGCGGCTTGGGGAAGCTTTCCAGCGCCTCCATGAACGGCACGAAGCCGTGGCGCTCGCCCTTGGGATAGACCGGACGGTCGGCCATCTCGGCCAGGTCCTGGCCTGCGCAGAAGGCGCGGCCCTCGCCGGTGATGATGACGACGGCCACCCCCGGATCGTCGGCGGCGTCCATCAGGGCGACGGCGCAGGCGTCATAGAGGGCGTCGTTCATCGAGTTGAGCTGGGCCGGGCGGTTCAGGGTCAGGATGCGCACCCGGCCCTCGTCGGCGATCTTCAGGACAGGCTCGCTCATGCGTCGATCCTTTCGACCCGCTCGGGATGCCCCGACCAGTTCCAGGCCATGGTCGGCCGCGACACCCCCAGCATCACGCCCCCCAGGCTGGGCGGGTGCAGCCAGAGCTGGTCGGAATTGAGGGCAGGGGGCCGCGCCTGGGGCCGGTCGACGGTGATCCCCGCGCCATTGGCCGCGCAGGCCCGCTCGATGGCGCCCATGTCGGAGGCTTCGCCAAAGCCCATATAGAAGCCGGCGCCCTCGCGGGCCTGATAGCGGCCCAGGGTCTTGTCGGGGTCGGTGGCGGTGATCACCTCGAACCGGTGCAGCTTGCCCGCCTCGAACAGGGTCAGAACGCCGGTATAGCCGAAGGCCTCGGAGGTGATGGTGGTGAAGGTCGCGGGATCCAGGCCGAAGGCGTCGGAAATCTGCTTCACCGCGCCCGCCTGGTCGGCGGCCAGTACGGTGGCCTCATAGAGGAAGTCCACCAGGCCGGCGGGCTGCCGTTCGGCGGGCTCGGAGATCACGAAGGCGATAGGCGCGTTCTCGATGGTCAGGGTCAGGTAGTGACGCCCGTCCTCGGCTCGATGCGCCGCCCCCTGCGCTCGCGCCGTCTCCGCCACCTGGCCGGGATCGGGGGAGGCTGCGCCGGCGGCGAACATGTGCGCCCGGCCCCGTCGCTTCAGGGCGGTTTCCACCGCGCCGGTCCCGTCTGGTTCCAGCAGCTCGATGTCTGAGGTGCCCAGTCGCAGGGTCAGGCGCCGGGCCGCCAGGCCGGGCAGGGCGTCGCGAGACACCTCTTGCGCCCCCAGCAGGGTTTTCCACCTGGCGGCGGTAGCCTCGGCGTCGGGAGTGGCCAGCAGGACGCGGTCGATTTCGGTAAGCATGGCATGAGCTTCCGCCCTCCAACGCCCGCACGCAAGTTGCCGCCACGGCGCCCTCGCGCGCCCGCGTGCGCGGGGCTAGGGTGAGCCCATGGCCTCGTCTCAGAAAGGCCGCCAACCGAGGACGCCTATCCATGAAGGTCGAACGGCTTGCTCCCGTCGTCACGTCGCTGCTGCCCAGCAACCACCCCTATCTCAACGGGGCCTGGACGCCGCTGCACGAGGAGGTCAACGCCAGCGACCTGGAGGTGATCTCCGGGGCCATCCCCACCGACCTGGACGGCGTCTATCTGCGCAACACCGAGAACCAGGTGCAGCAGCCGCTGGGACGCTTCCATCCCTTCGACGGCGACGGGATGATCCACCAGATCGATTTCAGGAACGGCCAGGCCAGCTACCGTAACCGCTTCGTCCGCACCCGCGGCTTCGAGGCCGAGCAGGAGGCGGCGGGTTCGCTGTGGGGCGGCCTGGCCGATCCGGTCCAACTGGCCAAGCGGCCGGGCTGGGGTGCGCATGGTTCGCTGAAGGACTCGTCCTCCACCGATGTCGTGGTCCACGCCGGCAAGGCGCTCTCGACCTTCTACCAGTGCGGGGAGGGCTACCGCCTCGATCCCCTGACCCTGGAGCAGGAGGGGTTGGAGAGCTGGGTGCCCATCGACGGCATAAGCGCCCACCCGAAGGTGGATGAAGCCACCGGCGAGCTGATGTTCTTCAACTACTCCAAGCACGCGCCCTACATGCACTATGGCGTGGTCGGCCCCGACAACCGGCTGAAGACCTATATCCCCATCCCCCTGCCGGGCCCGCGCCTGCCGCATGACATGGCCTTCACCACCAACTATTCGATCCTCAACGACCTGCCGGTGTTCTGGGACGCCAAACTGCTGGAGCGAAACATCCATGCGGTGCGCCTGCACGAGGGCATCCCCTCGCGTTTCGCCATCGTCCCGCGCCACGGCGGCGACATCCGCTGGTTCGAAGCCGCGCCCACCTATGTCCTGCACTGGCTGAACGCCTATGAGGAGGGCGATGAGATCGTGCTGGACGGCTACTTCCAGGAAGACCCCACGCCGCAACCCAACGCCGAAGCGCCCCCTGGCTTCGAGCACATGATGGCCTATCTCGACGAGTACAGCTTCAAACCCAAGCTGCACCGCTGGCGCTTCAACCTGAAGACCGGCGAGACCACCGAGGGCCACCTGGACGACCGCATCCTGGAATTCGGCATGATCAACGCCCGCTATGCCGGGCGGAAGTACCGCTACGCCTATTCCACGGTGGCCGAGGTGGGCTGGTTCCTGTTCCGGGGCTTCGTGAAGCACGACCTGGAGACGGGCGAAAGCAGCGAGTTCATCCTGCCGCAGGGCGTCTATGCCAGCGAGGCCCCCTTCTGCCCGCGCGTCGGCGCCGTGGACGAGGACGACGGCTATCTGGTGAGCTTCCTCACCGACGAGAACGCCGGGACCTCTGAGTGCATCCTGCTGGACGCCAAAGACATCGCCGCCGGCCCCGTCTGCCGCATCCGGCTGCCGCACAAGCTGTGCAGCGGCACCCACGCTGTGTGGGCGCCGCGGGACATGCTCGGCGCCTAGCTCGTCACCACCTTCTTCGGCGGCATGGGGATGAAGCCCGAGGTGCGCGCCACATAGGCCTCATAGTCGGGCCGCTTGCGGCGCATGCGGCCTTCCACCGTGGGCACCCCGCTCCACTTGGTGAGCAGGAAGGTGATCAGGATCGGGCCGACGACGGTCAGCGCGCCGATCAGGCCGGTGTCGGCGGCGATCAGCCAGAGGCCCCACCAGGCGCAGCAGTCGCCGAAATAGTTGGGGTGGCGGGTGTAGCGCCATAGGCCGGTGTCCAGAACCTTGCCGTTGTTGGCGGGGTCGGCCTTGAACCGCACCAGCTGCCAGTCGCCGAGGCTCTCGAAGGCGATGCCGATGACGGCCAGGGCCACGCCCGCCCAGGCGATCGGCCCCAGGTCGGTGGTGGCGTGGATCTGGCCCAGTTGCACCGGCAGGCAGACCACGAACTGCAACGGCATCTGCAAGGCGAAGACCAGCAGCAGGGAGGCCTTGGGATAGCCCCAGCCACGCTCCAGCTTGGCCTTGCCCATCATGGTGGCGTAGCGGCGGTCGGCGCCGTGCTTGCGCCAGCGCCACAGCAGATAGAGGCCCAGCCGCAGACCCCAGATGGCGCAGAGCCCGGTCAGCAGGGCCGCGTGGGGCCCGCGGCCGCCGGTGATGCCGTAGCTGGTCCAGGCCATCACCACCATGCCCAGCGGCCACCAGCTGTCGATGAAGCTCGGGTCCTGGATGCGGATCGAATAGAGCCACAGCCCGATGAACAGGGCGATTGAGACCCCGGCGTTCAGCAGCAGGAGTTGGGCGATTTCCATGGGTGTCAGCGTCCGGTGGTGACGTGGGTGGCGGTGAGCATCTTGGCCATGCTGCGTTCCAGGGCCTTGGGGTCGCGGGCGAGCGACGCGCGCACCTCGATGGCCATGCGGTCGGTGTCCAGTTCGTCGATGCCCCGACGGATGGCGTTAAGCCCCGCCTTGGCGATGTCGGCGGGGTCTTCCTTGGCGCCGGCCACGTGGGCGGCCATGCGGGTGTCCACCGAGCCGACGATCAGGGCGGTGACGGTGGTCCCCTGGCCGGCCAGCTCGGCGCGGATGCAGGTGGCCGCGGCGCGGCCCGCGAACTTCGACGGGCTGTAACCGCCCATGGCCGGCACGGCCACCATGCCGCCCGACGACAGCACGTTGCAGATCGCGCCGCCGCCGTTCTTCGCCAGGGTCGGCGCGAAGGCCCGCGCCAGGGTGAGGGGGCCGAAATAGTTGACCTCCATCTCGTCGCGGGCGGCGGTGAGGTCTGGCGCGGTCATCAGGGTCTGGTTGTGGAAGGCTCCGGCATTGTTGATCAGGACCTGGACATCGCCGCAGGCCGTCGCGGCCGCCGCGATCTGGTCCGGCTTGGTGACGTCCAGTTCGATGGGCACGGCGCGGCCCGGCGCCTCGGCCGCCAGGTGAGCGGCGCTGGCGATGTCGCGGACGCCGACATAGACCTTGGCCGCGCCGGCCGCCAGCAGGGCGCGCACGAAGGCCTCGCCGATGCCGCGATTGCCGCCGGTGACCAGGGCGACGCTGTCCTTGAGCTCCATCGTCCTAGCCCGCGTAGATCAGGTCGTCAGGCGTCTTGCGGCCCCGCACCAGCACCGTGGCGTCGGGCGCGATGATTCCCCGCCCCCAGGTCTCGGCCATGGGCATCTCGTGGTTCCACTCCCAGACCATGCGGCGCGCGGCGATGCGCCAGATCCCGTCGCGCTTCTCGAACCGGTCGACGGCGCGGGCCAGGGTCAGGGTGTCGAACTTCTCGCCGTCCTTCTTCAGCCGCGCGAAGGCCAGGATATGGCTCTCGACGTCGGCGTTGTCGCCATCGAGGGCGATCAGGACATTGGTGGTGGTGTGGGTCATCACCCCACCACGCGGCAGGATCGGCGCGATACTCTCTATATAGGCGGTGGCCGACCCGCTGAACGTGCCGCCGTGATCCTCGGTGGCGTCGTCGTGATAGCAGGCCTTCAGCAAGGGCAGGTCGGCGCGGTCCACGGCGCGGCAGTAGCTGGCCAGGACCTCGGTGATCGCCTGCTTGTCCAGCGGGGCCTGGATCTCCGGGGCGTGGCTCACAGGGCCACCCGGTCGATCAGGGCGTCCACCCAGGCCTTGCGCGGCTCGCCCGCCTTCTGCGACTCCATGACCCCCATGTCGACATAGTCACGCCAGCCGATGATCAGGTCGCCGCTGAACTCGATCACCCCGGCATAGGGCGCGGCCACCAGCCCGCCGTCCTTGGAGAGGTATTCATCGACCCCTTCCACGAACAGCCGGTCGCCGTTCTCGGCGTAGTCGAAGATGCGCCAGCGCACCTCGCTGATCTGGCTCTTGAAGTTCTCCAGGAACTTGCGGGCCTTGATCTTGCCCTTCAGCGGCGGGGCGACGCTGGCGGCGTAGTGCCAGACGATGCCCTCATGCATGTGGGCGAGCGCCCCGTCCACGTCGCCCTTGGACCAGGCGGCGATCAGGGCCTTCATCGCCTCGAGCTTGGCGCTCACAGGCCCACCACCAGGCTGACCGTGGTGGTGGTGGAGCCGCCGATGTTCAGGGTCTGGACGGTCTTGGCGCCTTCCACCTGATAGTCGCCCGCCTTGCCGGTCACCTGCTTGTAGGCGTCCAGCGTCATGCGAACCCCGGTGGCGCCCACCGGGTGGCCGCCGCCGATCAGGCCGCCGGAGGGGTTGATAGGCAGTCGGCCGCCGATCTCGATGGTGCCGTCCTCCACCGCCTTCCAGGCCTCGCCGGGCGCGGTCAGGCCCAGATGCTCGATGGCCATGTATTCGGTGGTGGTGAAGCAGTCGTGGGTCTCGACGGCGTGGATCTGGCTCAGGTCGTCGATCCCGGCCCGGGCGCGGGCCTCGTCGATGGCCCGCTTCACCTGCGGGAAGACATAGGGGCCGCCGGCGCTGGCGCGGACCTTGCGGTCATAGCTGATGGGGGCGGAGCGGTGGCCCCAGCCCTTGATCTGCGGCAGGCTTTCCAGGGGCAGGCCGCGCTTGTCGGCATAGGCTTTGGCGGCCTTCTCCGACGCCAGGAACACCACGGCCGAGCCGTCGGTCACCTGGCCGCAATCGTTCTTGCGGATCATCCCCTCGACGACCGGATTGGCCTCGTCGTCGTTGGTGAAGCTCTTGTCGTTGAAGGCCCACTGGCGGGTCTGGGCGTTGGGGTTCTTGCGGCCGTTGGCGAAGTTGATCTCCGCGATCCGCATCAGGTGCTCGTACTTCAGGCCCCAGCGACGGTCGTATTCCTCGCCGAGGTCGGAGAAGGCCTTGGGCCACAGATAGGTGGCGTCCTGGAACTCGTGCCCGGCCCAGGCCGCGGCGCCCAGGTTCTGGGCGGCCTGCTGGCCCGAGACGTTGCGCATCATCTCTAGACCCACCGCGCAGGCGGTGTCGTAGCGTCCGGCCTCGATCTCGGCGGTGGCCGCCAGGATCGCCACGCTGCCCGAGGCGCAAGCCGCCTCGTGGCGGGAGGTGGGCATGCCGTCGAAATCGGGATGCACCAGGCCGAAGAACCCGCCCAGCAGGCCTTGCCCCGCGAACAGGTCGCCGACGAAGTTGCCGACGTGGCCGGTGTCGATGTCCTTGGGCTCGAGGTCGACGGCGGCCAGGCCCTCGCCCACCACCTCGGCGAAGGCGTCGGCGAAGTCCATCTGCTGGCGCGCCCAGTTCTTGGAGAAGTCGCTCTGCCAGCCGCCCAGGATATAGACCATCTCGTTCTTTCCTCTCGTGGCGCTCTTCTTGGTCGTCGCCGTTGAAGCGACAAGAGGCGTCGGTTGGTTTGCTGTCAACGCGTCGCCGGAAGGCTCCGCAGATAGTTGGCGATCAGGGCGACGCCTTCCTCATCCACCAGGGTGCGGCTGAGTTCCGGCATCATCACCCCGGGCTCCACCGAGTTCATCCGGTGCAGCAGGATCGAGGTTTCGGGGCTGCCGGGGTCGATGTCGAATTCCAGCCCGCCGGAGCCGCGCCCGGCCGCCACCGGTCGGCGGCGAATGCCCTGGTTGGCGGGGTCGGTCTCCTCCAGGTGCAGGAACAGACCCGAATTGCTCGCCATGCCCTGGGGGTTGTGGCAGTGGCCGCAATTGCCGTCGAGATAGGCCCGCGCGCGGTCGGCCAGGGGCTCGCGCGCATCGTTCCAGACGGCGGTGCGGGGGGCCGCCCTTGGGGCGGGCGCACCGACCAGCAGGCCGGTCCGGGTCCAATGGGCCAGTTGATTTTCCCGCTTCCCACCATAGGCCAGGTCGCCATTGAGGTTGCGCGCCTTGGGGCCGATGGGCGCCAGCTCGCCCGACAGCGAATGGCACTCCTTGCACTGGTTGGTGTTGGGGACGGCATAGTCGATGGTCAGGGGCTGGCCGCGCCGGTCGATCACGGCGACCGGAACCCGCGCGCCGGCGCGTTTCAGCACAGCCTTGGTCTGCTCGGTGTTCCAGACATAGGTCAGGGCCACCCAGCCCTGCGGCTTGTGGATCAGCAGGCGGGTCTCGATGAAGCGCAGCGGCGCCTTGGGGCGTCGCAGGTCGGCCGGATAGGCGAAGGTCTTCACCAGGGTCGCGCCCACGGGGAAGGCGAAGGCGCCGGTGGGCGTATAGGTCGCTCGGGTCCCCGGCGGCAGGAAGACGAAGCGCGACTTCTCGGCATAGTCGGTGAACAGCGGCGTGTTCAGGGCATAGGGCGTCAGGCCGGCATTGGGCGTCCGCGCGCCGGCGTCGGTGAACAGTCCATAGGCATCCAGGGTCGGCGCGGGGGTCTCGGCCAACAGTTCGTCCAGCGACACAGGCGCGGGCTTGGGCGCCGCGCCCAGCGACAGGAGCGCCGCCAGGACTGCGGCCAGCCGCCTCATGAGGCAGGCTTGTCCTGGCTCCCGGGCAGCACCACGGCGGCCCGTTCCGGCAGGCCGGGTGTTCCGAGGGTCGCGGTCACCGTCGGCTTGGCGCCTTCCACCTCGCCGGGCTTGGCCAGGTTCAGGTTCAGCACCGGACCGTCCTTCACGTAGAGCCGCGGAGCCGGCCCCTCGATGCCGGGATAGCTGGTGATCCCGTCCCACAGGACCGGGGGCACGGCGCCGCCCATGGCCTGGGCCAGCATCTTGCCGCCGGGCAGGCTGGGCAGCCAGCCGTTGCGGCCGATCCTGTTGTCGCGCACCACGATGTCGCGGGGCAGGGGGTTGTAGGCCTTGTCGTCGAAGGCGCGGCTGTAGCTCACCAGCATGACCGCGCTGGTCTGGTTGCCCGAAATCTCGTTTTCGAAGACGTGGACGTCCCGATTGGCCATCAGCATGACCCCGACCCCCATCGGCACATTGGCGACGATATTGCCCTTGGGCGCGAAGTTCGGGGTGTCGTTGTCCACCACCTGATTGCGGAAGATGCGGGTGGAATGCCCGCCCATCACCGGCAGGCCGGGCAGGTCGAACACCAGGATGCCGCCGGTATTGTGGGTGGCGACATTGTCGAACACGTCGGCGTCGGTGGAGTTCTCGATCTCGATCCCGGCGACGTTGAACTCCGCCCGGCTGTTGCGCACGATGATGTTCTTCGACTGGCCGACATAGATCCCGGCGTCGGAGGCCCCGCGCACCGTCACCTTGTCGATCAGCACATTGGTCGACGACACCGGATAGACGCCATAGGCGCCGTTGGTTTCCTTGGGGCCGCCGGTCCATTCCACGGTCAGGGCCACGAAGCTGATGCGGTCGGCGCCCTTGGACTTGATGCCGTCGCCCTTGCTGTCCTGCATCGTCAGGTCGCGGACGGTGACGCCGTCGGAGGTGATCAGCAGGCCCTCGCCCGCGCCCTTCTGCCCGGCGAAGGAGAGCACGGTCTTGCCCTGGCCCGCACCGGTCACGGTGACGTTGTCGATGTCGAGGGACAGGCCGTCCGTGAAGGCGAATGTGCCGGCTTCCAGGGACACCACATCCCCCGGCTTGGCGTCGAGGAGGGCGGTCTGCACTCGTTCCTGGGCGTCGGGGCCTGGACTGACCGTGAGGGTCTTGGCCTCGGCGGCGGCGCCGAGCAGGACAGCCGCCAGGGCCGCGCCCCAGATCGCCGGATGTGAGATGGCCATGACGTCGTCCTCCGCAAGGGCGGCGCTCTCCGCGGGCGCGCTCCGTTATACGGACCATGAGCCAACCTGGACGCCTTGTCAGGACTGACGTCGGGTAAGTCAGGGCGCCTTTTTCCCTGGCCGGCGAACCGGCCAGGGCAGGGACCTACCGTGCGTCGGCGACGCCCCAGTTGTAGACGCAACGGTCCAGGCCGATGGCGATCTCCAGCACCAGCACGCCCACCTCGCGGGTCTCACCGCCCTTGGTGGCGAAGCGGGCGGCCTGCGGGAAGTCGGTGCGCCGGGAGATGGAGCAGACCTCCATCCACTTGTCGCCGTTGTCCACCTCCACATCCATCGTCACCTGGGAATAGGCCGGCAGCCGGTCGGAGGGCACGAGCCGCGTGGGCAGCCGCACCATGGCCTCGATCATGCGGCGAACCGGTTCCAGGCTGGCGGCGTGGTAGTCGTTGGCGGTGTCGATCGTGTACGCGCACTGGAACTCCATCTGCCAGAACTCCTTGAGCCGCATGTGCTTGCTCACCTGGTCCTGCTCGCGGCGGAACGACTTGCCCGACTGCCAGACACACAGAGGCATGCGCACCTTGGCGTGGCTGTTCAGCAGATGCTGCATGTAGGCGTAGGTCGAGGGCGTGGTCTCCGGGCGCAGGACCAGCTGGGCGTTATGCTCGCCCAGGCGCTCGACGAAGAAGATGTCCTCGGGGCCGTAGGCCTCAGACACCAGTTCGCGGGGCGTCAGCTGCGGCGCCTCCACCCGGCGGATGTCCCAGGCGGGATTGGCGGTCGTCAGGAAGGCTGCGACCTCGGCGGCGAAGTGGGCCTGCATCATGTCGCGCAGGCGAATCTCACGGTCGGTCCAGTGGACCAACCCATTGGATTGGTAGAGGGAAAGCACAGCGGCTCCTCTAGATAGGTTTTGGGAATGTCAGGCGGTGGTTTCACGTCCCCGGAGCGCCCGGGAACGGCTCAAGCCTGATCCCGCAGTCTATCCGAAGACGCGCAGACCTCGGCCGCCGCGGGCGTTCAGCACGCTCCGCAGGTCGGTCATTGCAACAGTGGCGGTCGAGGTGGCCATGGCCCCGCCTTAGCGGCGGGGCCTGTGGCGGTCAATCAGTAGGTGTGGATGTTGGTGTCGGGCAGACCCAGGATCCGCTTGGAAATGATGTTGTTCTGGATCTCATAGGAGCCGCCCGCGATGGTCCCGGACTTCACCCGCAGGAAGGCCCGCGCGGCGGCCAGTTCGTCGGCGCTGAACTCGTCGCCGGCCCAGGCCAGGCCGTTATAGCCCATGGCCTCCACCACCATCTCGGCGTGGTTCACATTGATGCTCGACGAAGCGTTCTTCATGATCGAGGTGGCCGCGCTGGGGCCGCTCTGGTTGCGCGCCTCCAGGGCCACTCGGGCGTTGGTGAGCTGGTAGGCGCGGGCGTTCATGTCCTGCTCGATCAGGCGGGTGCGGAAGTCGCGGTCGGCCAGCCGGCCGCTGTCGTCCACGCCGATGTACGCCTTGGCGATCTCCCGCAGCGTCGCCGGATTGCTCCGCGCCGGCGCCCCGCCACCGCCCGACAGACCGTTGCGCTCGTGCTGCAGCAGCCGCTTGCCCACGGTCCAACCGCCGTTCAGCGGCCCCACCAGGTTCTCCTTGGGCACCTTCACGTCGGTGAAGAAGGTCTCGCAGAAGGGCGAGGACCCGGAGATCAGCAGGATCGGCCGCGGCTCCACGCCGGGCGTCTTCATGTCGATGAGCAGGAAGCTGATCCCCTCATGCTTCTTGCTGGGATCGGTCCGCGTCAGGCAGAAGCACCAGTCGGCATATTGCGCTCCAGAAGTCCATATTTTTGAACCATTTACGAGGAAATGATCACCCTTATCCTGAGCTTTGGTCTGCAGACTCGCGAGGTCCGAACCAGACCCCGGCTCGGAATAGCCCTGGCACCAGCGCAGCTCGCCGCGGACGATCGGCGGGATGTGTCGCTGCTTCTGTTCCTCGGTGCCGTATTCCAACAGGGTGGGGCCGAACATCATCACCCCCATGCCGCCGATAGGGTTCCAGGCGCCGACGGCGGCCATCTCCTCGCGCAGTACGCGGGCCTCTGAGCTGTTCAGGCCCCCGCCGCCATACTCCGACGGCCAGGTGGGAACGCCCCAGCCCTTGGCGCCCATGCGCTCCTTCCAGAGCTTGTAGTCGCCCTCGACAGCCACCGGCGCCTCGGCGGCGGCGATGTCGCTGCGGTTCTTCAAGGATGCGGGGAAGTTCTCCGCCAGCCACGCGCGGGCTTCGGTGCGGAAGGCGTCGAGATCGGCGCCGCCAAAATCAGCCATGGTCGTTTCCCTAAATGTCTTTGCGCCGACGTGGTCGAGCCCGCCCGCTTATGGCGACATGAGACTGCCGTGGCGGCAGGCTGTCAACGGCCTGCCTAGGGCCGGGTGACCTCGTCGACCGCCTCGAGCCAATGGCGGACGGGCGCGGTGGACTCCGGCGCCAGGTGCATCCAGCAGCCGATGTTGGCGGTGTAGATGGCGGCCGGCTGGTGGGCGTTGAGGGCGCTTAGCTTGGCGGCTTTCAGCCTGCCCGACATCTCCGGCTGCAGCAGCGAATAGGCGCCGGCCGAGCCGCAGCAGATGTGGGCGTCAGCCACCGGCTGGGGCTCGTAACCCAGGCTGCGCAGCAGGGTCCCGATACGGCCCGTCAGGCGCAGGCCGTGCTGCAGGGTGCAGGGCTCGTGGACCGCAATGCGAGGTTTTGCAGGCGCGCGGCGTGCGGCGAGGTTGGCGACTGAAAGCAGCTGGATCGGGTCGCGCACCAGCGAGGCCACCACCCGGGCCTTCTCCGCATAGGCCGGGTCGTCCCGCAGGACGTCGGGATAGTCCTTGATGAAGGCCGCGCAGCCGCTGGAATTGACCACCACGGCCTCCGCGCCCGCCTCGATGTCGGGCCACCAGGCGTCGATATTGGCCCGCGCGGCGTCGGCGGCCTCGTGCGGCGCATCGAGGTGGAAGCTCACCGCCCCGCAGCAGCCGGCGCGGGGCGCCTCCACCAGGCTCACTCCCAGCCGGTCGAAGATGCGGGCGGTGACGGTGTTGAAGTGCGGGGCCGCCGCCGCTTGGGCGCAGCCGGTGAGCATCAGCATCCGGCGGGCATGGTGGGTCGTGGGGCGCGGGCCGGCGTCGACGCGCGGCGTGACCTTGGCCTGCAGAGCCTTGGGCAGCAGCGGGCGGACGAGGTGGCCCACGGTCAACGCCGCGCCCAGCAGGGCCGCGGAGCGGGTCACCCGGCGGATCACTGTCCGCGTGAGGCGCTCGGTCCAGGGGCGGCCGACCTGGTCCACCACCGCTTCGCGGCCGATGTCGTAGAGCCGGTGGTACTGGACGCCGGAGGGGCAGGTGGTCTCGCAGGCCCGGCAGCTCAGGCAGCGATCGAGGTGCTTCAGGGTCGTTTGGCTGACCGGCTGGCCTTCGAGCGCCTGTTTCAGCAGATAGATGCGGCCGCGGGGGCCATCCAGCTCATCGCCGGTGATCTGGTAGGTGGGGCAGGTGGCGTTGCACATGCCGCAGTGGACGCAGGCGCGCAGGGCCTGGGCGGCGATGTCGGCGCCGGTGGTCCCGGCCAACGGTCCCTGGATGACGGTCTTCATCTAGAGCCCCTCGTGCATTCGGCCAGGATTGAAAATCCCCGCCGGGTCCAGCGCCGCCTTGACCCTCCGGTGCAGGTTGAAGACAGCGGAGGCAAGCGGTTGGAAAACCTCGCCGTTCGGCGCCTCACCCTTGAACAGGGTGGCGTGGCCGCCCAGCCGTGCGGCCCGCTCCCAGACATCCAGTTCGACGGTGTCGGCGGCAAGCCAGCGCTGGCCGCCGGCCCAGTCCCAGGGCGTGGCCTCGAAGCTGTCAGCCGGGCCTGTGGGCGGCAGGGAGACGCGCCACAGCACCGGCGCCTCGAACACCGGATGGGTCATGTGACGGATGGCGTCCCAGGTCGCCAGAGGCTCGTCCTCCCCGCCCAGTTCGGCCTTGGTCGCGGCCACTCCGGCCTCGCCGCCCGAGAGCCGCAGGTGCAGGCGCGATCCGTCGTGGAAGGCGCCCGACAGCGGCAGGGGGCGGCCCATCAAACCGCTCATCCAGGTCTGGGCGGCGTCGCTCTCCATCTCGAAGACCAGGGCCAGTTCCACGCGTGGCCGAGGCGTGACCCGCAGGGAGACCTCCAGGATCGGCCCGAAACAGCCGAGCGACCCGGCCATCAACCGGAAGGCGTCGAAGCCGGCGACGTTCTTGAACACCGTGCCGCCGAACCGCAGAACCTCGCCCCGTGGGGTCATCAGCCGGGCGCCCAGAACGTAATCCCGCAGCGGACCGACGAAGGGCCGGCGCGGCCCCGACATGCCAGAGGCCACCGCGCCCCCCAGGGTGCTCGCCTGCCCGAACACCGGCGGTTCGAAGGCCAGCATCTGGCTCTCACCCGCCAACAGGGCCTCGATCTCCGCCACTGGCGTGCCCGCTCGCGCGGTGATCACCAGTTCGCTGGGGTCGTAGTCCACCACGCCGCGATGGCCGGCCAGCGACAGGGTCTCGCCCTCGACCCTCCGGCCATAGAAGGCCCGCGTCCCGCCGCCCTCAAGGCGCAACGGACTCCCGGCGCGGACGCGCTCGGCCAGGGCCTGCGTGAGGTCAGAACCGGGGGAGGTGCGCAAACGGCAGTTCCCCGTGATGGATGTGCATCCCGCCGAACTCGGCGCAGCGGGCGAGGGTCGGGATCGCCTTGCCGGGATTGAGCAGGCCCCTGGGATCGAAGGCGGCCTTCAGGGCGTGGAAGGCGTCGATCTCTGCGGTGCTGAACTGGACGCACATCTGGTTGATCTTCTCGCGCCCCACCCCGTGCTCGCCGGTGATGGTGCCGCCCACCGAGACGCAGAGCTCCAGGATCGCCCCGCCGAGCGCCTCGGCCGCCTCCTGGTCGCCGTCCTTGGCCGCGTCATAGAGGATCAGAGGGTGCAGGTTGCCGTCTCCGGCGTGGAATACATTGGCCACCGCCAGGCCGTGGACGACCGACAGCCGGGTGATCTCGGTCAACACATTGGGCAGGGCGCGGCGGGGGATCGTGCCGTCCATGCAGTAATAGTCCGGCGCGATCCGCCCCACGGCGGGGAAGGCGCCCTTGCGCCCGGCCCAGAACCGCTTGCGTTCATCCTCGTCGCGGGCCTGCCGCACCTCGGTGGCCCCGCAGGCCGAGAGCAGGGCCGACACCCGGGCGATCTCCTCGGCCACGTCGGGACCCGCGCCGTCCAGTTCGCACAACAGGATGGCCGCGGCGTCCTTGGGATAACCCGCCAGGGCGAAGTCTTCCGCCGCCCGCAGGGCCGGGCCGTCCATCATCTCAAGTCCCGCCGGGACGATGCCCTCGGCCATGATCTCGGCCACGGCCTGGGCGGCGACGGCCACATCGTCGAAGGCGGCCAGCAACACCTGGGTGGTCTCGGGCAGGGGCGTCAGCTTGACAGTGATTTCGGTGACGACCCCCAGCAGGCCCTCCGACCCGGTCATCAGAGCCATCAGGTCGAAGCCCGGCGCGTCATAGGCGTCGGAACCCAGGTGCAGCACCTCGCCCTCCAGGGTCACCATCTCCAGCTTCAGCAGGTTGTGCACCGTCAGGCCGTACTTCAGGCAGTGCACCCCGCCGGCGTTCTCCGCGACATTGCCGCCGATGGAGCAGGCGATCTGGGAGGAGGGGTCCGGGGCGTAGAACAGGCCCAGGTGCGCCACGGCTTCAGAAATGGCCAGGTTACGCACGCCGGGTTGGACCCGCGCGGTCCGCGCCTGGGCGTCGATACTCAGGATCTTGCTGAACTTGGCCAGGCTCAGCAGCACGCAGCCGGGATAGGGCAGGGCGCCGCCGGACAGCCCGGTGCCCGCGCCGCGCGCCACCACGGGCACGCCGAGTTCGGAACAGACCCGCAGGATCGCCTGCACCTGCGCCACCGTTTCCGGCAGGGCCACGACGGCAGGCAGGGACCGATAGGCGGCCAGGCCGTCGGTCTCGTAGGGCCGCAGGGCCTCAAGCTCCGTCTTCAGGTTCTCGGGCGGCAGCAGGGGCGCGAGCGCCGCGATCAAGCGCGCGGGATCGACCGGGGCGAAATCGGCGTCGAGGCGGGCGTCGAACTGATCGAGCATCACCCTTCTTGGTCCGGGCGCCGCAGGGGCGTCAATCACTTGAACGCTAAGATCAGAAAGACCTCGCGACCCGCGCCGCCCGCGCTAGAAAGGCTGCAACAAACCAAAACGGGAGACGACCATGGATCTGCAACTCAAGGGCAAGACGGCGGTGGTCACCGGCGCGACGCGGGGTATCGGCCGGGCGATCGCCGACCTGTTCGCCGAGGAGGGCGCCAATGTCGCCATCTGCGCCCGCAACGCCGACCAGGTGGCCGAGACCGTCGCGGCCCTGAAGGCCAGGGGCGTCAACGCCTGGGGTGACGTCGTCGACATCGCCGACGGCCCGGCCCTGAAGGCCTTTGTCACCAAGGCCGGTGAGACCCTGGGTGGCATCGACATCCTGGTCTCCAACGCCAGCGCGCTGGTTCAGGGCGCCAAGGAAGCCGACTGGAAGGCGATGTTCGACATCGACCTGATGGGGGCCGTCAACGCCTTCGAGGCCGCCAAGCCGTTCCTGGAAAGGGCCGCCGAGGACAAGGGCGACGCCTGCATGGTCATCACCTCGTCGGTCTCCGCGGCCGAAGCCTCGAGCGCCTCGGCCTATGGCGCCATGAAGGCCGCCCAGATTCACTACGCCAAGGGCCTGGCCAAGGAGGGCGCCGCCAAGCACGTCCGCTGCAATGTCGTCTCGCCGGGCACGGTGTTCTTCGAGGGCGGTGTCTGGGGCAATGTGAAGGCGGGCATGCCGGCCTTCTTCGACCAGATGATCAAGCGCAACCCCACCGGCCGCATGGCGACCCCGGAGGAGGTTGCCGCGGCCACCGTCTTCCTGGCCAGCCCGCGCTCGGCCTTCACCACCGGCATCAACATGTTGGTGGACGGCGCCATCAGCGCCCGCGTGAACTTCTGAGGAGAACGCCTTGGCCTACGAATACTATGTCCTGACCCTAGGGCGTGAACGTACGGCGCATAAGGTGCTGGCCGAACATCTTGAGGCCCGCCTCGATGTCGAGGTGACGGGCCTCTTCTCGCCCATCCTGGGATTTGCATCCAACACCGCCCTGGTTCTCTTCCCTGAGGGGCAGGGAGCCGAGGCGGTGGCGACCATGCCGGGCCTGGTGGCGCAGGAAACCCATCACCTGACCCCGACCCTCCGTCCCGCCGACGGGGCGTCACCCCTCGCCGGGGGTGTCTATGTCCACAACTGGTTTACGATCGACGGGTCGGCGGTCGACGAGTTCGTGCATCTGTCGGGTGAGGCCTGGCCCGATTTCGAGGCGCGGTTCGACGCCCGGATATTCGGTCTCTTCCTGGCCGATGAGAGCGCGGCGGACCTGTCGGAAGGGGCGCGTCGCCTGCTGCTGATGACCCGTTACCGCGACCTCGGCGAGTGGCAGAACTCCCGCGATCCCACGTCCGCGGCCATGCAGATTTTCGCCCGGCGCCGGGAGCTCACGCGAGTCTCCCTCGCTCGCGCCTGCCAACTTGTTCCCTGAGGACGCCATGATCGAACAGACCGTCGAGATCCCGACCCCGCACGGCGCGACCACCACCTTCATCGTCCACCCGGAGCGGAACGGACCCCATCCGGTGATCCTGTTCTACATGGACGCCCCGGCCATCCGCGAGGAGCTGCGCGACATGGCCCGGCGGCTGGCGAGCTCAGGGTACTATGTGGTGCTGCCCAACCTCTATTACCGGGCCGGCGTCCTGGAACTGGCGGGCTTCGCCACCGAGGACGAACGCAAGCAGATGTTCGACCTGATGGCGTCCATCAACATCGGGCTGATCATGTCCGATACCGCCGCCCTGCTGACCTACATCGACACCGACGCCGCGGCGAGCAAGGGGCCGATGGGGGCGGTGGGCTACTGCATGAGTGGGCAGTACGCGATCAACGCGGCCGCCTACTATCCGGACAAGGTCAAGGCGGCGGCCTCGATCTACGGAGTCTCCCTGGTCACTGACGCGCATGACAGCCCCCACCTGGCCGCTCAGAAGGTCCAGGGCGAGGTCTATTTCGCCTGCGCCGAGATCGACCCCTACGCCCCGCTGGAGATGGTGGAGGCGCTGGCCCAATCGGTCACCGCCAACCAGGTCAACGGCGAGGTGGAGATCTACCCTCAGGTCCAGCACGGCTTCGCCTTCCCGCAGCGCGCCGCCTATGACAAGCTGGCCGGCGAGCGCCACTGGGAACGCCTGCTGGCGCTATTCAAACGCAATCTGAGCTGAGCCTGACCGCGACGTTTGGGCGTCGGTCACGCTCGCGACAGGTGATCAGCCACGAAAAAGGGCGGCGCCGAAATCGGCGCCGCCCCAGTCGTTTCGCGGAAGGAAAAGCCGCGGCTTAGAAGCGGTACTGCAGCTCCAGCCCGTAGGTGCGGGGGAAGTTGAGCTTCACCGTCCGGCGGTTACCCACCTGCGGCGACGGCACCGTCGGGGTCGAGGACTGATAGGCGACCTCGTCGGTCAGGTTCTTGACGAACCCGATGACCGTGAAGCGGTCCTCGCCGTCCTTCCAGATCAACCGGGCGTCGGTGATGCTGTTGGAGGGCGCGGTGTACAGCGGCGACGCGAAGATCGTCGTCTGCTGGTCGTCGGTATAGGTGTAGCTGGCGCCGGCGGTCAGCGAGCCGGCGTCGAAGTGCCAGGTGTAGTTGGCGTTGAAGTTGAACTTGTTCTCAGGCGCCAGCGGCATTTGATTGCCCACCAGGGTCTGGTTCATCGTCGTGGAGCCGACCGCGACCGGACCAACCGGGCGGGCGCCCGCTTGCAGGGCCCTGGGGTCGGTGGTGTCGACGAAGCAGCAGCCCTTGGTGATCTCGGTGTGGAGATAGGCGTAGCTGGCCGACAGCACCAGGTTGTCGATCGGCGACCACTGGCCTTCGACTTCCAGGCCGTAGACCTCGGCGTCGAGGTTCAGGAACTGGGTGCCGGTGGAGCCGGTGGTCGGGTTCAGAACCACGCTCAACGGAGTCTGGAAGCCCTGATAGTCGTTGTAGAACAGGGCGCTGTTCACCTGCAGACGGCCGCCCCAGGTCTTCTTGAGGCCCAGCTCGTAGCTGTCGACATATTCCGGATCGGCGTAGGGCTGCGGCGAGAGGCCGTTGGAGGCCACCCAGCCACCCGACTTGTAGCCGCGGCTGTAGCGCAGGTAGGCGTTGGTGTCGGAGTCAGGCTGCCACTGCACGCCGAAGGTGCCGCTCCAGGCGTCCCAGGACCCCGAGAGATTGCGTTGCAGGCCGCCCGTGGGCAGCTGGGTCACGTTGGCATAGAGCGGGTTGGACAGGCACGACGCGATCGTCGCGCCGCCGCAGACCACGAAGGTGGTGAAGTCCACCGCCGCCTGGCCGCCGGCCGCGCCGGGAACGCCGCCCAAGGCCAGCACGGTCGTGGTCGTCGGAGACCGCGAGACGTAGCGGGCGAAGTCGGTGCCTTCCTTCTCGTCCTTGGTGTAGCGCAGGCCCGCAGTCAGCTTCCAGGTGTCGGCGAACTCCCAGTCGGCCTGTGCGAAGGCGGCGTAGGAGTCGACCTCCAGGTGTCCGTCGACCTTCAGGTAGTTGCCCTCGGGGTTCGGCGCCGCCGCGCCGCCGGTGGCCAGGTTGATGGGGTTCTGCACCGACGGATCGCCGAGCACCCGCAGGCCCTGCGGCTGGTCATAGGTCTGATGGTACTGATAGACGCCGCCGATCAGTTGCAGCGGGCCGTCCCAGTTGGTGGACAGGTTGATCTCGTTGGAGAACCACTTCTGGCGCTCCTGATAGAAGAAGGCCTGGTCGGGCGAGACGTTGTTGGCGGTATAGGCGCCGAACGGGGTCGCGGCCGGGACGCTGAAGTTGCCCGTGCGCGGGGTGCCGTCCTGATCGCCGCCGGTGTCGTAGACATAGGCCTGATAGCCGGCCAGGTACTTCAGGGTGTAGTCGCCCAGGTCCCAGGTCAGGTCGAAGTGCAGGCGGTTGTGATCCGACAGCTTGCCGTAGTTGGTGCGGTTGGTGTTGATCTCATAGGGATCGGCGATGGCCGGGTTGGTCCCGGTGTAGCCGAGGGTGGCGTTGTAATAGAGCGCCGGGTTGCCGAGCCCCACCAGAGCGGTGGTGTCATAGGGCGAGATCCCGGCTTCGAAGACGTTGCCGACCCCGTAGCTGTCGTCCCAGTCGAACTTCGAATAGCGCAGGCGGGCGACAATGTTCTCGCCAAGGTCGGCTTCGACCTGGGCTTCGACCATGTAGCGCTTGACCGCGCCGGTGTCGCCGGCTGGGCCGCGGTTGTTGATGAAGCCTTCCTCGCGGCGCTCCAGCGAACCGCCCAGCAGGAAGCGCAGGTGGTCGACGACGGAGCCGCGGATCAGGGCGTCGGTGCGCCAAACGCCGTAGTTGCCCACGGTGGCGCGGACTTCGCCGTTGAACTCTTCGGTCGGACGCTTGGCGATGATGTTCAGCGCGCCGCCGATGGAGTTGCGGCCATACAGGGTGCCCTGGGGCCCGCGCAGGATTTCCGTCCGCTCGATGAAGAGCGACGGGGTCGAGGCGTCGGCCATGGAGTTGGAGAAGATGCCGTCCGAATACAGCGCCACCGACGGGTCGGTGCCGATGGAGTTGGTCAGGCGACCAAAGCCGCGGATCGAGAGGCGGTCATTGTTGGTGTAGCTGAGGCTGGGCGTCATGCGCGCCAGATCCTCGACCGTGGCGACGCCGAGCAGGTCGCGCTTCTCACTGGTGTAGGCGGTGATCGCCACCGGCACGTCCTGCAGGCTGGCTTCACGCTTTTCAGCGGTGACCACCAGTTCCTCGATCGTGACCGGAGGGGCGCCAGCTTGCGCCATGGCCGAACCGGCGCAAGCCAGAGCGGCGGCGGAGACGCCGGCAACCAGCGCGCTCCGCATAAGCAGAGAATTCCTCATCCTAGTACCTCCCAACGCGTCCGGAGCTCTTGTACGGCTCTCGGCGGCAATACTTTGAGATAGCAGACTCGAACTGCGTTCGGATAGGGGTCAATTTGTGTTTAAATTCAATGTTCCAATTGACCTTGGGTAATGATCCTACCCGCTATGAGGTGAAAATCGGGGAGATTGTTGTGCGCATACGTCAATAAAACGACGTTACACCAATCGTCATCTTGGTAAATCTTGGCGAATGTCGAACGTCGTTATATGAACAAGGTTCCGAAGGCGACTGGTTTGGAACGATTTCGCTCCGCGTTGGCCGTGACAGCGAAACGCCGCCCCCCAATTCGGGGGGCGGCGTGCCTGTTGCGCTATACTGTCAGAACTCAGGTTTGATCAGTAACGGGTGGGAATGACCACTTTCATGCTTTCGTAGCCCTTCACGAAGCTGGAATAGACCCGCTTTGGCTCGCTCACGACCTGGATATCGGGGAAGCGCGCAAGGATCTCTTCCCAGATGATCTTCAGTTGCAGTTCGGCCAAGCGGTTGCCCACGCAGCGGTGGATGCCGAAGCCGAAGGAGATGTGCTGGCGAGGACGCTCGCGGTCGATGATGTAGGCGTTCGGGTTCTCGATCACTTCGTCGTCGCGGTTGCCCGAGACATACCACATGACGACCTTGTCGCCGGCCTTGATGGTCTTGCCGCCGATCTCGAAGTCCCGCGTCGCGATGCGGCGCATGTGGGCCAGGGGGGTCTGCCAGCGAATGGTCTCTGAGACCATCGAAGGGATCAGGCCCGGATTCTCGCGCAGCTTCTTGTACTGGTCGGGGTTCTGGTTCAGCGCCAGGACAGATCCGGTGATGGTGTTGCGGGTGGTGTCGTTGCCGCCGACGGTCAGCAGCACGACGTTCCCGAAATACTCGCGCGGCTCCATGTTCCGGGTGGCCTCGCCGTGGGCCAGCATGGAGATCAGGTCACCCTTCGGCGGCGCATTGACCCGTTCGTTCCACAGCTTGGTGAAGTAGCCGTGGTACTCGACGAAAATCTCCATCTTCTGTTCGATCGTGTCGATCAGGCCTTGGCCAGGCGCCGCGGTCACCACGTCGGACCAGTAGGTCAGCTTGCGGCGATCTTCCTGCGGCATGTCGAACAGGGTCGCCAGGGTCATGGCGGTCAGTTCCATGGAGACCTTGTCGACCCAGTCGAACTCCTCGCCGATCGGCAGGCTGTCGAGGATCGCGGCGGCGCGCTCGCGGATCAGCGGTTCGAGGAGGGCCAGGTTCATCGGCGACACCGCCGGGCTGACCGTCTTGCGCTGCACGTCGTGCTTGGGCGGGTCCATGGCGATGAACATCGGCAGGGGGCCCTCGCCGGCCGTCTGGTTGGCGATGGTGATGCCGCCTTCGGAGGAGAAGGCCTCGTGGTTCGTGTCCACGGTCATGATGTCGTTGTACTTGGTGATCGACCAGTACGGGCCGAACTCATGGTCGGCCGTGTAGTGAACCGGGTCTTCCTTCCGCAGGCGCTCGAAGAGGGCCCAGTGCGCATCCTGGCGGAACAGCTCGGGCTGCGCCGGATCCAGCAGTTCGAGGGGCGTCGCATAGACCTTCGCGCGCACGTCGCTGTTCAGGTCGATTGATCCGTCGCTCATGTCTGTTCCTCCGGTTGCCTAGCCCATTGAAGGAAAATGACGGGGGCGTCAACTTGTGACGGCGCCGTCGCGTCACACAGCCCCGTGAGCGGCAGGACCATCTTCCGTCAAGCCGCCGGATGCTGGTCAGTGGCGCGTGCGTGCGGAACCTGAGGCCCGCGTTTCGGCGGCGACCACGGGGCCAGGGCGCTGGCTCCCTGGTCGCACGATGGTTTGTCGCTCAGATCTTGGCGGGTGCGAGCTTCGGCGACAGCACATGAACCGCCAGCAGGGCCAGGAAGTAGATGCAGCCACAGACCGCGAAGATCGGGCCGTAGCCGCCGGCGGACTCAAGCACCTGGCCCACTGACTTGGCCATCACCATGCCGCCGATGCCCCCCAGCATCCCGCCGATACCGATGACGGAACCCACGGCGCTTCTGGGGAAGACGTCACCCGGCAGGGTGTAGAGGTTGGCCGAGAAGGCCTGGTGCGCCGCCGCCACCAGGCCGACGACAGCGGTGGCGGTCCAAAGGTCGTGGATCTGATTGATGAAGAAGTAGGGCAGGGTGGCGAAGGCGCAGAGCAGCATGGTGATCTTGCGCGAGAAGTTGAGGCTGTAACCGGCCTTCATCAGGCGCGAGGACATCCAGCCGCCGCCCACGCTGCCGACGTCGGAGATCAGATAGACCGCCGCCAGCACCAGACCGAAGGTGGTCAGGTCCAGCTCGAAGGTCTTCTTGAAGTAGTCGGGCAGCCAGAACAGCAGCATCCACCAGACCGGATCGATCAGGAACTTGCCGAGCGCATAGGCCCAGGTCTCGCGCTTGCCCGCGACCTTCAGCCAGCTGACCTTCTGATCAGAATCCTCGGGGTCGGAGCGGATGTGGGCCAGCTCGGCCGCGTTCACCTTCGGCTCCTTCTCGGGCGACCGGTACATGACCAGCCAGGCCACGATCCACAGCATGCCGATGACGCCGGTGATGACGAAAGCCGCCCGCCAGCCGTAGGCCAGCATGATCATGGGGGCGAGCAGGGGGGTGATCACCGCCCCGATATTGGCCCCGGCGTTGAAGATGCCGGTGGCGAAGGCGCGCTCCTTCTTCGGGAACCACTCGGTGACCGCCTTGACCCCGCCGGGGAAGTTGCCGCCCTCACCGACACCCAGGGCCATGCGCACCAGGAAGAACTGGTTGAGGCTGCTGGCGCCGGCATGGGCGATGTGGGCCAGTTGCCAGATGATGAAGGCCGAGGCGTAGCCGATCTTGGCGCCCACCCGGTCCACGAACGCCCCGAACAGCAGGTAGGACGTCGCATAGGCGGCTTGGAAGTAGAAGACGATGTCGGCGTAGTCGGTCTCGCTCCAACCCATCTCCTTGGACATGAAGGGCTTGAGGACCCCCAGCATCTGGCGATCGACATAGTTGATCACCACGGCGGTGAAGAGCAGGGCGCAGATCACCCAGCGGCGGCGCGTCATCTTGCCGTCCGCCGCGACGGCGGGGCCGGTGTCTGTGGTGGTGGTCATGGACAAAACGCCCTTTTGTTTCTTCGCCTTGGCGACATCTCTTGACCCCCGCGCCATCGCCAAGCGTGGGAGATTGTCTCTCTAGTCCGCGGGCGGCGCCCGGTAAGCGCGGCAGGCGATTTCGCCATAGCCGTCGAAGCGCACCGCGCCGCTCTGGCCTGCCACGATGTCATGGATCCCGGCGGCGGCGCCGGTGCAGATGTACATGCCGGCCTTCAACGGGCGGCCGCGTCGCGCGGTGTTCTCGGCCAGGAAACGGATGGATTCAACCGGTCCTCCGGGCAGGACAAACGCCCCGCCCTGGCCCATGACCCGGCCCTCGATCACCGTTTCGCATCGAAGATCCTCGATGCGGCGGCTGCGCCAGTCGACGATCTCCGCGCCCACCATGAGCCCGGCGTTGTTGCCGAAATCCGAAACCACGACGGTCGGCCCCAGTATGTTGATACTGGCCAGGGGGCTGCCCGCCGGTTCCATGCCGATGTGCAGGGCGCCGATCAGCTCGATGGCCTCCTGAGCGGTCCAGGTCAGCTTGTCTGCGGGGGCGTCAAAGGCGATCCGGGCCACATACTCGGCCTCGACCGCCGCGAAGCCGCCCTCGAAAACCGGGAACGGCGTCACGTCGCCGGGCTTCACATGCCAGAGGGACTTGGCGAACACCGGGCCGCAGATGCGGTTGCTCTTCAGCCGTGCCTCATGCTCGGGCGGCACACGTCCGACCTTCCAGCCGATGACCTCATCAGGCCAGAGCTTCAGCGCCGCGTCCTGGACGCGGTAACCGGTGGCAAGATCGCTCGGCACGGGGCCAGGGTAGTCGGGAAGGGCGGTCGCCGAACGCCGTGCGCGGACGAACCGCGCCGCCACGTCGTCCGTGGGAAAGCCATCGGCCATGCTTGCCGCCGGAACGCTCACGCGAATTTGCCTCCCCACCCGCTCGCCCTCGAAAGGCGCTGTTGTCTCTAGAGGAAACCGGTGTCATTTTCAAATCAAGTCCCAAATTCGCAATTTCGGGGGACGTCAGGGAGAGTCTCCATGGCCATGCGCCTTGCCGCAGTCGCGGCGTTTTCCATCCTGCTTGTGGGCGGCGCGGTCCGGGCGGCCGAACCTCTGGCCTTCCCCGGCGCGCAGGGCTGGGCGGCGACCACACCGGGCGGGCGCGGGGGGCGGATCATCAAGGTCACGACGCTCGCCTCGGAGGGGCCAGGCTCCCTTCGGGAGGCGGTGGAGGCAAACGGCGCGCGCATCGTGGTCTTCGAGGTGGGCGGGGTCATCGATCTCGACCGCAGGACCCTGAAGATCAGCGAACCATTCCTGACCATCGCCGGCCAGACGGCCCCGTCGCCGGGAATCACCCTGATCCGGGGGGGCATGGACGTCTCGGCCCATGACGTGATCCTGCAGCACATCCGCGTCCGTCCCGGAGAGGCCGGTCAGCCCAAGAAGGGCGGCTGGGAGGAGGACGGATTCTCCACGGTCGGCGGGGCCTACAACGTTATCGTCGACCACTGCACCTTCACCTGGGCGACCGACGAGAACCTGTCGGTCTCCGGTCTGAGGTTCGTGGGCAAGACCCCCGACGATTGGCGGGCGGCGACCTCGCACAGGATCACCTATTCCAACAATATCATCGCCGAGAGCCTGGCCTATTCGACCCACGCCAAGATCGAGCATTCCAAGGGCAGCCTGATCCACGACAATGCGTCGGATCTGCTGATCGTCGGCAACCTCTACGCCCACAACTACGAGCGCAACGCGCTGTTCAAGGGCGGGGTGCGGGCGGTGATGGCCAACAATCTGATCTACAATCCGGGCCAACGGGTGCTGCACTACAACCTGCAGGCCAATGAGTGGGGCGACCACCCCTATCAGACCGGCCAGATCGTCGCGGTGGGCAACGCCATGCGGGCCGGAATCTCAACCCCCGACCAACTCGCCTTCTTCGAACTCGGGGGCGACGGCGACGTGGAGTACTACGGCCGCGACAACATCGCCGTGGACCGGATCGGCCGGCCCCTGCCGATGCTGGGCCGCTACACCACGGGGCCCGCCAGGATCATCGAGACCAAGACGCCGCCGACCTGGCCCGAGGGTTTCAAGCCGATGGCCGCCGTCGACGTGCAGAAGTCGGTGTTGATGAACGTCGGCGCCCGGCCCTGGGATCGGGACTATGACGATGTCCGGCTGCTGGCCGACGTGGCCGAGGGGCGTGGGACGATCATCGATTCCGAGCAGGCCCTGCATGGCTACCCGGTCCAGACGCCGACGGCGCGGCGGTTCCACGAGGCCGACTGGAACCTGCAGGACATGACGCCCAAGCGGCCGGAGGTGCTGGATTCCGGCGCCAAGGCGAAGGGAACCTAGCCACGGCGTTTCGGCGTTAGACTGCCGCCATGCAGCAACAGATTTCAGTCATCACCCTCGGCATCGCCGATCTCACGCGCTCCAAGCGGTTCTACAGCGACGGCTTCGGCTGGGCGCCGGTGTTCGAGAACGAGGAGATCGCCTTCTACCAGATGAACGGCTTGGTGCTGGGGACCTGGCTGAAGACCAGCCTGGAGGATGACATGCAGCGGCCCACGGTGACGCCGGGGGCCTTTGCCCTGGCCCACAATGTGTCTGGCAAGGACGACGTCCAGCCGCTGATCGACCGGCTGGCGGCGGCGGGCGGCAAGGTGCTGCGGTCCGGCGACGCGCCGCCCCACGGCGGCTTCCGCGGCTATGTCGCCGATCCGGACGGCCACGCCTGGGAGATCGCGCACAACCCGGCCTGGAAGATCGACGCCGACGGCCACGTGACCTTCGGGGTCTAGGGCCAGGCGTCGGTGAGGCCCGTGTCGGCCTCGACTTGCGCCCGCAGCACGTCGTCGGTGGCGGGCGTGCGGTGCAGAGGATCAGATCTCGTTGCGGGTCCCGACCCGGCCGCCGGCCCGCCGGTAGCCGTCGAAGCTCAGCTCCTCGCCCAACATGTCGGCCGCCACGGAGGGAAGATAACGGTCGTCCTCCAGCCCCGAGAGCTTGGTCGCCAGATTGTGGCTGTGCACGTGTTCGCCGGGTTCGATGTCCGCCCGCGCATGGCCGATGGGCCAGCCGTACTTCAACACCGGTTCGCCCGCCAACACCTTGCGCAGCGCCAGTTTGTGGCCCGCGGGGATGTCGGCGTTCACCGGCCAACCATCGACCACGCTTGACCGTTGAAGTCCCACCAAGGCGGTGGCCACGTCGTCGCGGGGATCGAGGCGCAACAGGCTGCTCATGCCTCATGATACCGGTGTCATGTCCGCGAGCATAGGCCTTGGCGCAAACCCGCCGCACAGGTTATGACACCGGGACAAAAGAGGACATTTGCCCGTGGCGACACGCGACCCCGGCGCCGCCAAGCGCCACACCATCAACGACGTCGCCCGCCTGGCCGGGGTGTCGAAGAAGACCGTCAGCCGGGTCATCAACGAGAGCCCCTTCGTCAAGGAGGAGACCCGCAAGGCGGTCCTGGAGATCATGCGCGAGACGGGCTACGTCCCCGACCCGCAGGCCCGCGGCCTGGCCTTCCGCCGCGCCTTCCTGGTGGGGCTGATCTACGACAACCCCAACCCCCAGCACACCATCAGCCACCAGCAGGGCCTGCTGGACGCCATGGCCGGCTCGGGCTTCGAGCTGGTGGTCCGCCCGGTGGACCGCAATTCCCCCCGCCTGCTGGCCGACATGCGCGACTTCGTGGAGCGCCAGAAACTGTTCGCCGTGGTCCTGCCCTCGCCGGTCTCGGAGGACGAGGCCCTGGCCGCCCTGCTGCGAGAGCTGGACGTCCCCTATGTGCGCATCGGCTCCGTCGCCCTGGACGAACCCGACCGCATGCTGGTCAGCCACGACGGCAAGGGCGCGGCGCAAGCCGCCCGCCACCTGGCCGACCTTGGCCACACCCGCATCGCGCTCATCTCCGGCCCCCCCACCTTCCGCTCGTCGATGGAGCGCAAGAAGGGCTTCGAGGCGGGCCTGGCGGAGGCCGGCCTGACGCTCTCCCCCGACCTCGCCAAGATCGGCGCCTATACCTATGAGAGCGGCGTCAACGCCGCCCAGGAACTCTTTTCCCTGGAGGCCCGCCCCACGGCGGTCTTCTGCCTCAATGACGAGATGGCCACCGGGGTCTACACCGCCGCCCGGGAAGCGGGCCTGCGCATCCCCGAGGATGTCTCCGTCGTCGGCTACGACGACGCCCCCATCGCCGTGCGCCTCTGGCCCCCCATGACCTCGGTGCGGCTGCCCCTGCGCGACATGGGCCGGATGGCCGGCGAGATGCTGGTGCCCAACGCCCTGCGCGAGAAGCGCGCCGACGCCCACGAGGTGCAGCCGCAGCTGGTGGTGCGGGAGTCTACGGGGAAGGTGGGGTAGGGGGCGGCTCTGGCGCGAGGACGCCACGACCTTGATCTAGACGTGAAATGAGCCACGCGGGACTATGAGGCGCAACCTCAGGTGCGCCAATCAGGGAGGCGGTCGTTGGCCTTTTCGGACTTCATCGTGTTCGCTGACGAAAGCGGCACGCCCGTTCTGGACAACCCCGACCCCACCTTTCCGGTATTCGTGCTCAACTGCGTGCTGATTGCGAAGGATGCCTATGCGCGGCAGCTCGTTCCCAGCCTGCAAACCCTGAAATTCGAGACGGTCGGCCACGATCAGCTGATCTTGCATGAACGGGACATCCGCCGACAGCAGAACGATTTCGCCTTCCTGCAGCGTGGCGCCGAGGTTCGGGCGACTTTTCTTGAGCGCATAAACACCCTGGTCGAGACCTCAGATGTCACGGTCGCGGCGGCCGTCATCCACAAGGTTCGGCTGGCGCAAAAATACGCTCATCCTTGGAGTCCCTACGAGATCGGCCTTCAGTTCTGCCTGGAGACGCTACTGGATCGCCTCGTGGCGCTGGGCCAGACGGGCAGGCTGGTGCATGTGTTGTTCGAGGCGCGAGGCAGACGGGAAGCCGAGAGCTTGAACTGTTCTTTCGCCGCGTCGCGAGCAATCAGGCGAATTGGGGCTATCGGCAACCCGACTTCACGCAACTGCAGTGGGAGCCGCTCTTCGTGGACAAGCGGTCCAATTCCTCCGGGTTGCAGCTCGCGGACCTGATGGCCAGGCCAATCGGCCTGAAGGTGCTGCGCCCCTTACAGCCGAACCGCGCCTTCGAGGTCTTGCGGCCCAAGCTCATTCACGGGGGCCTGAAGACCTTTCCATGAGCCGGTGGGCCTCATAGCAGAAAGGCCCCCGAGGTTTCCCCAGGAGCCCAGCGCCGACCGAGAAACCCCAGTCCACTTGCGTGTAAGATAGCACGTTCCAGCGATTTTTCAAGAAAGCAGCGTCGCTCACGCCGCGCGCCGCGCCGCGTAGCGGCCGTCGGGCAGGGCGGTGACGCGGCCATAGCGGGCAAGGTTGGTGAGGGCCTGGAGGACGCGCTGCTCGATCTTCTTGCCGCCGCCCTTGAAGGCGCGGGAGAGTTCGGCGGGGTCCATGGGGCGGGCGGCGGCGGTGAGGATGGCCTCGATGGCGAGCGGCTGTTCGTAGCGGTCCTTGGGCCAGGGCGGCAGGCCCTTGTCGAGGGCGACCACGGTCTCGCCCAGGTCCAGCTCGCCGGTCTTGCAATCGTCTAGCCCCGCCGAGAAGCATAGCTCCGCCCCACACATCCCACAGTCCTAATCTTACGCGCACGCAAAGAGAACAATGCAAGAACTTTTTTCTTGCTCCTCCGCCCACTCGCGGTAGAATCGCGTAGGCTGAACTTGCAAACTAAACAGGATGTAGGCGCGTGCGTGCGATCGACCTCTATGCAGGGATAGGAGGCTGGAGCCTCGGCCTTCGTCTCGCGGGGGTGGAGGTCGTCGCCTCCTATGAATGGTGGCAGCCAGCGATCGACACCCACAACGGGAACCACGGCGGGACCCTGGCGCCGGTCGACATTCGCAAGCTCGCCCTGGCCGACCTTCCCAGCGATATCGACTTGGTGGTCGGCAGCCCGCCCTGCACTGAGTTCTCCTACGCAAATCGGGGCGGCAGCGGCGATATTGTCGAGGGCCTCAAGGACTTGGTGAAGTTCCTTGAGGTGGTCGACCACCTCAAGCCTCGGTGGTGGGCGCTCGAGAACGTGCCGCGCGTCGCCGATGTCCTGGAGCGGGGCCTGCGTGATCCCCAGCATGTGCTCTACCGGTTTAAGCACCTCGCGCCGCAGATCGAGGTTGTGGACTTCTCCGAGTTCGGGGCGCCGCAGGCCCGCCGACGCTGCATCGCCGGCAACATCCCCCTGGACCTTGTCCGGGCGTTCCAGCCTAAGCTGGGCAAGCCCACCCTTGGCGGCGTGGTGACGGCGCTGGCGTCGAAGGACGTCGTCACCGACCCTGTCTGGGGCGTCGCCATCTCCGCGAACCAGCTGACGGAGATGGAGGCGGAGGCGGCCCTCAATGGCGAAGAGCTGCGCATGAACCGCGAGGCCAAGGCCTATCACCCGGTTTACAACAACATGGCCTTCCCCGATCCGATGGACGAGCCGGCCCGCACCGTGACCGCGACCTGTACCCGGGTGTCGCGTGAGAGCATCGTCATCTCTGATCCGCGATTTGCGGGCTCCTTCCGGCGCCTGACGATCCGGGAGCGCGGCTGCCTGCAGGGCTTCCCGATCACCTATCAGTTCTATGGCCGGTCGTTCGCTGAGAAGGCGAAGATGATTGGCAACGCCATCCCGCCCACTTTCACTCATCTATTGGCACTGGCTGCGCAGGGCGTGGCGCCTGGGACTTTCAAGGGTTTGGACCATTCCGGCGGGCAACTCGAATTGCCTGCCTTACCCGCACCGGTCACCTTGACGGACAGGGAAGGGCGGACCTATCCGGAGAAACGAAGCTTCCGCGCCGCCGTGCCGGGTCTCCGTTTCAAGAGCGGCATGCGCTTCGAGCTTTCGAACGCCTTCGACGATGGTGTTCCCGGTTGGCGTATGAGGTTCTTTTTCGGTTCGTCCAAGGATGTGCGCGAAGTCGTGTTCGACGGCGCAATCTGGGACGAGTTCAAGGACACACCTGTGGGCGCGACCCTGGGCACGCTCTCGGGCGCCTTCCGTGCGGCGGCGGCCGAACTTGGGCGGACCGATGCGGAGCGTCTGCAGCGGACCTGGACCCACCGCGCCGATGGCTTGGCGCCCTTCGGCGTCGTTGATCTCCTTGGTGATCTGGCGGAGAAGGTGCACGCGCGCCTGCTGGCCGACTGCGGCGCGTCGATCGAGGCGGATGCCGAGCGATATGTCGTGGTGGTGGCCGAGGAGGCTGCTGGCGCTGGCAAGCTTCCAAACAGACGCAAGCTGGAACGCTACGCGCTCAGGATTCTCAGCGGGTTCCTGGTTTCCGACTGGTTCAACGGCCTAGCCTGGCACGATGAGGCACGCGCAGCCGCCTGACTAGGGCGCGACGCCTAGCACAATCAGCGGCACGCCCGGCACGCCACGACCTTCGCGGATGAGATTGTGGAGCTCCTTCTCGTAATAAGAGGGCCCTGACGACATCTCGGCCTGTAGGGATTTCATAGGCAGGATTTCGACACCAACATCGATGGTGTCCGCTACATAGAACGCTAGGTGCTTTACGAAGAGGTCGTAGGCGACGAAGGCGTACTTGCCGAACTGGACCTCCACGGCGACACGGTCCTTGACGAAATCCGTTTGGTTGAAGGTCTGGAACGGCTCGAAGCCGGCCTCGATGATCTCGCGCTCCTGCTCCTTGAACGGCAGGTCGATGATCTTCCGATTGGTCTGGGGGTCCTCGCAGACCCAATAATTTGTCTGCACGCTCTTCCAGGCTGGGCTGCAGCGGCGAAAGCCCTCCTTGAACGAGGCGTTCATGTCGCTAGGCGAGTAGAGGACCTTGCCGAGCATGCGGGCCTCCTTCGAGACCTTGGTGCGGCAGCTGTCGGCGTCGACTTCCTCAATTACGCGGCAGATTTCTTTCCAGAGAGCGGGCTTGCGCGCCTCCAGGAACTCCAGGCCGTTCAAATGCGAGTAGTGCTGGACGATCCGCAAACCGCTCGCCTTCCTTCCAATGGTCCAGTCTACCGTCCTTCGATTCGGTGGTGGCATCGACTCAGGAGAGGGTCTCCTGGTTGCGACCCAGGGGGTGGATCGGTGTTTGAACGGCTCGTCGAGCAGGGCTTCCAGGTGGAGTTCCACAGCCATGCGCGAGCGATCCTCAGCGTGGACTTCCCGTCTGCAGCAGAGGAACTGGAGATGGCGCTGCTCTCCGCCACCATCCCGATCGAGGAAATTATCGCGGGCGGCGGTGGGGAATCCCGTGGCACCCAGCGGTTCCGGCGTGCGCTCGCGGCCCTGGGTTGGCTGAAGACCACCTTCACCGTCGAGAAGCGGATCAACGGGGTGCCGAGGGAGAGCCAGTCCCACGAGGTCGACCATGTGCGCGACTATGAGGGCGGCCGGCGCATCGCCCTGGAGATCGAATGGAACAACAAGGATCCGTTCTACGATCGGGACCTTGAGAACTATAAGCGCCTGCACGCTGACGGCGCGATCTCGGTCGGGGTTATCGTCACTCGCGGCGCCAGCCTGCAAGGCAACATGCGCTCCCTGGTGCGGCGCTTCATGGACGACCGCGGAATCGACGACCTCTCGGCGCTAGTGGAATGGGGCTACCAGCCCACCCCCCGCCAGAAGGCCGCAATCGAGCAGCGGATCGAGCGATCCAAAGGAGCGCTGGGCTTCCGAGATGTGTTCGTCGACAAATTCGTGTCCGACAAGTTCGGCGAGGCGACGACCCATTGGCGCAAGCTCGAAGACCGGGTGCATCGTGGCGTCGGCAATCCTTGTCCACTGCTCTTGATCGGTTTGCCTGCCAGCATTGTGAGTTTCAGCGAGGGCAAAGCCGCGCTTCGCGAGGTCGAGGCCGCCGACGAAGAGGCGGAGGGCGAAGGTTAGGCGGGGTCTCTGGAGATTGGGTAGTAACGGTAACGGTGGGTAACGGTGACAGGGTCTCTGGGATAACGGTGACAGTGCATTCAATTACGCACTCACCAGGAGCCGTCGCGGGCCGCTGCCATTAAGTGCACCGATATTCCTGCGGCTTCCCCTGGGCGGGAAATGCGGTGACATAGCTGCGACGGTCGCCGAGTTCGGCGGTTTCTCACAGCCACCCGGGACAGCACAGCCGCCATGGCCATCGACACATCGCCGGGCGCGCCCGCCGCCGCCGCCGCCGCCGCGCCCACCGGGTTTTCCAGCTACCTGTTCACCCAGGGGGCCTGGTTCCTGGCCTTCGGGCTGCAGATGGTGCTGTTTCCCTATCTGGTGCGGGTGGTGCTGCAGGAGAACGAGATCCGTTTTGGTCTCGCCCAGATGTCGATGCAGGCGCCGACCGTGCTGTTGATCCTGCTGGGGGGCTTTGTGGCCGACCGCACCGATATCCGGCGCACGGTGCTGCTGGGCTGCGGCCTCTGCGCGGTGAGCTTCGCGGGGCTGGGGCTGTTTGTGGCGGGCGGTCGACTGACCTATGGCGCCCTGATCGCCTACGCCCTGATCATCGGGACCATCGGCGCCTTCGTGACCCCGGCGCGGGACGCGTTGCTGAGCCGTGTCGCGCCCGGCGACCTGCACCGGGGCGTGGCTTTCGCCTCCCTGGCGCAGTTCGGAGGCCAGATCCTGGGCATGGCCCTGGCCACGGCCGCGCCCCTGCTGGGCATTCCGGCGCTGCTGTTTGGACAGGCGGGCCTGATGGCCGCCGCGGCGGTCTCGGCCACCCGGATACGGCCCCGTCCTGGTGGTGAGCGCCGGATCCGGGCGACCGGCGTCCTGCGGTTCATGGCCGGGGAGATCGGCGGCGGTTTTCGCGCGGCGATCGCCTCGCCGGTGATCGGCCCGGTGATCCTGTGCAGCATCGGGATGGGCCTGTGTTTCATGGGCGCCTTTGCGGTGCTGCTGCCGCTGATCGTGCAGGATTACTTCCCCCCCGACCTGGTCGGTCCCGCGCGGACGCAGATCGCCACCGCCCTGGGGGTGTTCAGCCTGACCTTCTGGGTGGGGTCGATGATATCGGCCACCGTCCTGGTCCGGTTCGGGCACATCCGCCGCAAGGGCATGGCCTATCTGGCCTCGCTGCTGGTGGGCGCCGCCGTCCTGGTGTTGTGCAGCATTCCCATGCCGTTCTGGTTGCTGTGCGTCCTGAACTTCGTCTGGGGTCTGGGGGGCGGGGTGGCGATGACCCTGGGCCGCAGCCTGGTCCAGCAGTATGCGCCGCCGGACAAGGTGGCCCGCGTGCTCTCGATCTTCACCCTGGGCATGATGGGCGGGGCGCCCGCGGGGGCGGTGCTCTACGGCGTCCTGGCCCACGCCATCGGGCCCCATGCCTCCATCCTGTTTCCGGGGCTCGGGATGCTGGTGATCGTCGGCGCGGTCGCGGTCTTCTCCCGCCTGCGCCACCTGGACGAGGCCCATCCGGAGGCAGGGTGAGGGTCGAGACGACGTCGGCGGCGCCGGCGGGGCGTTTGCCTGGGCGCCCGCCTCGGCCGCCCGTCACCCGCTGAAGGGGGCGTCGGCGATGCGTTGCAGGACGCCCATGCGGGCCTGGGCGACGGCGATCCGGGAAGCCGGCTTGGTGTCGATCTGGATCTTCAGCAGGGCGGTGAGCAGGGCCTTGGTCCCTTCGCGGGGGTATTCGGCGACCACCTGCTGGATGAGGCGCGGTTCCAGCTGGTCGAGGCGGGCGCCGACCACGTCGCACAGGGCGCCCATGCAGAGATAGGCGACCTCCGGGCGGGGGTCGTTGGCGGTGTCCGGCGAGGTGTGGAGCTCGATGGCGGCGGCCACCTGCTGGGCGATGCGGGCGTAGCCTTGGGCGTTGAGGAAGCGCTCGGCTTCGCGGGCGCCGAGGGATTCGAACTCGTCGGGGCCGGCGAACAGCGGCTCAAGACCCAGGTCGTGGAACAGGGCGCCGACATAGAGCATCTCCAGGTCGGGCCTGGCGCCGGCCTTTTCGGCCAGGGCCTGGCCGAAGCGGAAGGTGCGCTTGCAGTGGCGCACCATGGTCAGGTTGGAGACCTCGGCCAGATAGGCCTCCGCCGCCCGGGCCGCCGGGGTGTCGGGCAGGGCGCCGTCGCGCGGGACGGTGGCGGCGCCGCCCATGGAGGCCGCGCCATTGGAGATGGTCAGGACGCCGGGGCGGGCGTGGCGATGGCAGGCGCATCGGCCCAGGGTGTGATGTGTGTTCATGCCGGAAAGATCGCCGGGCGCCGGCCGTCTCGGAAGTGGCGAAATCGACATTGTCCAGGGATATTTCGCCAGGTGTCCGGGTGGGGTCCCCGCGTCGTCCCCGACCGCGGCGGCTGGACATCCCGCCCGAATTCTGGCGCTTACGCCCCGTCAGCCCGGCGCAAGTCCGGGCGCGCAGTTTGGGGATTTGAGACACGTGAACAGGATTGAGGCGCTGGCGCAGCTGACCGGCGAGGGCTTGCCCTATGAGCTGGTGGAGACCGAGGCCCTGGGGCGGCGCGTGCGGGCGTTCAGGAATGCGCCCGTGAACCTGCGCGCCCTGTTCGAGGCGGGCCGCAGCGACCTGCCGTTCATCGTCTACGAGGACGAGCGGCTGAGCTTTGAGGCGGCCTGGGCGCGGTCTCAGCGGCTGGCGGCGGTGATGGTCGCCGACTATGGCGTGGCCAAGGGCGACCGGGTCGCGATCTCCATGCGCAACTATCCCGAATGGATTCTCGGCTTCATGGCGGCCACCTCCATCGGGGCGATCGCGGTGGCGATGAACGCGCTGTGGCAGCCGCACGAGATGGAATACGGGCTGAAGGATAGCGGCGCCAAGCTGCTGCTGGCCGACCAGGAGCGCCTGGACCGCCTGGCCGCCTGCGAGGACGCGCCCGCCGGGCTTTCGGTCATCGCGGTGCGGGCCACCAAGCCGCTGGCGGCGGGCGTGCGGAGCTATGACGAGGTGATGGCCGGGGCGGGCGACGCCGCGCCGCCGGAGCGCGCGGTCGGGCCCGACGACGACGCCATCATGCTCTACACCTCCGGCTCGACGGGGCATCCGAAGGGGGCGGTCTCGACCCACCGCAACATCCTCTCGGCGCTGCTGTCGTGGGAGCTGGACGCCCAGGCCGGGATGCTGGCCGGGTTCGCGCCCGTGGTGGGCGGACCGCAGCCGGCGGCGCTGCTGTCGATCCCGCTGTTCCACGTCTCGGGCCTGCACGTCAGCCTGCTGCAGAGCTTCCGGGCCCAGCGGCGGCTAGTCTGCATGTACAAGTGGGACCCGGCCCAGGCTGTCGAGATCATCGAGCGCGAGCACATCACCGGCTTCAACGGCCCGCCGGCGGTGACCGGCGACCTGGTGGAGATCGCAAGGCGCGAGGGCCGCGACCTGAGCTCGCTGATCGCCGTGGGCGGCGGCGGGGCGTCGCGCGCCCCGGAACAGGTGCGGGCCATCGACAAGGCCTTCCCCAACGCCGCCCCCAACACCGGCTGGGGCATGACCGAGACCAACGCCATCGGCACCAGCATCGCCGGCGCCGACTACCTGGCCCATCCGGCCAGCTCGGGGCGGGTGTCCGGCGTGCTGGATATCCGCATCGTCGACGAGGCGGGCGTGGCCCAGCCGGCGGGTACCCGGGGCGAGCTGCAGATCCGTGGCGCCTCGATCATGCGCGGCTACTGGAACCGCCCCGACGCCAACGCCGACACCTTCGTGGACGGCTGGATGCGCACCGGGGACGTGGCCTATGTGGACGACGAGGGCTTCGTCTACATCGTCGACCGCATCAAGGACCTGGTGATCCGGGGTGGGGAGAACATCGGCTGCGGGTCGGTGGAGGCGGCGTTGCTGGAGCACCCGGAGGTGATCGAGGCCAGCGTCTACGGCGTGCCCGATGAGCGGCTGGGCGAGGAGGTGGGGGCCACGATCTATGCGCGCGCGCCCATCGACGAGGCCGAGCTGCGGGAATTCCTGGGGCCGCGTTTGGCGCGGTTCGAGATCCCCAGGTTTTTCCATTTCGCCAGCGAACCCTTGCCGCGCATCGCGTCTGGGAAGATCCTGAAGCGGCAACTCCGGGACGAGGCGGCGGTGCGCTGGGGGTGAGCCTTGATCGAGGTGAGCCAGCCTAAGCGGTGTCCCCGTGCCTTGCGGTCCGGAAGGGGCTGGCGGCGAGATAGAGGGTGACGGCGACGAAGCCCGCGATGGCGATCCAGAGGGTGGGCCGGTAGCCGATGGTGTCGGCCAGCCAGCCGCCCAGCGGCGCCCCCACGACGATCATGGCGCGGTTGATCGAACGCATGGTGGTGTTCATGCGGGCCTGCAGGACATCGGGTGTGACGGCCTGGCGGTAGCCCATCTCGTTGGCGTTCGACGCGCCCATGGCCAGGCCGTAGAGGCCTTGGCCGACCGCCAGGGCCACCAGGGTCCAGACGCCGGCGGCCGGAGCGAGGGCGATGACCGCCCAGGCCCCCGGCATCAGCGCGCGGCAGGCGATGACCGCCCAGCCGGCGCCCCAGGCCCGACCGATGCGGGCGGCCAGCAGGCTGCCGACGAAGCCGGTCACCCCAGCGGCGGCCAGTGCGACGCCGAGCTGGAAGGGCGTGAACTTCAGCTCCAGCAGGACGAAGGGGACGAAGACCGTCACCAGCATGGAATTGAACAGGAACCAGCCGTGGGTTCCCACCGCGAAGGGGGCCAGCACGCGGTGGCGGTAGACAAAGGCCAGGCCCTCGCCGATCTCCCGGCGCAGATGCGGACGCGGTGCGGCGGCGTCGCGGCGGGGCTCCTCCACCGGAATGCGGGCGATCACCAGGGCCGAGAACAGGTAGGAGGCGGCGTCCACCAGGACGGCGATGGGGGCGCCCACCGCGCTGACCAGGGCGCCGGCCACCGCCGGGCCGGAGGTCTGGGCGACGGTGGCGCCCTGATCGAGGCGCGCATTGGCGGCCAGTAGCTGGGGGGCGGGAACCAGGCGCGGGACGAAGGACTGCGAGGCCGCGTCGTTCAGCAGGGTCAGCACCCCGAAGAGGGCGACGAACAGCATCAGCAGCGGCAGGCTGAGCGCGCCCATCCACCACAGCGCCGGGATCGCGATCAGCAGCAGGGCGCGGCCGAGGTCGGTCCCCACCAGCAGCGGCTTTCGCCGCCAGCGATCCACGAGGGCGCCGACCACCAGACCCAGCACCAGGTAGGGCGCCCAGCGCGAGGCGTTCAGCAGGCCGACATCGGTGGCGCCGCCCTGCAGGGTGACCACGACCATCACCTGGAGGGCCAGGGTGGTGATGTAGGTTCCGAACTCCGAGACGGTCTCGGCGCTCCAGAAGGCGAGGTAGCCCGGCAGGCGGAAGACGTCGCGGGACTTCGTACCGTTCATGCCGCCGCCGCTCCCCAAGACGCGAGGGGCAGCTTAGTGCGGCCGGCGCCGACGTCGAGGGTCTAGGCGGCGGCCCTGAGCCCACGCCGCTTCACCCGTCCCGCGCGCTTGCGTTGCCAGATCACCACGCCGGTGACGCTGAGCGCGGCCACCACGAGGCCGGTGATGGAGATCAGGATGCGGCCGGGCAGGCCCAGGATGCGGCCCGAGTGCAGGGGGAACTGGGCCTGGAGGAAGATGTCGGCGGCAGTTCCGACCCAGGGCTCGCGCTGGCCCAGGAAGGCGCCGGTCGCGCCGTCGTAATAGAGATAGGGCGGGCCGACGCCGCCGGCGCCATGATCGCCGCCCGGCTCATGGAAGGCGACTCCGTAGATGCCGAAGTCGGGGCTGTAGAAGACCCCGCCGGCCGGGTCGTCCCAGCCGCGCGACCTGGCGTCGGTCGAGGCGGTGGTCAGGATCTGCTGATAGCTGCGGGCCGGGATGATCGGGCTGTCGTGGTCCACCGGCTTGCGTAGGTCGAAGGGGCCAGGCGTCACCTGGCTGACCTTGGACATCACCGGATAGAAGACCTCGGAATAGAGGTTCAGGGAGAAGGCGGTGAAGGCCACCGTGAACAGCACGCCCCACAGCCACAGGCCGAAGGCGCGGTGGATATCGAAGTTGATGCGGTAGGCGCTGGCCGAGGTCTTGATCAGCCAGGCCGGCTTCCAGCGTGCCCAGAAGCCGCGACCGGCCTTGGCCGCCTCGGTGGCCTTCCGGCGCGGCGGAAGGGTCAGGTAGAAGCCGACGAAGCAGTCGATCGTCCAGAGGATGGCGATCCCGCCCAGCAGCCACAGGCCCCACCTGTCGATGCCCCAGAACTCCGGGATGTGGAGGGTGTAGTGCAGGACGTAGAGGAAGGAGACGAAGGTCTCGCTGGTGATCGGCCAGACCGCGCCCCATTCTCGCCGGCCCTGCTCGGCGCCGGTGACCGGGTCGACGAAGACCTGGTTGTAGCCAGGCTCGAACAGCTTCCGCGTGGCCGGATTCTGACGGGGCGAGACCCCGAAGGCGAAGGTCCCGCCGGGCTCGGGCGCCAGGGGAACGAAGGTGACCTGAACCCGCGGGTCGCGCGCTTCGATGGCCTTGGCCAGGTCCAGGGCGGGCAGGGCGGTCCCGGTCTTGGAGGTCGCGTACATCAGGTGGGGGTTGAGCAGGTCGTCCAGCTCGTGGTCCCAGGAGATAACCGCCCCGGTGACGCCGGAGATGAACAGGAAGCCCGCGATAATCAGACCTACCCAGCGGTGAACCCAGGTCAGGGCCGGGCGCAGGGCCGGCGGGGCGATCCGCGCCGTTCCCCACGCGGGCGCGGCGGCGGTGGCGATCTCGGAATCCGGCGTGCGCGCGTCCATCGGGCTGACCTCTAGAAGCTGTAGTCGAGGCGCAGGGACACGCTGCGCGGGGCGGCGTAGTAGGACTGGTTCCACTGCAGGCTGGTGAGGTGCTTCCTGTCGGCGGCGTTCTTGATGTTGAGCGTGGCGCGCATCTGGTCGGTGACGTCGACCCCGGCCACCAGGTCCACCAGCCCGTAGGCCTTCTGCTCGATCAGCACGATGTCCCGCACCGAGACCTCATCCTGCCAGCGCACGGCGGCCCCCAGGGTCAGGTTGCGCAGCTCGGGGAAGGTGTAGGTGGTGGTGGCCTTGAAGGTCTTGCGCGGCACATAGGTGCGGGTGTCGGCGCCGGTGGCGTCCTCGATCTTCAGGTCGGTCCAGCCGGCGCTGAGCGTCCACTGGTCGGTCAGCGCGCCCGAGGCCTCCAGCTCGTAGCCGGTGACCGTGGTGTCGACCCCTTCATGGTAACTCTTGCCGTCCGGGAAGCTGCCGGCATAGGCGGCCAGGTTGGACTGCTCGGACCTGAAGATGGCGCCGGTCACGTACAGGCGGTGGTCGAACCAGTCGCTCTTCAGGCCGGCCTCGTAGGCCTTGCCGTGGGCGGGCGCCAGGGTGGCGTGGCTTACATCCACTTCGGACTGCGGATTGAAGATGTCGGTGTAGCTGGCATAGGCCGAGATATTGGGCGTCAGGTCCCAGACCACGCCGACATAGGGGCTGATCTCGGAGTCGTCGCGGTGCTGATCGGCGCCGTACGAGTAGCCCTTGGAGGTCAACTTCAGGGCGTTGAACCCGACCACGGCCTTGAGGCCGTCGGTGAGGTTGAGATGGGCGGCGGCGTAGACGCGGGCCAGGCGGTCGGTGGTTTCGGCGGCGACATAGGGGCCGGGATAGGTGGGCTGGGCCACCTGGACGCGGCCCCACTGTCCGACCGCCGGGAAGACGATGGTGTCGGTGGAGAAGTCTTCGATCTCCTTGCCGGTGGAGCGGGAGACCTGGCCGCCGACCACCAGGTCATGGGCGCGGCCAAGCAGCTCGAATGGGCCTGAGGCGTAGGCGTCGAGGATGTAGCTCTCGTACTGCGACGGATAGATGCCGCTCATGCCCGCCACGCCCAGGCCGGTGACCGGGTCCGGGGCGCCATAGGCGTAGAGCAGCCTGGCCTGCTCGTCGAAGCGCTTGTAGGTGGCGATCGTCTTGATCCGCGAGCCGTTGTCGAGCCGGTAGTCCAGTTCGCCGAAGGCGGTCTGGTCCTTGACGTTCCAATAGGTCCAGTCGGCCGAGGTGCTGGCCGCGTTGGGATAGTTCACCCGCGTCCCGTCCGAATAGGTGAGCGGCAGGGCGCCCCACAGCACGCCGCGCGACCGGTTGTCCTGCAGGGAATAGCCGGTGGTGGCGGTGAGCCTGGGGGTCACGTCCCAGGCCAGCATGCCCGAATAGACGTTCCGGTTGACGTGGTTGAAGTCGAGATAGGAGGCCTTGTCCTGGTTGGCGTAGATCAGCCGGCCGCGCACCGTTCCGCTGGCGTTCAGCGGGCCGCCGACGTCGGCCTCCAGGCGGTGGTCCTCCCAGGCGCCGACCTGCAGGGCGCCGCCCGCCTGGAAGGCGGCGGTGGGGCGCTTGCGCACATAGTTGACGGTGGCCGAGGGATTGCCGGTTCCGGTCATCATGCTGTTGGCGCCGCGCACCGTCTCGACCCGCTCGAACAGCACGGTGTCCAGGTCGCCGAACTGGATGCCCCAGATCAGCGGCAGGCCGATGCCATCCACCTGGAAGTTGGTGATGTCGAAGCCGCGAGAGTTATAATAGGTGCGGTCGGTCTCGACCTTCTCGACATTGACCCCGGTGACCTGGGCCAGCAGGTCGTTGACGTTGGTCAGACCGAAGTCGCGGATGCGGTCCTGGTTGATGACGGTCACCGACTGCGGGGTTTCCTTCAGGCTCATATCCAGGCCGGTGACCGCCGAGGTGCGGGTGCGCGCGCCGGTGACCACCAGGGCTTCAACCTGCGTGCCGCCGGCGGCTGCCGCGGCGTCGTCATCGGCCCAGGCTGAGCCGCCAGTCGAGAAGGCCGCGAGGGCGGCGCCAGCCAGCAGCAGGGCGCGGGTGGAGGAGGTCATGGCAGGTCTTTCTTGCAAACGATAACGAGTCGCAAGAGCAAGTACCCAGGGCGGTACGGCGTGTCAAATCACGCTGCGGAGCCGTATCGGGTGAAGCGCTGGTTTGGCGCTGCGGCTGTTCGGGGAGGAAGTTATGCAGGCGGCGGTCGAGGCGCTATCGACAGGCGCCGAGATAAGCGTCTAGGTTGCGTCAGCGGCAAGTGCGTCGCTCGTAAAACGCCGGGGGGCTTCATTCAATGAGACGCGTTTTGGCGGCCATGGCCGCTTGCCTGTTCCTGGCCGCCTGCACCACCACCAGCACACAGCTCGCGGTAAAGGATGGACCCAAGCCGGCGGCCGGCGCGCGGATCATCCTGATCCAGCCCGATGTGCATCTGGCTGTCCTGACCGCGTCAGGTCTTCAGGATCCTCGCGCGGACTGGAGCCAGCAGGGCAAGGACAACCTCACCGCCGAGATGTCGTCGTCGTTGCAGGCGCGCGCTCACCAGTTTCGGATGATCAATCCGGAAGGCGCGATGGAGGGCCGGACCGGCCAACTTCTGCGGCTCAACGAGGCTGTCACGAAGTCCATCCCCTATGGCTACATCCCCACCAAGAAGGGGTCGTTCGACTGGACGATCGGCGACGGGGCTCAGGCGCTGGGAAGCGCCTATGACGCCGACTACGCCTTGTTCGTCACCGCGCGTGGAAGTTACGCCAGCGGTGGGCGCGTGGTGGCCATGATCGGCTTCGCGGCCCTGGGGGTCAGCGTGCCGCTTGGAAACCAGTACGCCATGGCGTCGCTGGTGGACCTCAGGACAGGGCGCATCGTCTGGTACAATACCGCGCTGGCCGGCCCGAACGCCGACATGCGGCAGCCGCAGGGCGCCAAGAGCCTTGTCGCGGCCATGCTGAAGGACGCGCCGCTCTGAGCGGCCCATGCGAACCCTGATCCTCGCCGCCGTAGCAAGCCTGGTTCTGTGCGCGCCCGCCCAGGCGCAGCGGTTGGCCGGCGTTCGACCTGATGTCGCCAGCGACGAGGGTGGGCTGTGGGCGGTGTCGGACAAGACCGAAGGTTCGGCCCGACAGTCGGCCGAGTTGGACCGCGATCCGGCGCTCAACGCCTATGTGCGCGATGTGGCGTGCAAGGTGGCGCGTGACCACTGCGCCGACATTCGGGTCTATGTCATGGACCGGCCGTTCTTCAACGCCACCATGGCCCCTAACGGCTATACGGAGGTCTGGTCGGGCACCCTCCTGAGGGCCGCCGACGAGGCCCAACTCGCCTTCGTTCTGGGCCACGAGGTCAGCCACTTCGACCGCAATCATTCCTTGCTTTCCTGGCGCCGCAAGAAGTCGACCTCCAACGCCATGATGGTGCTCTCGGCGGGCGTGGCTGTGGTTGGTGTCGCAGCCGCCAGCAGCGCGACGACCTATGACGGGGCGAGCTCAATCCTGGACGCGACCCGTAGCCTGATCGACGTTGTCTACCTCACCGGGATGGCGTCGCTGTTCGCGTACGGTCGCGAGAACGAGTCGGAGGCTGATCGTCTGGGCCTCGACCGGGCGGCGCATGCCGGGTACGCCCCGAGCGCCGGGACGGAGCTTTGGCGAGCGCAGATGGGGGAGACCCAGGCCTCGGACTTCAAGCGGGTCCGCACCTCTGGGACCCGCACCAACATCTTCGCCAGCCACCCCTTGGACGCCGAGCGGATCGCGGCGCTGCAGGAAAATCTCAAGTCCCTGCCCAACACGGGAGAGACGGGCAGGGCGCGGCACCGCGCCGCGATACGGCCGCACCTCGCCACATGGCTGCGTGACGACCTGCGCCGCCGCGACTTCGGCCAGACCCTGCACCTGATCGGCCGGCTGGCCGCCGATGGAGAGGACCTCGGGGTGTTGAACTTCTATCGCGGCGAGGCCCATCGGCAGCGGCGCGGGGAGGGGGATCTCACCTCGGCGCGAGATGCCTATCTGGCAGCCGCAGCCTACCCCGATGCGCCGGTCGCGGTCTGGCGCGAGCTTGGTGACCTGCGGCGCAAGGCGAGCGACGCGGCGGGCGCCAAGGCCGCTTACGAAACCTATCTCGCCAAGGCGTCCACCGCTGAGGACGCCTGGATCGTGCAAGACAGCCTGAACAGCCTGACATCGGGGAAATGACCATGCGTCTCGGAACTCGGCCCCTGGCCGCCGCGCTCGTCGCGCTTGTCGTCACAGGCTGCGCGAGCGTGACCGCCGCGCCGGCCGGCCCCTTCAAGGCCGGCGGCGGGCAGGAAGTGACCCTTGGCCGGATGTGGTCGGACATCAGTCCCATCATGGTCAGCCGGGGCAAGAAGGTCCGGGTGCTGTCGATCGACGGCCCGGTGCTCAACGCCCTCTATGTGGGCAGCGGCCTGGTCCCCGGTGACAACCTCATCCGCTCCTATGTGAAGGAGCATCCGACCCCGCTGGTGCGGGCCGGGATGTCGACCAGTGAGCGGCTGGAGTTCATGTCCGACAGCATCGCGGCCATGGGCTACCAGCGGGTCGACCTGAACCATCTCCGCGCGGCCAAGTTGGGGGCGGCCCCCGGAGTCCGCTTCGACTTGGACGCCGCCACCAGTGAAGGTCTGGAGATCAAGGGCACGGGGGTGGTGGCCGAGGTTTCGGGCAAGCTCTACCTGATGCTCTATCTGGCGCCGGCGGAGCACTATTTCCAGGCCAGCTTGCCGGAGGTGGAATCGATCCTGGCCTCCGCACGGATCAGCGGCTAGCCGCCACCGCCTTGGCGAGCGCCAGGGGCAGGAAGACGGGCGGCGGCGGTCGAGCATGTGGCCATCGCGGTGAAGGCGCTAGAAGCGTGGCAGCCACATCCCCATCACCACCAGGAGGACGCCCGCGGCGGTCGCCAGACTAAGAACGAGCATAAGCGCGGCCATGGCGCCCTTGGCGCGCGCGCCGCTCCGCGCGCCGGCGGCGAGGTAGAGCTCCAGGACCGCCAGCGGCAGGAGCACATGGGCGAAGGCCAGGAAGATGTCGAAGGGTCCGTCGAAGGCCGCGGTGTGCCCCACCGGCGCCCGGTGGACGGCGAACCACAGCATCATGCCCAGGCGGTAGAACCAGACGGCGTTGATCACCACGAAGAGGCGCAGGGCCCAGCGGCGGTGGCTGATGAAGGCGCGAGCCCGCGCCCTGCGCCAGGCCAGGGTGGCGAAGGTCACCACCAGGGCGGCGTTGAGGGCGTTGCCGATGGTCATATAGGTCCCGGCCACGGCGCCGCGGGTGAGGGCGATGAAGAGGCCGCTCGCGGCCGCCACGACCGCAGCGACGACGAAGAGGCGTCCATTCCACCGGTGCAGCCAAGGCGCGCGGGCGCGGACCTGGGGAACCAGTTGCAGCGCCCCGCCGATGGTGACGATGAAAGCCAAGGTGAGGTGGGCGCCCAGGGCCAGGTTTCCCCTCAGGTCGCCGGCGACATAGCCGTGGCCGTCCGGAAGCACCCGGTTCCACCGGCTGAGGTCGCCCCCGAGCAGGCCCACGCCATAGAGGGCGGCGATGTAGATTCCAAAGGCCCAGAGACCGGCTGCCGCGACCCCGTACCAGAGCACCGCAGAGGCCCGCAGCAGCCGTTCGGCTTTCGGCGCGGTGGACATGACTCTACTCTCCCGGTCGCGACGAATTCCCTGGTGGAATCTAGGCTGGCGCGCCGCAGCGTCGATGACCGCAGGAGCCAGACTTGTGACCGCAGGGATCAACCGTACCGACCGGCCCACCGTCTCGGCGGGCTACGCCCAGGCCCTGCTGGACTTCGCGGTGGCGCAGGGGGCCGGGCGGGCGGAGCTGCTGGCGCGGTCGGGGATCGCGCCGGAGGTGCTGAGCGACCGGGACAACCGCGTGCCATTGGCGAACTACGTCGCCCTTATGCGGTCGGCCAAGGTGATCTGTGACGTCCCCGACCTGGGTCTGCGGTTCGGCGCGGGCACCAACTTCGAGGAGGTGTCGCTGGTGGGGCTGATCTGCCGCGCCGCCGGCACCATGGGCGAGGCGTTGCAGCAGTTGAACCGCTACCGGCGGCTGATCGCCGAGGTGGACCTGGGGGGCGGGGAGCGGTTCGAACTCGTCTCGCGGGACGGCGACCTGTGGCTGGAGGACCGGCGGCCCGACCCGAACGCCTTCCCCGAGCTTACCGAGGAGACCTTCGCCCGCTTCGTGTGCGAGGTGGCGCGCAGCTACGGGGACGTCGCCTTCGTGACCGCGGTGGAGGTGACCCATGCCCGGCCCGACCACGCCGCCGCCTACGCGGCGGTGCTCAAGGCTCCCGTGGTGTTCGGCGCGGCGCGCAACGCCCTGCGGATCGAGCCCTCCTGGCTGTCGCTGAAGACCCACGGCGCCAACCAGTATGTGTTCGGCATCTTCAATGACCGGGCCGACGCCTTGCTGGCGAGGCTGGAGGCCGCGCGCACGGTGCGCGGGGAGGTGGAGCGCCTGCTGATGCCGCGCCTCCACCTGGGGGCCGCGAGCATGGCGGTCACGGCCGGGATGATGAACCTCAGTCGCCCAACTCTCTATCGCCGGCTGAAGGCCGAGGGGGTGAGTTTTGACCAGGTGCTGGACGAGCTGCGCCGCGAATTGGCCAAGACCTACCTCGCCCGGCTGTCGGTGAACGAGACGGCGTATCTGCTGGGCTTTTCCGACCGCAGTGCTTTCTCACGGGCCTTCAAGCGGTGGACCGGCCAGGGGCCGCGCGGCTGGAAGGACGCGTAGCGCCGGGACGCCGCCCCGGTTCGTTACGGCCCGGCTGGACGGGGAAGCGTCCTATGTCTTCCGGAGCACGCCGCTCGCCAGCAAGGGAAGCAGAAGGCCCGCCAGCAGCAGGGTGTTGGGGACCGCGTTGAGGCCAAAGCCGGTGGCGATGGAGAGCCCGCTGTCGATCACGTACCAGGCCGCGGCGCTGATCATCACCCCCCGCCAGGTCGCGCCGCCCTGCGCGCCCAGCTTGTGGGCGGCGTCGAAGGTCACCAGCAGGGTGATGGCCCAGCCCAGGGTGACGGCGCCCATCAGGGCGATGGCGAACCGCATCGGAGGATCGAGGACCAGATCCTCGGGGCCCTTCAGCAATCCGAACAGCAGGCGGGTCGGACCGTCGGTGGCCTCGAGCCCCGCGCCGGCCAGGACCAGGCCGAACAGGGCGACCGCCCAGCCCCAGACCGTCAACCAGTTGCGCCAGAACGCCGACATGGATTTTCCTCCCGTTTCGCCTGGTCGCAGACTAGGGCGTGCGCGGAAGCGGCGCCATTACCTGGCAGATCATGGGTCAGGGGCGGGGTTTGGGCTTGGAACCGCGACTGTTTTCACCGATTGGAGGCGGACTGAGATCTGAAGGGACTGACAGATGGCTTCCGGCCTTGCCGCACTGCTGGACGACGTGGCGGCGATCGCCAAGATCGCGGCGGCCTCGATGGACGATGTGGCCGGGGCGGCGGGCAAGGCCGGGTCCAAGGCCGTGGGCGTGGTGGTGGACGACGCGGCGGTGACGCCGGGCTACGCCATGGGCTTCACCCCCGACCGGGAACTGCCCATCGTCTGGAAGATCGCGCTGGGCTCCCTGCGCAACAAGTTCATCTTCCTGCTGCCCGGCGCCCTGGCGATGAGCGCCTTCGCGCCCTGGCTGGTGACGCCGCTGCTGATGATCGGCGGGACCTATCTCGCCTTCGAGGCCAGCGAGAAGATCCTGGAAGTCTTCCTGCCGCACGAGGCCGGCCGGGAGCTGGATGAACTGGCGCTCAGCTCCACGGAGCTGGAGGACCAGAAGGTGGCCGGCGCCATCCGCACCGACCTGATCCTCTCAGCCGAGATCATGTTCATCGCCCTGGCCGACGTGGCCGAGCGCCCCTTCGCCATCCAGGCCGCGGCCCTGGCGGTGGTGGGCCTGGGAATCACCATCGGGGTCTACGGCGTGGTCGGCCTGCTGGTGAAGATGGACGACATCGGACTGCACCTGGCCAAGAGCGGAACACGCGCCGGGCGGGCGCTGGGGCGGGGGATGGTGGTCGCCATGCCCTCGGTGCTGGGCGGTCTGGCCACCATCGGCACGGCGGCCATGCTGTGGGTCGGGGGCGGCATCCTGGTCCACGGCCTGGAGCACTACGGCTGGATGGCGGTTCCCCACCTGGTGGAGGGCCTGTCCCACTGGGCGGCCGGCGTGCCCGGCGTCGGCGCCATCACCGGCTGGCTGGCCTTCGCGGCGGGTTCAGCGGTGGTGGGTCTGGTTGTTGGCGCGGTGATCGTGGGCGTGCTGCATCTGGCGCAACGCGTGCGGGGCGGCGGGCGCCACTAGCCGACCCCGAGCGGTCACTGAGCCTCAGAAAGAGCCCTCACCCTACCCTCTCCCACACGTGGGAGAGGGGGTGCTGACCTGGAGTTTCCCAGGGGAGGAGGGGCGCTTCAGACCGGTTGTTCGGCGGGCTGATTGAAGGCCCAATGGACGCCGAAGGGGTCGACCAGGGCGCCCCAGTAGTCGCCCCAGAACATCACCTGGGGCTCGGTGGTCGCCTTGCCACCAGCCGCGATGGCGCGTTTCCACCAGACGTCGAGGTCGGGCACCACCAACTGCATGGTGAAGCTGTGGGAGGGCTGATGGGCGTAGCCGCTCTCGGGGAAGGCGTCGCTGAGCATCAGGGAGCCGCCGTTGATCTCCAGGTGGATGTGCATGAACCGCTTGCCGTCGTCGGCGGGCATGCGGCGCAGTTCCTTGGCGGCGAAGGCCGCCTGGTAGAATTCGGAGGCCGCGCCGGCGCCCTCGACGTTGAGATAGGGGATGACGCCCTTGAACACCGGGTCGATGGCTTGGCTCATATCGGCTCTCCAGGTTCGCGCCGGGGTGGCGCGCTGGTCCTAGGACGAAGGGGCCGGGGTCAGGCCGACAGAGGCGCGGAGATTTTGTGGCGTCAGGCGCTCTTGGCGTTGTCCTGCTGCAGGCGGTCCAGGTGCATGCGAATGTGGGCGGCTTCGGCCGGCGTGTTGGCCAGGGCTATGGCCTGGTTGAAGCTCTCGCGGGCTTCGTCGTTGCGGTCGAGCTGCAGCAGCAGGGCGCCGCGGGCGCCGAAGAAGTAGAAGTAGCCGCCCAGCCGGTTGGCCAAGGGCTCGATCATGTCCAGGGCCGCCTGGGGACCGCGCACCTTCGACACCGCCACGGCGCGGTTCAGCGTGATGACCGGGGAGGGGGTCATGATTTCCAGGGTCGCATAGAGGTGGTCGATCTGGGCCCAGTCGGTGTCCTCGAACCGGGCGGCCCGCGCATGCAGGGCGGCGATGGCGGCCTGGACCTGGTAGGGGCCGGGCCGGCGGTGGCGCATGGCCTTGTCCATCAGGGCCAGGCCCTCGCCGATGTCGCGGGCGCTCCAGAGGCTGCGGTCCTGGTCCTCGAGCAGGATGACCTCGCCGGCCGCATCGAAGCGGGCGGCGGCGCGGGCGTGCTGCAGCAGGAGCAGGGCGGTGAGGCCCATGATCTCCGGCTCGGCCTGGAAGAGGCGCAGCAGCAGGCGGGCCAGGCGGATGGCCTCCTCGCACAGCGGGCTGCGGGCGGCGAGCTCCTTAGCCCCGGCGGAATAGCCCTCGTTGAACACCAGGTAGACCATGGCCGCCACGGACCCCAGGCGCTCGGACCGCTCCACCGGGCCGGGGGTTTCGAAGGGCACGTCGGCGCGGGCGATCTTGGCCTTGGCCCGCGTGATCCGCTGCTCCATGGCGCTCTCGCCCACCAGGAAGGCGCGGGCGATCTGCTTGACGGTGAGGCCCGACACGATCCGCAGAGCCACAGCGATCTGCTGGGTGGGCTGGAGGTCGGGGTGACAGCAGATGAACAACAGCCGCAGGATGTCGTCGCGGTAGTGGGCGCCGTCCAGCCGGTCGGCCAGGGGGGTCTCCACGTCGTCGAGGTCGGAGATCTGGTCCTCGGGCGGCAGGGCCGTCTGCCTGGCCTGGCGGCGGACCTGGTCGATGGCGGCGTTGCGGCCGACCATGATCAGCCAGGCGGCCGGATCGCGGGGCGGGCCGTTCTCCGGCCAGTTCTTCAGCGCCCGCAGACAGGCGTTCTGGAAGGCCTCCTCGGCGGTGTCGAGATTGCGGAAATAGCGCAGCAGGGCGCCCACGGCCTGGGGCCGGGCGGCGGTGATCGCCTGCTCGATCCAGGCCAGGTCGCTCATGCCACGTCGCCACCGGGCAGGAACAGGCGAACCGGACGGATTTCATAGCCGCCGCCCGAGCCGGGGTTGGCCTTGGTCAGGTCCTTGGCGGTCTCGATGGCTTCCTCCAGGTCCTTGCACTCCACGACGTAGAAGCCGAGCAACTGCTCCTTGGTCTCCACGAAGGGGCCATCGGTGATCAGGCCGCCCTCGCGGTGCAGGCTGGTGGCCGCGGTGGTGGGGAGCAGGCGCAGGGCGGGGCCAAGGCGTCCCTGGCTGTGCAGCTTCTGGTGGACCACGTCGAGGTCGGCCATGACCTTGTCGTCCTCCTCCTGGCTCCAGGAATAGACGATCTCTTCGGAGTTGTAGCAGAGGATGGCGTAGAGCATTTCGGCGTCCCTGATCGAGGCTAGGACGAACGAGTATGCCCGCGCCCGACAGGGGGTCGAAGAAAAAGAATTCCGCCCGCCCAGCTTGTTTTTCGGCAGGTCGCGGTTCCATCCTGAGGGCCGGGGAGTGAGCCAAAGCGGAGACATCCGATGGACGCCAAGACCGAGACCCTTATCCCGGCCGCCAAGCTGGCCGCCGAAAATCCCGTCCGTTTTCCCAATGAGAGCGCCGAGTACCGGGCCGCGCGCCGGGTGCTGCTGGAGCATGAGATCGACCTGCGCCGGCAGCTGGAGCGCGTCGCCGCCGAGCGCCGCGCCCTGCCGCCGGGCGGGCCGGTGAAGGGCGACTACCGGTTCCGGGGCGAGGACGGCGCCGAGACGGGCTTCGAGGGCCTGTTCAAGGACAAGGCGACCCTGGGGATCTACAGCTACATGTTCGGGCCGCAGCGCGAGCGGCCCTGCCCCATGTGCACCAACCTGCTGGGATCGTGGGAGGGCAACGCCGCCGACCTGGACCAGCGGATGTCTCTGGTGGTGGTGGCGCGCTCGCCGATCGAGAAGCTGAACGCCTGGAAGCAGGAGCGCGGTTGGAAGAACCTGCGGCTCTATACCGACCTCAACGACGCCTATTCGACCGACTATTTCGGCCTGCTGGCGGACGGGTCGGAGATTCCGGCCTTCAACGTCTTCACGCGGCGCGACGGGACGATCCGGCACTTCTGGTCGGGCGAGATGACCGGAGCCACCGCCGATCCCGGCCAGGACCCGCGCGGCGCGCCCGACCCCGGCCCGATGTGGGCGGTGCTGGACCAGACGCCCGAGGGGCGCGGCGGCGACTGGTATCCGAAGCTGGACTACTGAGGCGGATGCTCCCCTCCGGGGGAGCTGGCGCGAAGCGCCTGAGGGGGACTTTGACCCTTGTTTTGGGGAGGTAGGTGTCGACGACGTCGATCCCCCTCCGACCCGCCGCTTCACGGCGGCCCACCTCCCCCACATCGGCGCTGCGCGCCTGGGGGAGGATCTTCCAGCCGTCACCGTAAGGGGTAGGGGAGGCGTCAACCGAGCGCCGCGCTGAATCCGATAGGACCTAAGGCTTCGACGCCAGGGCCGCGAAGGCTGCGTAGAACACCTCGTCCGGGACCAGTTCCGGCGTCATCAGGCGCTGGAAGACCAGGCCCTCGGTCAGGGCGTGGATGACCACCACCAGCACGTCGGGCGGCATGGGGCTGTCGCCCTCCCGCAGCACGCCGGCTAGCCAGGCCGCGCCGCCGGCATAGCTCCCAGCGGTGATCGCGCGCACCTCGGCGCGGGCGGCTTCGTCGGTCAGGGTGTGGGCCATGCCCCGGAGGCGGGCTGCGGCGGCGAGGCGGCGGTCGGGGAGGGCGGCCAGGGTGGCCTGGGCGAAGGCGTGCATGATCTGTGGGAAGGTCGAGCCCGGCGCGATCTCCGGCGTGATGGCCGCCCAGTCGGTCTGGGCGATGGCCATGAACAGGTCCTGGCGGTTCTTGAAATTGCCGTAGATCGCCCCGCTGGTCATGCCGGCACGGCGGGCCACGTCCTCCATCGTGACGGCGTCAAAGCCCTTCTCGCGGGCGAGCTGGCGGGCCGCCTGCATCAGGGCGGCGCGGGTGCGGGCGCGCTTGTCGCCCTTGGGCTTGCGGAGGATCTCTTCGGTCATGGTAGGGAATCTAGGGCGTTGCCAATTAATAGGAAGTCTATTTTATAGGAGTCCTATTTTATGGAGTCGGGGCGCATGGACGCGATCGAAAAGGCGCTGAGCGCTGTGGTGGACGCCGGGGAACTGGCCGGAGTGGTGACCCTGGTCTGGCGGGACGGGGCGGCGAAGGTCGCCGCCGTGGGCTGGCGCGACCTTGAGGCCGGTCTGCCGATGCAGCGGGACTCCATCTTCCGCATCGCCTCGATGTCCAAGCCCATCGTCTCGGCCGCGGCCATGACGATGCTGCAGGAGGGGCGGTTGGCCCTGGAGGACCCGATCTCCCGCGTGGCGCCGGAGTTCATGAGGATGCGGGTGCTGCGCGACCCCGATGGGCCGCTGGAGGACACCGTCCCCGCCGACCGCCAGATCACCTTCGATGACCTGCTGACCCACCGCGCGGGCCTGACCCAGGCGGGGTTCTATGCCGGCCCCATCGATGCGGCGCATCGCGAGGCCCTGGGCCCCGACCTCGACAGTCCGCTGTCGCCCGACGCCTGGATCGCGGCCCTGGCGTCCCTGCCGCTGGTGGGCCAGCCGGGGGCCGCCTTCACCTACGGCCGGTCCACCGACCTGCTGGGCCTGCTGATCGCCCGGATGGAGGGCGCGCCCTTGGAGGAGGTGCTGCGCCACCGGGTGTTTGAGCCCCTGGGCATGACCGACACCGGCTTTTCCGTGCCGCCGGAGAAGCGCCATCGCCGGGCGGGGTTCTACGGCTTCGACATGACCGGCAAGCTGAAAAAGCTGCCCACCGTGCCCGGCGGCGCGGCCCTCGCCGAACGGCCCGACGACATGATATTCGCCTCGGGTGGGGCGGGCCTCTGGTCGACGGTGGACGACTACCTGGCCTTCGCGCGCTTGTTCGTGGACCCGTCCGTGAAGCTACTGTCGCCAGAGACCCTGGGCCTGATGACCACCAACCGGCTCACCGACGCCCAGCGGCTGGGGGCCAGCATGTTCGGCATGCCGACCTTCGGGACCGGCTCGGGCTTCGGCCTGGGGGTCTCTGTCGCGCTGGATCCCGCCACCGCCTCGGTGATGCGCGGCAAGGGCGGGGTCGGCACGGTGGGCTGGCCCGGCGCCTATGGCGGCTGGTGGCAGGCCGATCCCACCAACGGCTCGGTGGCCATCCTGCTGATGCACAACATGCTCGAACTGGAACAGCTCACCGCCGGCTACGGCCTGGGCGGCTACGGCGCGATCATGGACTTTCACGCCCTGGCGACGGGGTAGAGTGCGGCCAGACATCTGCTGGATGCGGCAACAACTTTGCCTAGAATGATCGGATGACTGATCGGCCGATCTCGACGCCCTCTTTCGATGCCCGCTCAGCGGCCGCCATCAGCCAAGCCGAGGCCGCCGCTGCGTTCGCGCACTTGCTCGCCGCCCACGAGGCGTTCTTCGACCATGAGGTCCAACGGCCGCAGGGACGGCTGCGTGTGCGAGGCTACGCTGCGGCCATTCCCGTGCCGGACGTAATGATTTCGGCGGTCCGAGCCGTGGTCTTCAAGGGTCCGAAGGTGGTGGTTCTGAGCGAGTCCGACGGCACGCACCACGTCATGCCGGGCGGTCGTCGCGAGTTGGGCGAAAGTCTAGAAACGACAGTTCGGCGCGAGCTTCTGGAGGAGTGCGGGTGGCACGTGAGCGAGCTTCGGCCGTTCGCCTTCCTGCATTTCCAACATCCAGGCCCCGCGCCCCCGCCCGACTGGTGCGACTTCACGAACCTCATCTATCTCACGGAAGGCTCCCGTTACGACCGGCGAAGCCTTGACGCCACCCAGGGCAAGGTGCGCTCGCGGCTGATGTCTGCGAGGGCGGCGTTTGACGCGGTTACGGATCGTCATCGCTCGATCCTCACGGCGGCCCTGTCGGCCAGAAGAGTGGCTTTGGGAGGGCGGGTCATCGGTTGAGCCCACCGTGAGCGTAATTCCGGTGACAGTGCATTCAAACAGAATGCCAAGTCTCCGTTTTCGCCCGAATTAAGTGCACTGTCACCGAATTGAACCCTGCTTCTCCCGGGGTGCGCCCATGGGCCACCGCGTTATGGCGAGACACGTCGCGAAGAGGATGTGCGGGTCTGTGCGGAAGTCGCCAATACCTTAGATATCAGCGTGAAGCTTAGACCGGACGGCACCTGCGACATTACTCACTGGAGCCCGTAGCAGAGGTTGCGTGGCAGATCCGGACCGGGTCGAAAGCCAGCTTCGCCCTCTGGGTCAAAGGCCGCCCCAACCGAGGGCCAAACAAAAACGGCCCGGAGCGTGAGCTCCGGGCCGTCCTGTTGTCGTCCGTAGATCAGGTCGCGGCTTAGGCGAACTGGCCCATGGTGTTGTGGACGCCGCCGGCCTTCAGGGCCGCTTCGCCGGCGAAGTATTCCTTGTGGTCGTCGCCCAGGTCGGAGCCCGACATGTTCTGGTGCTTCACGCAGGCGATCCCTTCGCGGATCTCCTTGCGCTGGACGTTCTTCACGTAGCCCAGCATGCCCTGCGAACCGAAGTATTCCTTGGCCAGGTTGTCCGTGGACAGCGCGGCCGTGTGGTAGGTCGGCAGGGTGATCAGGTGGTGGAAGATGCCCGCGCGCTTGGCGCCATCGGCCTGGAAGGTGCGGATGCGTTCGTCGGCTTCCACGGCCAGTTCGCTGGTGTCGTAGTCCACGCTCATCAGCTTGTCGCGGTCATAGGCCGAGACGTCCTTACCGGCCGCCTTCATCGAGTCATAGACCTGCTGGCGGAAGTTCAGGGTCCAGTTGAAGGACGGGCTGTTGTTGTAGACCAGCTTGGCGTTGGGGATCACCGCGCGGACGCGGTCCATCATGCCCGCGATCTGCTCGACGTGGGGCATATCGGTTTCGATCCCCAGCAGGTCGGCGCCGTTCTGCAGCGAGGTGATCGAGTCGAGGACGCAACGGTCTTCACCGGTGCCTTCGCGGAACTGGAACAGGTTCGAAGGCAGACGCTTCGGACGCAGCAGCTTGCCATCGCGGTTGAGGATGACGTCGCCGTTCTTCAGGTCGCCCTGGGCCACTTCTTCGCAGTCGAGGAAGCTGTTGTACTGGTCGCCCAGGTCGCCCGGGGTGGTGGAGACGGCGATCTGCTTGGTCAGGCCGGCGCCGAGCGAGTCGGTGCGGGTGACGATGACGCCGTCTTCAACGCCGAGCTCGAGGAAGGCGTAGCGGCAGGCGCGGACCTTCTGCAGGAAGTCCTCGTGCGGCACGGTGACCTTGCCGTCCTGGTGACCGCACTGCTTTTCGTCGGAGACCTGGTTTTCGATCTGCAGGGCGCAGGCGCCGGCCTCGATCATCTTCTTGGCCAGCAGGTAGGTGGCTTCGGCGTTGCCGAACCCGGCGTCGATGTCGGCGATGACCGGCACGACGTGGGTCTGGTAGTTGTCGACGGCGTCGATGATGGCCTTTTCCTTGGCCTTGTCGCCGGCCGCGCGGGCGGCGTCGAGGTCGCGGAACATGCCGCCCAGCTCACGGGCGTCGGCCTGGCGCAGGAAGGTGTAGAGCTCTTCGATCAGGGCCGGCACCGAGGTCTTCTCGTGCATCGACTGGTCGGGCAGGGGGCCGAACTCGGAGCGCAGGGCGGCGACCATCCAGCCCGACAGGTAGAGGTAGCGGCGGTCGGTGGTGCCGAAGTGCTTCTTGATGGAGATCAGCTTCTGCTGGCCGATGAAGCCGTGCCAGCAGCCCAGGGACTGGGTGTACTGCGAGCTATCGGCGTCATAGGCCGCCATGTCCTTGCGCATGATGCCGGCGGTGTAGCGGGCGATTTCCAGGCCGGTCTTGAAGCGGTTCTGGACGCGCATGCGGGCCACGGCTTCGGCGTCGATCGCCTCCCACGGACCCTTCTTGCTGGTGATGAGCTGGCCCATCTGAATGATATGATCTTGGTACGCCATGGTCGCCTCGATGCCCGGAGTGAATTTGACCGGGGGGTAGCAGAGGCGCTCGCGACTTGTGGAGTCGCTTCGAGGTCTAGCTGTCAAACTTTACAGCCGGTTCTTGTCATGATGTAATGTTGTGACAAGCGGAGTTGTAATCAACATGGCCGCAGAGCGCCGCCTCTATGTGGGCCCCAGTCTGCGCCGCCTGCGCCGGGACCTGGGGTTGACCCAGGCCGACATGGCCGGGGACCTGGAGGTCTCGGCCTCCTATGTCGCCCTGCTGGAGCGCAATCACCGGCCGCTGTCAGCCGAGATGCTGCTGCGCCTGGCCCAGACCTACAAGCTGGACATGTCGACCCTGGCCGGGACCAGCGGGGCCGACGAGACCGCGCGGCTGCAGGCGGTGCTGAAGGACCCGATGTTCGCCGACATCGACCTGCCGGCCCTGGAGACCGCCGATCTCGCGGGCAATTTCCCCGGCATCACCGAGGCTTTGCTTCGGCTCTACACCACCTATCGCGAGGAGCAGCTGGCCCTGGCCGACCGGGGCGCCGAGACCCATGAGACCGGGGGGGAGGGCGGCGATGCGACGGACCCGGTGGCCGAGTCCCGCCGCTTCCTGGCCGCCCGGCGCAACAGCTTCCCGACCCTGGACGACGCCGCCGAGCGCATCGCCCACGACGTCGCGGGGCACGACAACCTGGTGGGCTACCTGAAGGCGCGGCACGGGCTGAAGGTCCGGCGGCTGCCTTCGAACGTCATGGTCGGCTCGATCCGCCGGCTGGACTGGCACCGCAAGGAGATCCTGCTGGACGACGGTCTGGATACCGCCAGCCAGATGTTCCAGCTCGCCCTGCAACTGGCCTATCTGGAGATGCGCGAGGAGGTGGACGCGGTGCTCTCCGAGGGGACCTTCGTCACCGACAGCGGCGAGCGGCTGACGCGCCGCGCCCTGGCCAGCTATGCGGCGGCGGCGGTGATCATGCCCTATTCGGCCTTCGCCCGCGCCGTGGAGGCCCGGCGCTACGACGTCGAGGCCCTGGCCCGGCAGTTCGGGGCCAGTTTCGAACAGACCGCCCACCGCCTGACCACCCTGCAGAAGCCGGGGCAGGAGCGGGTGCCGTTCTTCTTCATCCGGGTCGATCCGGCCGGCAACGTCTCCAAGCGGCTGGACGGCGCGGGCTTCCCCTTCGCTCGGCACGGCGGTGGCTGTCCGTTGTGGTCGGTGCACCAGGTGTTCAAGACGCCGCGCGAGATCGTCACCCAGTGGCTGGAACTGCCCGACGGCCACCGGTTCTTCTCCATCGCCCGCACCGTGACGGCGGGCGGCGGCGGATTCGGCAGTCCCCGGGTGGAGCGGGCCATCGCGCTGGGCTGCGCCGCCGAGCATGCGGGCAAGCTGATCTATATCCAGGACCAGCCGGCGGAGGCCGCCACCCCCATCGGCGTGACCTGCCGGCTGTGTCACCGCACCGAATGCACGGCCCGCTCCGCGCCGCCGATCGGCCGTCAGATCCTGTCGGACGATATGCGCCGCAGCAGCCTGCCGTTCGGCTTCTCTGACAGCTGAAACTTCGGGTCATGCGAAAATTGGGGGCTTCAAAGCCGCGCGCTTCCGTGCAGTAAAGCCCCCGATGAGTGGGGTTCGCCGCCGGTGCGGCATGCCCTTGGACGCCCAATTCGAGAGCCCGGTACGCACATGGACACCGCCCTGACCGTCGACGACATCCTGCAGAGCTTTGTAGAGCAGGAGCTGCTTCCGGGGACCGGGGTGGACGCCGCCAAGTTCTGGGCGGCTCTGGAGTCGATCCTGGCCGACTTCACCCCGCGCAACGCCGAGCTGCTGGCCCGCCGCGACTCCTTGCAGGAACAGATCGACGCCTGGTGGAAGTCGCGCAAGGGCAAGGATTTCAGCGTCACCGAGGAGATCGCCTTCCTGCGCGAGATCGGCTACCTGCTGCCCGAGCCGGCCCCCTTCGAGATCAGCACCGTCAACGTCGATCCGGAGATTGCCAAGGTGGCGGGACCGCAGTTGGTGGTTCCGGTTTCGAACGGGCGGTTTGCTCTGAACGCCGCCAACGCCCGCTGGGGCAGCCTCTATGACGCCCTCTACGGCACCGACGCCCTGGAGCCGCCGACCGGAACCAAGGGCTATGATCCGGTGCGCGGCGGCAAGGTTGTGGCCTTCGCGCGCGGCCTGCTGGACCGCGTCGCGCCCCTGGCCAGCGGCTCACATGCCGACGCCGCCAGCTATGTCGTGACCGACAAGACGCTGGTCATCAGCCTGAAGGATGGCTCGATCACCGGCCTGAAGGACGCCGCCCAGTTCGCCGGTTGGCGCGGCGCCGCCGAGGCGCCCGACGGCGTGCTGCTGGCCCACAACAGCCTGCACCTGGAGATCCAGATCGACCGCGCCCACAACATCGGCAAGGATGACGCCGCGGGCGTCTCCGACGTGCTGGTGGAGGCCGCGCTGACCGCCATCCAGGACTGCGAAGATTCCGTCGCCGCCGTGGACGCCGAGGACAAGGCCCAGGTCTACCGCAACTGGCTGGGCCTGATGCGCGGCGACCTCACGGCCAGTTTCATGAAGGGCGGTCAGACCGAGACCCGGCGCCTCGACGCCGACCGCACCTATGCTTCGCCCGCGGGCGGCGACCTGACCCTGCGCGGCCGCAGCCTGATGCTGGTGCGCAATGTCGGCCACCACATGCTGCTGGACGCCGTGCGCTTCAACGGCCAACCCGTGTTCGAGACGGTGGTGGACGCTCTGATCACCGTCACCGCCGCGATGCACGACCTCAAGGGCAAGCGCCTCAACAGCCCGGCGGGCTCGGTCTATGTCGTGAAGCCCAAGATGCACGGGCCTGACGAGGTTGCTCTGGCGGTTCGCCTGTTCGACCTGGTGGAGGACGCGCTGGGCCTGGACCGCAACACCGTCAAGCTGGGCATCATGGACGAGGAGCGCCGCACCAGCGCCAACCTGGCCGCCTGCATCCACGCCGCCCGCGAGCGCATCGTGTTCATCAACACCGGCTTCCTCGACCGCACCGGCGACGAGATCCACACCGCCATGGAAGCCGGCCCCGTGGTCCGCAAGGACGCCATCAAGGCCGAGCCCTGGCTGCCGGCCTATGAGAAGCGCAATGTCGAGATCGGCCTGGCCACCGGCTTCCCCGGCAAGGCGCAGATCGGCAAGGGCATGTGGGCGGCGCCGGACCAGATGGCGAACATGCTGGCCACCAAGGTCGGCCACCCCAAGGCCGGCGCCAACACCGCCTGGGTGCCGTCGCCGACGGCGGCCGTGCTGCACGCCCTGCACTATCACGAGGTGGATGTGCCCGGCCTGCAGGCCTCCATGGCGGCGGCCAAGTCGGTCACCGGCCTGGATGATTTGCTGACCCCGCCGCTGGCGCGCTCCAACTGGAACGCCGAGGACATCACCCAGGAGCTGGACAACAACGCCCAGGGCATCCTTGGCTACGTCGTGCGCTGGATCGACCAGGGGGTCGGCTGCTCCAAGGTGCCCGACATCCACGACGTGGGCCTGATGGAAGACCGCGCCACCCTGCGAATCTCCAGCCAGCACATCGCCAACTGGCTGCACCACGGGGTCTGCACCGAAACGCAGGTCCGCGAGACCTTCGCCCGGATGGCCAAGGTGGTGGATGGCCAGAACGCCGGCGACGCGCTTTACCAGCCGATGGCGGGGAACCCCGACAGCGTGGCCTATCAGGCGGCGCTGGAACTGGTGTTCGAGGGCCGCGCCCAGCCGAACGGCTACACCGAGCACATCCTGTCGCGCCGCCGCCGGGAACGTAAGGCGCAGTTGGGGTAAGAGTGTCCTTCTCCCGCAAGGGGAGAAGGATTGTTACCCGTGCTCGCCCACCAGGTCGGCGATGATCAGCCAGCTCTTCGCCAATTCCTCGTCGCTCGCCCCTGACATCCCGGCCACGATGATCAGCGCCTTCCAGATCGTCCAGCCACGGGCCCGGGCCCAGGTTGCGGCGTCCAGCGGCAGGGCCTCGCGGAACGCCGCGCGCGCCTCGCCATGCAGCAGGGTCCAGGCGATGGCCAGGTCACAGGCAGGGTCGCCGACGCCGAGGATGCCGAAGTCGATGACGGCGCTCAGGGCGCCGTCCTTCACCAGCAGGTTGCCCGCCGCCACGTCGCCGTGCAGCCAGACGGGTGGGTTGGTCCAGTCCGCCGCCAGGGCCTGTTCCCAAATGGCGAGCGCCACCGCGCCGTCGATGCTGTCGCCCAGGGCGGTGATGGCCTGGCGGGTCTGGTCGTCATAGGTGGCGAGCGCGCCGCCGCGGAAGAAGTTGTGCTGGCCGGCCACCGGGCCGTCCGTGACGTCGATCGCCTGCAGCGCGGTCAGGAACCCGGCCAGGTCGCGGGCGAACTGGGGCAGGTCGCCGATGCGGTCCAGGGCGGCGGTCTCGCCCTCGATCCAACCAAAGACAGACCAGGGCGCCGGGAAACCTTCGCCCGGCAGGCCGAGACCCAGCGGCGTCGGGATCGGCAGCGGCAGGTGGGGCGCAAGGACCGGCAACCAGCGCTGCTCCTTCTCCACCTGGGCGACATAGGCCTTGGCGGCGGGCAGGCGCACGCTCATCGTCTCGCCGAGGTGGAAGGTGGTGTTGTTGCGGCCGCCGAAGGTCACCGGCCGGACCGGCAGACCGGCCCACTGCGGGAACTGGGCGGCGATCAAGCGGGCGACGAGGGCGGCGTCGGGCACGACGCGGCGGCTGGGCTGGGCGGGGGACATCGGGGCAGTATTTCCCGAAAGCTTCAGCTTCGCCACCCCGACGGAACAGGGGTTTCCTTCGGGCGGCGGCTGAGGCTAAGTCGGTCTAACTTATCGAGGATCAGGTATGGCCACCGAACATTTCGACGTCGTGATCGTGGGCGCGGGCCTGTCGGGCATCGGCGCGGGTTATCACCTGCAGACCAACTGCCCTGACCGCTCCTATGTGATCCTGGAGGGCCGCGACGCCATCGGCGGCACCTGGGACCTGTTCCGCTATCCGGGCATCCGGTCCGACAGCGACATGTTCACCCTGGGCTACGCCTTCAAGCCGTGGACGCAGGCCAAGGCCATCGCCGACGGGCCCTCGATCCTCAACTATGTGCGCGAGACCGCCCGCGAGCACGGGATCGACCAGCACATCCGCTTCGGCAACCAGGTGAAAGGCGCGTCCTGGTCCACGGAGGACGCGGCCTGGAGCGTCGAGGTGATGAAGGACGGCAAGGTCGCGCACGTCACCGCCAACTTCCTGTTCCTGTGCGGCGGCTATTACAGCTACGCGGGCGGTTACACCCCGGAGTTCCCGGGGGTTGCGAGCTTCAAGGGCCAGCTGGTCCATCCGCAGAAGTGGACGCCCGACATCGACCATGCCGGCAAGCGGGTGGTGGTGATCGGCTCGGGCGCCACGGCCGTGACCCTGGTGCCGGAGATGGCCAAGACCGCCGCCCATGTCACCATGCTGCAGCGCTCGCCCACCTTCGTCGTCGCCGCGCCCGGTGAGGACAAGGCCGCCAACTGGCTGCGCACCAAGCTGCCCGCCAAGCTCGCCTACGCCATCACCCGCTGGCGCAAGGTGCTGTTTGGGATGTTCTTCTACAACTACGCCCGCCGGCAGCCGGCCAAGGTGAAGGCCGGGATCATCGAGATGGTCCGCAAGGAGATGGGCCCGGACTACGACGTCGCCACCCACTTCACCCCCACCTACAACCCCTGGGATCAGCGCATCTGCCTGGTGCCGGACGCGGATCTTTTCACCTCGCTGAAGAGCGGCAAGGCCGAGGTTGTCACCGACCATATCGAGACCTTCACGGAGACCGGTATCCAGCTGAAGTCCGGCAAGGTGCTGGAGGCCGACATCGTGGTCTCGGCCACCGGCCTGGTCCTGCAGGCCATGAACGGCCTGAAGCTCGTCGTCGACGGCCGGGCCATCGATCCCGGAAAGACGCTCTCCTACAAGGGCATGATGTATTCCGACGTGCCGAACCTGGCCTCGGCCTTCGGCTATACCAATGCGTCGTGGACGCTGAAGTGCGACCTGACGTGCGAGTATGTCTGCCGCCTGCTGAACCACATGAAGAAGACCGGTAATCGCCAGGTCACGCCGCGCAACGACGATCCGAATATCGGTGAGGTCCCGTGGCTCGACTTCTCGTCGGGCTACGTCCAGCGCGCCATGGCCAGCTTCCCCAAGCAGGGGACCAAGGCGCCCTGGAAACTGCACCAGAACTACGCGCTGGACCTGATGAACCTGCGTTTCACGAAGATCGAGGACGGGGTGCTGGCGTTCTCCAACAAGGTGGGCAGCAAGGCGCGGCGGTTGGAGGCGGCCTAAAGCTCGAGCCGCAACAGCTGCTTGACCTCTCCGTCCTCAAGGAACTGCGCCAGGGGTTTGAACCCGACCGACCTGGAGCAGGCCAGGGCCGCGGCATTGTCGAGATCGTGGGCGATGTAGGCGCGGCGCTCGGCGTAGTGGGGCAGGGCGACCTCGCCCACATAGCCGCCGAGCATGGCGCGACCGAGGCCCCTGCCCACGAACGCCGGATCGCCGATGTGCAGGTCGAGGCTGACGCCGTCAGCATGGCCCATGATCTGCGCATAGTCGGCCCAATCGCGATTTCGGTAGGCCTGGAGGTAGCCGAAAGGCGCGCCGTCCAGAGAGGCGATGTGGCAGATCAGCGGCTGCTCGCCTCGGACCCTTGGCCCGTACTTGGCCGTGACCTCTTCAAGGCTCATCGGCGTCTTCTGGACGAAGCGCCGGACGTGCGGTTCCGCCAGCCAGTCGGTCAGCATCGAAAAGTCGGCGGCCGCCAGCGTGCGGAAGGTGATCACGGTTTCAGCCGCGCCTCCAACGCGTTCATCGTGCTGAGGAAACTGGCCTCCAGGTCCACCTCGTAGAGCCGCGCCAGGGTCATCACGCTCCACAGGCAGTCGGCCAGTTCGTGGGCCAACTTGGCCTTTGCGTCGGGGATGGCGCGGACGCCCTCGGCGGCCTGAACCAGCTTGGCCAGATCGCCGACGTCGCCCATGAAGCCCAGGGCGACTTCCTCAGCCGTCCAGGGACGCCCGTAGCGTTGGGTTTCCATTTCGGCATAGAGCCGGCGGATCGCCCAGGCGCGTTCATCGAGGTCCTTGAAGTCCGCCATCTCGCGAGCCTATCCGTTCGCCGTTTCTCGGATCAGGTTAGCGCTGAGTCCAGTGGAGTGGCGACATGATGAGGACGGCGCGTTGCGGCTGCGGCCAGCTTGGGATCGACTGCGAGGGCGAGCCCAACAAGGTGTCCCTGTGCCACTGTCTGGACTGCCAGCGGCGAACGGGTGGGCCGTTCGGGGTGGCGGTGTTCTACGACGCGGGCGCGACGACGATCACCGGCGAGTCGACAGCCTACGCCCGCGACGCTGACTCTGGCTTCCCCATAACCTTTCACTTCTGCGCGACCTGCGGTTCGACGGTGTTCTGGTATCCGAGCCGCAAACCGGAGGCGGTGGCCGTGGCGATCGGCGCCTTCGCTGACCCGGCCTTCCCGGCGCCGTCTCAGGAGGTCTATGAACAGCACCGCCACGCCTGGGTGGCGCCCCTGGCCTAGGGCGGAAACCGCGTCTGGAGCCATTGCGCAGGCCAATGACACCGGTTACCTTGCGTTCAGACGGGCGGTCGGCCCGCGCCCCCGGAAACGCCTTCGAACCCTCAGATGCCCAAGCCGCTGATCCTCAACGACGACCGGCTGTTTCCCGCCGAGGCCGGGGTGCGGGACATCGCGCGCAGGCTTTACCGCGAGGTGAGGGGGCTGCCGATCATCTCGCCCCACGGCCATACCGACCCGGAGTGGTTCGCCACCAACGACGCCTTCCCCAACGCCACAGAACTGCTGCTGGCGCCCGGCCGCTACCTCTACCGGATGCTCTATTCGCAAGGCGTCCCGCTGGAGAAGCTGGGCATCGCCTCCAAGGCGGGGCCGTCCGAGGCCGATCCGCGTGAGGCCTGGCCGTTGTTCGCCGGCGCCCAGGGCCTGTTCCGCGGCACGCCCTCGGCCCTCTGGCTCAACCACGCCATCGCCGAGGTGTTCGGGTTCACGCAGCGCCTGAGCGCCGAGACGGCCGACAGCTATTTCGACGCCATCAACGCCAAGCTGGCCACCGACGCCTTCCGGCCGCGCGCCCTGTTCGACCCCGCGCTGCGGGGCCACCTTCTCCCGCAAGGGGAGAAGGACTCTATTGCTCCCTAAGGACCTGATCATGTTCAAGAAAACCTATCACGCCACCCACCCGGACATGATGAAGGGCGCCGGCAATGACGACTTGCGCGACCGCTATCTGGTGCAGGATCTGTTCGCGGCCGACACCGTCAGCCTGAACTACAGTCACAACGAACGCTTCGTGATCGGTGGCGCTGCCCCGGTGTCGAAGCCGGTGAAGCTGCCCGAGCAATCCGAGCCCGCCTCGGCCGCCGGCCATTCCTTCCTCGAGCGTCGCGAACTGGGCGTGGTCAATGTGGGCGGGGCCGGCAAGATCACCGTCGACGGCCAGAGCTTCGACATGGCCCCGCGAGACGGGCTCTACATCCCGATGGGCGTGGCGGACGTGACCTTCGAGAGCAAGGACAGCGCCAATCCAGCCAAGTTCTACCTGGCCTCAACCCCGGCCCATAAGGTCTGCAAGGTCCAGCACATCGCCATCAGCCAGGCCAATCCCCTGGAGCGCGGCGAGGCGGCGACGTCGAACGAGCGGACCATCTATCAGTACATCATCCCCGGCGTCTGCGAGTCGGCCCAACTGCTGCTGGGGGTGACCTTCCTGAAGCCCGGCAGCGTGTGGAACACCATGCCGCCGCACCTGCACGACCGCCGCTCGGAGATCTATTTCTACTTCGACCTGGCCGGCGACAATAAGGTCTTCCACTTCATGGGCGAGCCCGACGCCATGCGTCACATCGTGGTCGGCGCCAATGAGGCGGTGATCAGCCCGCCCTGGTCGATCCACATGGGGGCCGGGACCTCGAACTACGGGTTCATCTGGGCCATGGGCGGGGAGAACCTCGACTATACCGACATGAACGTCCTCGACATCTGCCAGCTGAAGTAGGGCTCATGTCTCCCTTCGATCTGACGGGCAAGGTGGCCGTCGTCACCGGCGCCAACACCGGCCTGGGCCAGGCCATCGCCGAGGCCCTGGCGAACGCCGGCGCCGACATCGTGGCCGTTGGCCGCACCCCGCCGGTGGACACCCGGTTCGCCGTCGAGGCCCTGGGGCGCCGCTTCCACGACATTTCGGCCGACCTCGCCACGATGGAGCCCATCGGCCGCGTCGTGGCCGAGACCGTCGAGCACTTCGGCGGGATCGACATCCTGGTGAACAACGCCGGGATCATCCGCCGCAACGACGCCGTCGACTTCACCGAAGACGACTGGGACGCGGTGATGGACGTCAACCTGAAGACCACCTTCTTCCTCACCCAGGCGGTGGGGCGGCAGATGATCGCCCAGGGCCGGGGCGGCAAGATCGTCAACATCGCCTCGATGCTGTCCTATCAGGGCGGCATCCGGGTGCCGTCCTATGCGGCCTCCAAGAGCGGCCTGGCCGGGATCACCAAGGCCCTGGCCAACGAGTGGGCGGGCAAGGGGATCAACGTCAACGCCATCGCCCCGGGCTATTTCTCCACCAACAACACCACCGCCCTGCGGGCCGATGAGGACCGCTCGCGCGATATCCTGGCCCGCATCCCCGCCGGACGCTGGGGCACGCCGGCCGACATTGGCGGGGCGGCGGTCTTCCTGTCGTCCTCCGCGGCCGACTACGTACACGGAACCCTGCTGGCCGTGGACGGGGGCTGGCTCGCCCGCTGAACATATCCCCAAACGCGAGCCACCTAGCCGCGCTTCGCGCGTTGCCCCATAGCTGGCGGGTAAAGGTGCGGATCGGCTTTGATGACTTTTGGGGGCGGCGACGCCACAGGACGTCCGGGGGATGAGGTCGATGCGGCGCGGGCGACGCGCCGGCAACTCGGCGCGTGGGTGCTGGGTGTTGGGCTCGCTGTCCCGGCCATCGCCGGCGCCCAGATCCTTTCCAGCCCGCTGATCGATCCACGTGTCCTGCAGTCGGTGGCGGTCGATCCGCGACTGCGCCGGTTCTACGCCCTGCGCAACTGGACACCGGCCTGGACCGACGATCAGGCGCGACAATTCTCCCAGGCCCTCGAGGGCGCAATCCGTCATGGCCTGGACGGCGACGCCTTCCGGCCGGCGCCGGCCAACGATCCGGCCAGCCGCGAGGCGGGCCTGACCCTGGCGGCCCTGACCTATGCCGACGCCCTGGCGCGCGGTCTGGTGGACCCGACCAAACTCTTCAAGCTGTTCACCCTGGAGCGCCAGGTCGTGGATGTGGCGCCGGGGTTGTCCCAGGCGCTGGATCGCCGTGAGATCGGCGCCTGGCTGGACCGCCTCGCGCCCCGAGACGCCGAATACAAGGCCCTGTCGGCGGCCTATGTGGCGCTGCGAGCACAGATCGGCCGGGCAGGGGGCTCGTCCATCCCTGAGGGCGGCGCGATCCAGCCCGGTGGCCAGGACTACCGCGTGCCGTTGATCGCCCAGCGGCTCTATGACCTGGGCTACCTCACCGGTTCACCCATGGCGTCTCAAACGCTGTCAGGCCCCATCTCGGAGGCCCTGAAGATCATCCAGGCCGAGAACGGCATGCAGCCGACCGGCCGGGTGGGCAACACCACGATCGGCGTCCTGAACGCCGGGCCCACCGATCATGCGCGGCAACTGGTGCTGAACCTTGAGCGCCGCCGTTGGCTGCGCCGCGAGGCGCCCGCGACCCGGATCGACGTCAATACGGCCGCCGCCTTCCTGACCTACTACCGCGACGGCGCCCTGGATTGGTCGGCGCGAACCGTGGTGGGCAGCGCCAACCGCGCGACGCCCAGCCTGCAGTCGGCCTTCAGCCAGCTCGTGCTCAATCCGCCCTGGAACGTGCCGGCCAGCATCGCCCGCGCCGAGATTCTGCCGCGTGGCGCGGCCTATCTGCGCCGCCAGAACATGTACGTCACCAATGGGCGTGTCGTGCAGCGTGCGGGGCCGAACGCGGCGCTCGGCCTGGTGAAATTCGACATGCAGAATCCCTACGCCATCTATCTGCACGACACACCGTCCAAGGCCCTGTTCGCCCGCGCCGCCCGTCACCGCAGCCACGGCTGCGTGCGGGTGGAGAACGCCGTCGAGTTCGCGCGCCATCTGGCCGATCAATATGGGGCGGCCGAGCGGTTCGAGGCGGTGCTGGCCTCGGGCGATACCGGCGTCGTGCAGCTGGGGACCTCGATCCCCGTGCGGCTGCTCTATCACACCGCCTTCGTCGGTGATCAGGGCAAGGTGGTTTACCGCTCCGACCCCTATGGCTGGGATATCACGCTCGCCACCGCGCTTGGTCTGGATCGTCCGCGCTCGACCCTGAACCCTGAAGAAGCCGCGCCCGATCCCGAGACCGCGCCGCTCGGACCGTAGGGTCTATCCATCCATCGGCGAGGTGGCGGGACGGCGTCTTCCGGTTCCGCCGGAAGCGCTATCCCTGTCCCCATTTACGTTTTTGACGCATTGCCCAGCTTTCGTGCAGCCTTCGCTCGCGTTTGAAGCGACCGGTCTTGCGAATGAGACAGAACCATGGCTATTCTAATTGCCACCGGTGTCAGAGGCCTTTCGAGGGTAATGACACCGGTGTCATAAATGGGGAAACGCGGGGAGCGTCGGATTGGCGCCCTCCACCTGACGGCCTTACGTCGCAGGTGGCTCCGCACAGGGAGGGACAAATGGTCCGCACTCGGTCTTGGACGAAAACGCGCGCGCTGTTCAGTGGTGCGTCGCTCGCGGCGCTGACCATGGCTGTCGCCGCACCGGCCTTCGCACAGCAGAACGAAGTCGAGGAACTGATCGTCACCGGCTTCCGGGGCAGCCTGCAACAGGCCCTGGAACTGAAGCGCGGCAGCGCGACGGCCAGTGACACCATCCTGGCTGAGGACATCGGCAAGTTCCCCGACCTGAACCTCTCGGAATCCATCCAGCGCATCTCCGGCGTCTCCATCACCCGTGACGGCGGCGAGGGTCGCCAGATCACCGTGCGCGGCCTTGGGCCGCAGTTCACCCGGGTCCGCATCAACGGGATGGAAGCGCTCTCCACCGCCGGCGGCACCGACGCCTCGGGCGGCACCAACCGCGGCCGGAACTTCGACTTCAACATCTTCGCCTCGGACCTGTTCAACTCGATCACCGTGCAGAAGACCTCCTCGGCGGAGACCGAAGAAGGCTCGCTGGGCGCGACCGTGGACCTGCGTACCGGACGCCCGCTGGACTACAACGGCTTCAAGTTCGTCGCCTCGGCCCAGGCCAGCTACAATGCGCTGTCGGAGGACGCCTCGCCGCGCGCCGCGGCCATGATCTCCAACACCTGGGCGGACGGCGCCTTCGGGGCCCTGGCCAGCGTCGCCTACACCAAGCGGTCCCTGCTGGACGTCGGCGCCTCGACCGTCCGCTGGGCGCCGGGCACCTCGTTCTCGCCGGGCTTCGACGCCCTGCCGAACGGCGCGGGCCTGCCCACCACGGTCAATCCGGCGGCCGCGGCCAACAACGCCGCCTTCCACCCGCGCTTCCCGCGGTATGACCGCTACGACCAGGAACAGGATCGCCTGGGCGCGACGCTCTCGCTGCAGTGGAAGCCGACGGACGCCACTGAGCTGACCTTCGACTACCTCTACGCCAAGCTGGACGGTAATCGTGAGGAGCAGTTCCTGGAGGCCCCGTCCTTCAGCGTCGGCGGCGCCTGCACCGCGGCCAACGTCAACACCTCCTGCGGCATCGCCGACACCAACGTGATCTCTTCCACGATCACGAACGGCATCATGACCGCCGGCACCTTCGACGACGTCGATCTGCGGGTCGAAGACCGCTACGACGAACTGTCGACCACCTTCACCCAGTACTCCCTGGACTTCACCCATTCGCTGTCTGACAGCCTGAAGATCCATGCGGTTGCGGGGCATTCCAAATCCGACCACGACAACCCGATCCAGACGACGATCATCTGGGATCAGTTCAACGTCGATGGCTACAAGTTCGACTACGGGCAGAGCCGCGCGCCGCTGCTCAGCTACGGCACCGCCGATCTTACCAACCCCAACGCCTGGACTCTGACCCAGGTGCGGATGCGCCCGCAGTCGGCGGTGAACACCTATGACACCGTGTCCGTCGACGGCCAGTGGGACGCCAACGACATCCTGACCTTCAAGGGCGGGTTGTCCTGGAAGAAGTATGACTTCGTCTCGACCGAAATGCGCCGCACCAACGGCACCTCATCGAACCGGGAAACCACGATCCCGGCCGGCGTGGCCGCGATCGCCAACTCGACCTACGCCAAGACCGTGACCCTTCCGACCCAGGGACTCGGTGTGCCCGCCGGGACGCCGACCGCCTGGATCTCGCCCAACTATTTCGACGCTTTGACCCTGTTCCAACTGAACGACCCCACCGCCTTTGGCGCGGCCTGGCGGTTGGGCAAGGAACCGTCGCTCTCCAACAACAATTCCGTCGGTGAGAAGGACAAGGGCGGCTTCATCCAGGCCGATTGGAACACCGAACTCGCCGGCATGCCGTTCCGCGGCAATGTGGGCGTCCGCTACGTGAAGACTCAGCAGACGGCGTCGGGCTTCACCTTCTCGGGCGGCGTGGCCGTGCCGATCACCGTTGCTCGGGAATATGACGACACCCTGCCGTCGGTAAACGCGGTGATCGAACCCTTCGACAACTTCCTGATCCGGGTCGGCGCGGCCCAGACCATGTCGCGTCCCAACCTCGGCAGCCTGACGCCGGGCGCCAGCGTCAGCGTCTCGGGGTCTTCGCGGACGGTGACGGCCGGCAACCCCGTCCTCGATCCGTTCCGGGCGAAGGCCTACGACCTGTCCTTCGAGTGGTACTACCAACCGGAAGCCCTGATCAGCATCGCCTTCTTCAAGAAGAAGGTGGACACCTTCGTCCAGACGCTCTCCACCCAGCAGGTGTTCACCGGCAACAGCTTCGGCATTCCCGATAGCGTCGCCACCGCCGCCTGCGGCGCGACCGTCGGCTGCAGCCCCTCGGCCACCTGGAACTTCACCACCCCGATCAACACCCCAGGCGGTGACGTGACGGGCTATGAAATCAGCTTCCAGCAGCCCTTCAGCTTCCTGCCCGGACCGCTGGCCAACACCGGCATTCTGGCCAACTACACGAGCGTGAAGTCGTCCATCAACTACTTGAACGCGGCCGGCGCCACCGTGGCCACGACCGACCTGACCGGCCTGTCGCGCAAGGCCTACAACGTGACGCTCTACTATGAGGACGAGAAGGTCAGCGCCCGGGTCTCGGCCAGCCACCGCGACAAGTACCTGACCCGCGTTCTGGGTCAGGAAAACACCGCCGCCCTGCCGGTGCCTTATGACGGCACCAACAAGACCTTCAATGTAGACGCGTCGTTCACCTATACCTTCAACGACCACCTGAAGTTCACGCTCGAGGGTGTGAACCTGACGGACGAATTCCAGGACCAGTTCAACGGACAGAACAACCTGGTGAACTTCTACCACCACACCGGCCGGGAATACCTGCTGGGGGTGCGCTACACCTACTAAGCCTAGATCCCCCGAGGAGAGACTTACGGCGCGCCGGTTCCCCGGCGCGCCGCTTTGTTTAGGTTAGGGCGGGTGTTCGATTCGCCGCCAGTCTGGAGACGCACGTGGCCCCTGATGTGGTCTGTTTCGGCGAGGTCCTGGTCCGCCTGGCCGCGCCCGACAACGAGCTGCTCCTGCAGTCGCCGACCCTGAAGGTCAGCTTCGGCGGGGCGGAGGCCAATGTGGCGGTCTCGCTGGCCCGCCTGGGCCATGCCGCCCGGATGCTCAGCGTGCTGCCCGACAATGGCCTGGGCCACGCGGCGGTCGATGAACTGCGCCGCTATGGCGTCGACACGTCCGGCGTCAGCTTCGCCGCCGGACGGATGGGCCTCTACTTCCTGACCCCTGGTGCGGCGCAGCGCGCGTCCCAGGTGCTCTATGACCGCGCGGATTCAGCCTTCAGCCGCGGGGTTTCGGCCGTCGACTGGGACGCCGCGCTGGCGGGCGCGGGATGGCTGCACGTCTCCGGCGTCACCGCCGCCATCGGCGCCGACACCGCCAAGGCGGCCGTCGACGCGGTACGGGCGGCGCGGCGGTTGGGTCTGACCGTCTCCATGGACTGCAATTACCGCGCGACCCTGTGGCAGGCCTGGGACGGCGACGCCCCGGCCATCCTGGGCGAGATGCTATCCCAGGCCGACCTGGTGTTCGGCGACCATCGCGACATCGCCCTCGTGCTGGGGACTTCCTTCGAGAGCGGCGAGGGGGCCGACGGCCTGCGCCGCTGGGCCGCCGACATGGCTTTCAAGGCTTGGCCGAACCTTAAGCGCCTGGCCTGCACCGACCGGGTGCAGCACACGGTGAACCACCACGACCTGGCGGGATTCCTGTTTTCCCGCGAGGGCGCCTGGCGCACCGCAAGCCGGACCATGGATCCCATCATTGACCGCATCGGCGGCGGCGACGCCTTCGCCGCCGGGGTGATCCACGGTCTGCTGACCGGGATGGCCGAGGCCGAGCTGCTGGACTTCGCGGTGGCCGCGGCGGTGCTGAAGCACGCCACGCCGGGAGACTTCAACCTGGCGACCCTGGCCGATGTCGAGGCGGTGCGGTCCAGCCACAGCCTGGATGTGCGACGCTAGCCTTCTCACATGACGGAAGATTAATCCGCCGCCGGGGCGCAAATCGCGGCGCCGGTGTATGAAGGCTCAAACGCTGAGAGCGCGCCGTGACGCGCCCGGTCCCATGGGAGCCTTCTAAAAATGACCAATCTGAAAACCTTGCTGCTGGCCGCCTGCGCGCCGGTGATCCTGTCGGCCTGCGCCAGCATGGGCGCTGCGCCGTCCGCGCCGATCCCGGCCCCAGCCCCTGTCGCCGAGGCGCCCAAGCCCGCCTACGGGACCTACGGCTTCGACGCCGCCGGCATGGACGCCTCGGTGAAGCCGGGCGACGATTTCTTCAGCTACGCCAACGGGACCTGGATCAGGACCACCGAAATCCCTGCCGACCGGTCCAGCTACAACACCTTCGCCGTCCTGCGCGACGTGGCCTCAAAGCGCACCGTCGAGCTGATTGAGGCGGCGGCGAAAACGCAGGGGCCGGCCGGGTCCGAGGCCCGGATGATCGGCGACTACTATGCCAGCTTCATGGACGAGGCCGCCGTCGAGGCGAAAGGCGCGACCCCGCTTGCGCCGGAGCTGGCGCTGATCGCGGCCATCAAGACCCGCAAGGAGCTCTCGGCCCATCTGGGCGCGTCGATGCGCGCTGACGTGGACATCATGAACGCCACCAGCACCAAGACCGACCGGCTCTTCGGCCTGTGGGTGGTGGAAAACCTGAACGATACCAGCCGCTACCTGCCCTACATCATCCAGGGCGGGCTCGGCATGCCCGACCGGGTCTACTATCTCGACGCCGGCGCGAAGTACGTGGACCTGCGCGCCAGGTACAAGGCCCACGTCGCCAACCAACTGCGGCTGGCCGGCTTCAGCGACGTGGAGGCCCGCGCCACCCGGATCCTGGCCCTGGAGACCAAGATCGCGGCCACCCACTGGACGGCGTCCGACACTTTCGACATCGCCAAGGCCAACGTCCAGTGGACCCGCGCCGACCTGTCCAACAAGGCGCCGGGGATGGACTGGGACGCCTTCCTGACCGCCGCCGGCCTGGCCGACCAGCCGCTGTTCGGCGCCTGGCAGTCCACCGCCATCAGCGGCGAGGCCAGGCTGGTGGCGTCAGAACCGATCGCTGCGTGGAAGGACTACCTGGCCTTCCACGCCGTGGAGCGGGGCTCGCCCTACCTGTCCAAGGCCTTCGTCGACGAGAGTTTCGCCTTTAACGGGACCGCCCTGTCGGGCACGCCGCAGCAATCGGCCCGCTGGAAGCGCGGCGTGGACTTCACCGGCGAGGCATTGGGGGAAGCGATCGGAAAACTCTATGTCGCCAAATACTTCCCGCCGGAATCGAAGGCGGAAGTCGAGACCATGGTGAAGAACGTGCTGACCGCTTTCGGTCACCGCATCGACCGGCTCGACTGGATGGACCCGGCCACCAAGGCCAAGGCCCACGAGAAGCTCGCCAACTTCCAAGTCGGCGTCGGCTATCCCGACCGGTGGCGTGACTATTCCGGATTGAGGATCGAGGCCGGCGACGCCTATGGAAACTGGCAGCGCGGCGAGCTCTTCGAATACCGCCGCACGCTCGGCAAGCTCTCCCAGCCCGTGGACCGTGGTGAGTGGTACATGACGCCGCAGACGGTCAATGCGCTGAACGCGCCAATGCAGAACTCCATCAGCTTCCCCGCCGCCATCCTGGAGCCGCCGTTCTTCGACCCGAACGCCGACCCGGCGGTGAACTACGGTGCGATCGGCGGGGTGATCGGCCATGAGATCACCCACGGCTTCGACGACGCCGGCGCGCTGTTCGACGCCCGGGGCAATGTGCGCAACTGGTGGACCGACGCCGACATGGCGCACTTCAAGGCCTCGGCCACCCAGCTCTCGGCGCAGTACGACGCCTACAAGCCGCTGCCGGATCTGGCGGTGAACGGCGACCTGACCCTGGGCGAGAACATCGCCGACCTGGCGGGCCTGGCCACGGCCTATGACGCCTATCACCTGTCGCTGAAGGGCGCGCCTGCGCCGGTGATCGACGGGGTCACCGCCGACCAGCGGTTCTTCCTCGGCTGGGCCCAGAACTACCGGGGCAAATACCGGGAGGCCGCCTTGCGCCGGACGCTGTTGACCGACGGACACGCGCCCGCCGAATACCGCGCGGATACGGTGCGCAACCTGGACGCCTGGTACGCGGCCTTTGGCGTCAAGCCGGGCGAGAAACTCTACCTGGCCCCGACGGATCGGGTGAAGATCTGGTAGCCGAGCTTCGTGCCTGAGATCATCCTGATCGACGACCCCGCCGATCCGCGCGTCGCCGCCTATCGCGACGTGCGCGAGCGCGATCTCGTCGGCCGCGAGGGCCTGTTCGTGGCCGAGGGCGAGGTGGTGCTCAATGTGCTGGCCCGCTCGACGCTGTGCGAGCCGGTCTCGCTGATGATCGCCCGCAAGCGGGTGGCGGGGCTGGCCCACCTGATCGCCCAGATACCTGAAGATGTTCCGGTCTATTCGGCCAGCCAGGAGGCGATGGACGCGGTGGTGGGATTCCACATTCATCGCGGAATCCTGGCCCTGGGCCGTCGGCGCGTCTCCCCGAGCGCGACAGAGATTCTGGCCGGCCTGAGGGAGGGCGCGCTGGTGCTGGCGCTGTCGGGGATCGCCAACCACGACAACATGGGGGGGCTGTTCCGCAACGCGGCGGCCTTCGGGGTGGACGCCGTGCTCTTGGACACAGACTGCTGCGACCCGCTCTACCGCAAGGCTATCAGGGTTTCCGTGGGGGCGGTGCTGGCGACGCCGTTCGCGACGGCGCGGGGGGACCTGCTCGACACCCTGGGCGCCGCCGGATTCCAGACTGTGGCCTTGAGCCCCGGCGGGGCCACGCGCCTGGCGGATCTCAGGCGTCCGTCAAAGACCGCCGTGCTGCTGGGGGCCGAGGGGCCGGGCCTGGCCGCCTCGGTCCTGGCCCGCACGACGACGGTGGCCATTCCCATGGCCACCGGCTTCGACTCGCTGAACGTGGCGACGACCGGGGGAATCGTCCTGCACCACCTGGCCTTTGCGGCCGGACGGGATTAGCGCGCGCGCTTGGGCGCGGGCTCTTCAGTCTCTTCGATCAGGGATCGCGTCAGGTTGAGGATCGCGGTGCGCAGCGAGGGCTGCTGGACGCTGGCGAAGGCCTCCAGGAGCTGGACGGCGCCCGGCACGGCCAGCTTTTCGAACAGGCTCTCGTCGCCGGTGGGGCGGTCGTTCTCGCCCACCAGTTCGCCGACCGTGGTCTCCAGCTTCTCGGCGATGCGCACAAGCATGGAGGCCGAGGTGCGGTTGGCGCCGCGTTCGTACTTCTGGACCTGCTGGAAGCTGACCCCCAGGTGATCGGCCAGGGTGGACTGGGAGATGCCCAGCCACTTGCGGCGCACGCGAATTCGGTGGCCGACAGCGACGTCGATGGGGTCGGGCCCCGCGTCGTCAATATTCTCGCTCACGGACATGTCCTTCTGGCGCGCACGCTCCAGTACGCAGCGTCTTTCTGCACGCGTAAAAGCCGCACCACCACCAATTTGTCCGACCTAAGACATAGGGCCGCACCTTAGAGTTAAATTTCGCCTCCCGCGAATATTGCAGCGTCATATTCCGCAGTATGACTATCTTGAGACGCGAATTACCCCCAAAGCGGGGATGTGTGGAAATAGTAACCTATGCTGTAGCTGCAATTCCTGATTGTGGTCAGGCGTCTGAAACACGACCCTCCAGGATGCCATGGATCTGATCGAGGACGGCGATGGCTACCTCCTCGCCCTCAGACTCCGAGATTTCCGCGGCTCGGCGGACGATCACCGAGAGGGTCGCCATGTCCCTGGGACTTAGCAGGCTGGCCATTTCCAGCAGTTCGGCGGTCTGGTCGTCGAGGTCCATTTCGGATGGCTGGCGCGGCGGCTCGACGGACAGGAAGCTGTAGGGGATTTTGAAATCGGTCATGGCATGTTCGCCGCGGCGAACCGCGAGGCGTCCTCGAAGAAAAGCTCGCGGGAACTGGTTACGCGCGCCCGGGGGGCGAGGGCGGCCAGCGGCTTGAGCAGGATCTTTCGGTTGGCGGGGTCGCCACCCACGGCGTCGTCGATCACCTCGACGGCCAGGTCGCGGTCGGCTGCGGCGAAGGCGGTGGCGAGCACTGTGTCGGCCATGGAGAAGCCGATCAGCACCAGGGGACCGCCCAGGATCTGGGCGGTCTGGCTGAAGGTGCGGTTTGTGAAGGCCGAGGGCCCCTGGCGGACAAACACCGCCTCGGAGGGCAGGGGTTCCAGTCCTGTGATCGGCCGGCCCTCCGGCATGGCGCCGTGTCGGGCGTGCACATGCAGCACTGGCCAGCGGCGGCGGCGGGCCTGCTCCAGGACGGTGCGGCAGACAGCGGCCGTCGCGGCCGCGCCCTCGGTGGAGAGGCGTTCGTGCTGCAGGTCGAGGCAGACCAGGGCCGAGGCGTCGGGCGGGTAATTCCTCATCGCGACAACCTGCCGGGATTACTGGCCAGTCGTTCGGCGGACTTGTCGAGCACGCCCGGTTCGGTCCAGGCGCCCTCCGGACGCAGCAGTTCGTAGGGATCGGAGTCCAGGGTCAAGGCGTCGTGCGGCGGCACCCCCTCCACCACCATCTCCACATAGTCGTGGTCGGAAACGACAAAGCCGTCGCGCCTGGGTCGGACATAGGCGTTGAAGTACTGCTCCCAGAAGGGGATCAGCCGCACCTGCCCGTAGCCAAGGATTTTCCGGTAGTTCTTCTTCTCCGCCAGCTTCTTGGCGGCCAGGATCAGCATCAGAGTGGCGCGGCCGCGGCGGAACTCCTTGCGCACCGCCACCCGCTCCACCTTGGCGAAGTCGGCGAACCAGCGAATGCGCAGGGTCCCGATCGGCTCTCCGTCGCGTCGCAGGATCAGGTGGGTGGCGCCGGAGAAGTCGTTGCCGTCGTACTCTTCGTCATAGGGGCAGGCCTGCTCGCCCATATAGACCAGGGCGCGGACCGCCATGGCCTGCATCAGGTCGGGCAGGGTGCGGCAGACCACGACCTCCAACTGGCCCTCGTCGACCTCGGCTCGGGGCCGGGCCTCCAGCGGCATGCGGACGTTGGCGTTCATCAGGCGACCTTCCGTTGGGCGGTCCAGGTGGGGCAGACGACGAGGCCGCCAGGGCCGGGCACGGCCCTAGCCCCCATACGGCGCAGCAGGGTGCGCTCCCCGCCGGGCGTGGCGGCGCGGCCATAGAGCGGGACGGTGTCGTAGATCTCGCGATGGATCGCCAAGGCCGCGGCCATCACGACGGCGCGGCCGCGCCAGGTGACCCCGGCCATGCCCCAGCCATAGACCGCGATGACCCGGTCGGCGGGCCGGGCGACCATCCGCATGGGGGGTGTGACGCCGTCGAACACGCCGGCGGCCAGGGTGGGGGCGGCGGCCGGATTGAGAGGAATGATGCAGAGGACGCCGGCCAGTCGGCCATCGGCGTCGCGGTAGCTGAAGGCCGAGCAGCGGCTGCGGTCCTGGACGGCCTGCAGGGTTTCCACGGTCGCGACGGCGGGACCGACGGTGCGGGCGGCGATATCGCGGCCCTCGACGATTTCATCAGGCGTCGCCAGCGTCAGGCCCAGCCGCGCAAGATGTTCTCGCGGGCGGATCGTGGCATCGGCGGCGCTCGGCATCCTGGTCACCTGACTTGTGCGAACTGCCCTTTTGGTAGAGCGTCAAACTGTCTGGGTGCAGCCGCCAAGTTCGTATGGGGGCGCCACGATACGGGTTGGGTGGCATGGACAATCACGACGGCGGACGCGCCGACTGGGACGACATCAAGACCTTCGTCGCGGCGGCCCAGGCCGGCAGCTTCGGCGCGGCCGCGCGCCGCCTGCGGACCAGCCAGCCCACGATCACCCGCCGCATCGACGACCTGGAGACACGGCTGGGGGTGCGGCTATTCGACCGTGGTCTGCGCGGCGTCAGCCTGACGCGGGCCGGTGAGCGCATCTATGACCGGGCTCTCTCCATGCAGCGGGCCTCGGTGGACATCGAGCGCATGGCCCTGGAGTCCGACCGCCACGACAGCGGCGAGGTGACCATCGCCGCGCCGGAGGGAATTGGGGGCTTCCTGCTGGGGGTCAAGCTCGCAGATTTCATGAAGGAAAACCCAGGCATACGCCTGGCTCTTGACTGCGGATTCTATCCCGAGAACCCCGTGGACGGCCACGTCGACCTGTCCATCCAGCTCACCTCACCGGGCGGCCAGCCGGATGTGGCGGCCACGGAACTGGCCACCCTGCACTACGCCCTGTTCGCCTCGCAGGACTACATCGATACGTATGGGGCCCCCACGCGCCTGGAGGCCGCCGTCGGCCACCGCTTCATCGCCCACTCCGCCCAGGTCAGCGAGAAGGGGCAGTGGCACGCCAAGACCGGCGCCTTCATGGAGCTGGCCGCGCCGTCCCTGGTGGTCAACTCCTCGACCGCCATGCTGCACGCCATTGAGCGGGGCGCCGGCATCGGTCCGATCCCCACCGCCATCCTGCGCCTGACCTCCGACCTGGTGATGCTGGACATCCCGCCGCTCGCCAGCGGGACCCTGTGGCTGTGCCACCATCGCGACGCCCCGAAGTCGCCCCGCGTCGCCCGGGTCGCCGAGTGGCTGGTCTCGATCTTCGACGCCCGCGAGCGACCCTGGTACCGCAAGGAGTTCATCCACCCCGCTGAGTTCGAGGGCTGGTCCTGGCCGGCGGCCAGCGCAACCGGCTGAGAGTCTGGCGTTTAGCGGGGTGGATAAATCCCATCTTAACCTCGATCTGACACTTATCTCCCTGAAAATAGTCGGAAAGTTCGGGGGGATTGATGACTGGCGAAGACGCGCGGGAGACGTTGCACGGCGCGGGAGTCGTCCGCCCCTTCGGCCTGGACATCAGCCAGGAGGTCTGCGACCGCGCCACGCGTCTGGCGAAGGCCCTGTTTGGTCCTGTCGACGCCCAGATCGTCCTGACCCAGGACGGACGTGCCTGGCGCAGCCGCGATCCCAACGGCGAACACCCCATCGATCCAGGCGCGCAGATCGTGCTGGAGACCGGCAAGCCGCTGTGGGTGGCGGACGGCCGCGATGATCCGCGCTTTGCCGAAACCGAGTGGGTTGCGGGTCCTCTGAACCTGCGCTTCTACGCTGCGGTCCCCATCTGCCTGGAAGATGGCGCGACCCCTGGGGTTCTGGCGGTCGCTGGCGCGGAGGTTCGCGCCTATGATCCCGACCTGGCCGGACGGCTAGCCGATCTGGGGGCCTTCGTGGCCGACGACTGGGCGCGCGCTCAAGCGGCCTGCGATCGCGAGGAAAGCCTGCGCGAACGCGACGCCGTGTCGGCGACGCTTTCGGCGGTGATCGCCGCCCTCCCGGGCACGGTGGTGCTGACTGATCGCGAACACCGGATTTTGGTCTGCAGCCCTCGTTGGGCGGCGCGCGTGAACAGGACGCCGGAGGAGGTCGTCGGCCTGACCCTGTTCGAGGTCACGCCTTGGGCCGAGAAGTGGCGGTTCGCCTACGACAGCTGCCTGGGTGGGGAGACGATCCGCAAGGAACGCCTGGCGAGCCGGGACGCAGAGGGGCGCCCGGTGTGGACAAACATCGAGCTGGCGCCCTGGCGGAACGCCCGCGGAGAGGTGGGAGGCATGGTTGCCGCCAGCCACGACATCACCAGCATGGTTGACGCGCTGGAGCGCACGGAGCGCTCCGAGCAGCGCCTGTCGCTGGCTATGGAGATCGCCGACATCCATGTCTACGAAATGGACTATGTCCGCCGCGAGTTGATCAAGGCCGGCGCCGAAGACACCTTCTTCACCGAGGCCAAGACCTACGAAGAACTGTACCGCGACATCTACTCCACCATCGATCCCCGTGACCGCCCGGCCGCCGAGGCCGCCTGGAAGCGGCACCAGGAGGAGGGCGTGCCCTATCGGCCAGAGTACCGCATTCTCCGTGCTGATGATCGAGTGGTCTGGACAAGCGGCGCCTGCCGCCTGGTGACCGATGAGGAAGGCCGTCCGCAGCGCCTCATCGGCGCCATGCAGAATATCACCGGGCGCAAGGAGGCCGAACACGCCCTGATGCAGGCCAAGGAAGACGCCGAGACCGCCAACCGGGCCAAGTCCACCTTCCTGGCCACCATGAGCCACGAGATCCGAACCCCGCTGAACGGGGTGTTGGGCATGGCCCAGGCCATGGCCGCCGATGAACTCAGCCCGGTGCAGCGTGATCGCCTGGACGTGGTGCGCCAGTCGGGCGAGACTCTTTTGCACATCCTCAATGATGTCCTGGACCTCTCCAAGATCGAGGCGGGCAAGCTGGAGCTCGAGGAAGCCGAGTTCGATATCAGCGACCTGGCCCGAGGTGCGCACGCCGCCTTCACCGCCATCGCCAACAAGAAGGGCCTGTCCTTCGACCTCGCCGTCGAGGCCGACGCGCGCGGCGTCTATGTGGGCGATTCAACCCGTGTGCGGCAGATCCTCTACAACCTGGTCTCCAACGCCCTGAAGTTCACTGAGTCCGGCGAGGTTCGCGTCTGCGTCGCCCTTTCCGCAGACGGTCTGCGCCTGACCGTGGCCGATACGGGCATCGGAATTCCCCCCGATCGGCTGGCCAGCCTGTTCCAGAAATTCGAGCAGGCGGACGCCTCGACCACCCGCCGCTATGGCGGCACGGGCCTGGGCCTGGCCATCTGCCGGGAGCTGGCTCAACTGATGGGCGGGGCTATCCGCGCCGACAGCAAGCCGGGCGAGGGGACCGTGTTCACCGTGACCCTGCCGCTGACCAAGAGCGCGGCTGACCGCGTCCTGCCCGCGCCGGATGCGGGTGAGGTCGAGACCATCGAGATGGAGGTCGGCGCGTTGCGGGTGCTGGCCGCCGAGGACAACACCGTCAACCAGCTGGTCCTCAAGACCCTGCTGCACCAGGCCGGTGTCGACCCGGTGATCGTCGCGAACGGCCGGCTGGCCGTCGAGGCCTGGGCGCGCCAGGACTGGGACGTGATCCTGATGGACGTGCAGATGCCGGAGATGGACGGCCCCACCGCCACGGCGGTCATCCGCGCCCGCGAGGTCGCCGAAGGACGGACGCGCACGCCCATCATTGCGCTGACCGCCAACGCCATGGCCCACCAGGTGGCCGAGTACGCCGCCGCCGGCATGGATGGCTTCGTCGCCAAGCCCATCGAGGTCGGACGCCTGTTCGCGGCGCTGCAAGCGGTGCTGGAGGTCGATGCGGGGCCCGAGGTCGAAGGCGGAGCTTCGGTGGCCGCCTAGGCCGGCTCCACCGCCCGCATCACCTCATAGACCTCGGCATCGAACCGCTCCACCGCCTGGGCATAGGCCCGCGCCGTGTGGGGCCAGTTGTTGAGAATGCGACCGTCGGCGGTCTTGTACCAACTGGTGCAGGTCCCGGCCCAGGGCGTGACCGCCAACGCCTTCTGCAGGTCGACGTTATAGGCGTCGGCCACCTCCTGCTTCACCGACAGCGGCCCCGCCTGCGCGATGGCGTCGAGCGCCTGCAACACATAGTCGGCCTGCGCCTCGAGCATGAAGATGATCGAGTTGTGGCCCAGGTTGGTATTTGGGCCGTACAGCATGAAAAGATTGGGGAACCCGGTGACGGACAGGCCAAGATAGGCCTCCGGCCCGTCGATCCAGACGTCGCTCAGGCGCAGACCGTTCACACCGGTGATGCCGGTGTCGCCGACGAAGGACCGGGTCTCGAAGCCGGTGGCGTAGATCACCACGTCGACCTCGTGTTCCAGGCCGTTCGAGTCCACGACGCCGCGCGGGGTCATGCGGGCGATGGCCTGGGTCACCAGCTTCACATTGGGTCGGGTCAGCGCCGGGTAGAAGTCGTTGGAGATCAGCACGCGTTTGCAGCCGATCTCGTAGTCTGGGGTCAGCTTGGCCCGCAGGTCGGGGTCAGCGACCTGGGCGTGCAGGTGGGCCAGCGGGATCGGAACCTCCTCCACGGGAAGGGTCCCAGCGCGCTTGGCCTCCAGCCTCGCCTCCGCCATCTCGAAGATGTCGCCGCGCACCTTGGCCATGTAGGCGGGTTCGGCGCGGAAGCGGGCCTTTTCCTCCCGCGTATAGGGCCGGTTCATGCGCGGCACGATCCAGTTGGGTGACCGCTGGAAGAGGGTGAGCGACCCTGCGACCTTGGCCACCTCCGGCACGAACTGCACCGCGCTGGCGCCGTTGCCGATCACCGCGACGCGCTTGCCGGTCAGGTCCACGGTGGCGTCCCATTCCGCGGAATGGAAGACGGCGCCGGCGAAATCGTCGCGGCCGGGAATGGGCGGAACCTTGGGCCGGTTGAGTTGGCCCCAGGCGGTGACGAAGGTTTCGGCGGTGAGGGTGGACCCGTCGCCAAGGCCGATCCGCCAGTGCGACTCGTCATCGTCCCAGGCCGCTGAAGTCACTTCAGCATTGAACTTCAGGTGTTTGGAAAGCTGGTGCTTTTGCACCACGTCCTCGATGTAGCCGAGGATGTCGGGCTGGGCGGAAAAGATCTCCGGCCAATCGGGATTGGGCTCGAAGGAATAGGAATAGAGGTGGCTGGGAATATCGCATCCGCTGCCGGGATAGATGTTCTCCCGCCAGGTGCCGCCGACGCCGCCGGCCTTCTCCAGGATCACGAAGGACGCCTCGCCCTTGGTCTGCAGCTTCAGCCCCATGCAGAGGCCTGCGAAGCCCGCGCCCAATATGGCGACCTTGAAGTCCGCGCCCATCTGTTCCGTTTCCCGACCTGTCGTTAGGGAAAGGCTAGCGGCGGCGCCCTAGGTGATCAACGGTTAGTTCGTCTCGCCGCGCGGGCGGCCTGGAAATCAGCCATCGACTTGGCCGGCGCTGCGGTGGTCCAGGCGGCCTCGAAGGCGTCGATCCCGGCGGCGATGGCGTCCCTCATCGGCAGGTCCTCCCAGCGGCGGATCAGCGCCTTCTGCAAGCGAACCGCGGCGGGTTCGGCGGCGAGCAGGCTCTCGATCCAGGCTTCGACCTGGACGTCGAGGCCGGCGGCGGGGACCACGGCCTCCACCAGGCCCCAGGCCTGCGCCTCGGCGGCGCTGAAGGTCTCGCCCAGCAACAGCATCTGTCGGGTGCGGCCCCAGCCCACCAGGGACGGGAGCAGGGCGGCTTCCACCACCGAGGGGATGCCCAGTTTCACCTCTGGCATGCCGAAAACGGCGCTGTCGGCGGCGACCCGCAGATCGCAGGCCGCGGCCACCTCCATCCCCGCACCCAGGGCATAGCCATTGATCTTCCCGATCACCGGGACCGGCAGATCGCGCAGAACCTCGCAGCATCGGTGGACACGGGTGATGAACGCGCGCGCCGTGCCGGCGTCCAGACCCGCCATCTCGTCGATGTCGGCCCCACCGATGAAGGCCCGGTCTCCGGCCCCGGTCAGCACCACGGCGCGCAGGTGTTCGTCCTTGGCCAAGGCCCCGATCCGCGCGGCGAATTCCTTCATCAGCGCACTGTTCAGGGTGTTCAGCTTGCCCGTATTGTCCAGTGTGACGTGGGCCACGCACGCGCCGCCGGCCCGCGCTTCGATCTCGATCCGCACCTCGCCCGACATGGCCGTCTCCTCCCAGAACCGCTGCCGCAAACTGCGACGGCTATCGTGCCTCGACAATCGCGTGAAACGCGATGAACAATGATCACCTATTCTTGGGAGTCCGTATGCGCCATCGTTCCGCCGACCTGCGCCAGGGGAGGGGCCGCTGATGCCGTGGCCGTCCGTGGGCGCGACGCGGCGCCGGGGTTATCACGTCGGCAACCTGCGGGCCCAACTGCTGGACGAGGCCCGCGCCTTGCTGGAGAGCGGCGGGATCGGCAAGTTGAACCTGCGGGCCCTGGCCGCCCGGGCCGGGATCGCACCCGGCTCGGTCTATCACCACTACACCTCCAAGCAGGCCTTGCTGGCGGGACTGGCGGCCGAGGGGTTTGGTGAGTTCGAAGCCGCCCTGCGCGCCGCCGCCACGGCCGCCGCAGAGGCTCCGATCCGCGCCACGGCGCTCGCCTATTTCGGCTTCGCCCGCGCCCAGCCGGCGCTCTACGCCCTGATGTTCGACCCCGCCGCCCTGGCCGATCCCGAGGTGGCCGCCGCCCGCGACAAGGCCTTCGCGGTCATCGAGACCGCCATCGCCAATTCTCCGAACCAGCAGGAGCGCGACCCCGACCTGATCCACAAGGTGGCGCTCGCCGTCTGGGCCTGCGGCCACGGCGCGGCCTCGATGATGCTGGCCGACCCCGCCGACACCGAGGGCGGGCTGATGGAGGACGTGATCCAGGGCCTGGAGGCCCTGTTCCGCCGCCGCTAGGCGACCTTGATCATCCGCCTGCGCCAGCAGGACCTCGCCGCCATGAGCGGCGTCTCCCGCCCACCATACGCTCGTAGCGCAAGGCCGGGTGGCTTGCTCAGCCACCTAACCGGCGGTTGCGGCGCGATCCGGCGCCTGCCATCGTCACGGCGGGGAAACGAACGGGGCGATCCATGCGCGCGATCCTGCTGGCGATAGCCCTGTGCCTTGCGCCTGGCTCGGCCCTGGCTCAGCCAGAAGCTTCCCCCGTCGCCGGGACGTCGCCGGTCGAACCGGCACTTGCCGAGGTGCCGGCTGCTCCGCCGCAGATGAAGAACACCGGGCGGCTGGGGCTGGAGTCTCTGGTTATGGAGACGTACATACCTAAGCCGCTGACGGTGATTTTCGCGATCGCGCTTCTGGTGGGCGGCGCGGCGCTGCATGACCTTACCGCAGGACGCGCGGCCCGGCGCGTTCCGCTCGGGCCGATGCTGCGGCAGTCGTGGGGATTTTGGGGCCGCTATTGGCGTCGCGCGCCAGGGCCGGCTGTCCTCCTGGTCCTCGTGGCCGGGGTGACCGTGATGAGCTTTCGGACGGAGATGGGGTTCCTCAACCTCCTGGGTCTGGCAGGTCTGTTCCTGCTGATGGTCGTGGCCATGGGCGCCGCGTGGAGGCTGGGCGGGCAGACACTTGAGCCTGGGCGGACGGACCTTGCGCTTGGACCCCTTGGTATTCAGTTCGGCGCAGTGGAAATCAGGGTGTTGGGGGCTATGCTCCTGCTCGTCGTTGTCGAACTGGCCTTCGAGCTGGTCTCCTTCGTCGGCAGCCGCGCAATCAACATGACCGACAGCGTCACCGCGATGGCGGCTTTCTTCGCCCTGCTCGCCTGCGCGATGCTCTACGTGTTTGGCCGGCTGATGTTGCTTGCGCCGCGCGCCGGACTAGGACGAGGGATTGCGCCCCTGGTGAGTTGGCGTCTGACCCGCGCGGCATTGCTGCCGCTGGCGGTGGTGGTGCTGGTCCCGCATGTGATGACACTTCCATTGAGCGAGGGGTTGAATGCGATCCTGCCCATGGGGAAATGGGCCCCGAGTCCAGCGGAGGCTGTCTTGGCGCTCATCTTCCTAGCGGTTACGCCCTTCGGCTGGGGCGCGCAGATCGCGATGCTGCGGGCGCTGGAACCGGCGCCTGAGGCATAGGCGTGCGTGAAAGCCACACAGGTTGCAGCTTTCGTTGCGCCCCGGTTGTGAATTCCAGAATCGCCGTCTATGCATGACGCCGTTCCGCGAACCTGTTCGCGCGCTTCAACGACCTGAGACGATGACCAATCTGTTTGGCCAGATGCCGTGCGGCAAAGAGCTCAATTGGGCTCCGACGCCGCTTACGTGCTCTCCGCCAGACCCATCGACCCTCTCAGAAATCGAAGCCCGCCATGTCCGCCGTCATCACCGTCAAGTCACTCTCCAAGGCCTATCGCTACGCTAAGCGGCGCGGCGGCTTCTTCGAGGCCTTCTCCCCTGAACATGTGACGGTCGAGGCCGTCGCCGGCATCGATTTCGAGATCGGGGTGGGCGAGCGCGTCGCCATCATCGGCCCCAACGGCGCGGGCAAGTCCACGACCCTGAAGATGCTGTCGGGCATCCTGGAGCCGTCCTCGGGCGAGGCCAGCGTGCTGGGCCTGACGCCCTGGAAGCAGCGCAAGGCCCTGGCCTACAAGATCGGCGTGGTGTTCGGTCAACGCTCCCAACTGTGGGGCGAACTGCCGGCCCGCGAGAGCTTCGCCCTGCTGCGCCACATCTACGACCAGGAAGCCGCGCCCTTCGCCAGGCGGCTGGGGGAACTGACGGAGCGGTTCGCCCTGGCCGACCTGCTGGACCAGCCCGTCCACCGCATGTCGCTTGGCCAGCGGATGAGGTGCGAGATCACCGCCAGCCTGCTGCACGGTCCCAACCTGCTGTTCCTGGATGAGCCGACCATCGGCCTGGACGTGACGGCCAAGGCCGCGATCCGCGACTTCATCCGCGAGCACGCCCGCGACCACGGCCAGACGGTGCTGCTCACCAGCCATGACACCCGGGATATCGAGCTGGTCTGCGACCGGGTGATCGTCGTCAACCAGGGCCGCATCGTGGTCGACCAGCCGACGGACCAGCTTCGCCGCCGGTTCCTGGGGCGCAAGATCATCACCTTCCAGTCGGCGGGGCAGGGTGTGTCGCTCAATCTGCCGGGCGTCACGCGCCGCGCCTCGGAGGCCCACGCCACCATCCTGGAGGTGGACACCAAGCTCACCCGTGTGGAGCAGGTGATCGCCGCGGCCCTGGCCGATGGTGGCATCGAGGACGTCACCATCGAGGATCCCCCCATGGAGGAGGTGATCGCCGAGATCTACGCCTCGACCCATGCGGCGTGACCTGATCGCCGCGGCGGTGGCTCTGAGGATCGGGGCGGGCCAGGCCATGGCCGGCTGGACGGTGCTGGCCGGGCGCTGCCTGTTCTACATCCTGATCATGACCGTGCTCTCGGCCCTGTGGGACAAGGTTGCGGACGAGCGCGTGGCCGGGGCCATCGCCCTGCCGGCCGGCGGCCTTGTGCTCTATGTCCTGGCCACCGAGTGGATCACCTTGTCGCTGCCCTCCGTTCACCTGAGGTTCGAGGACGACATCCGTTCGGGAGGGCTTGAGCCCCACCTTCTGCGGCCCAAGTTCTACCTGCTGCAGAGCCTGGCCCAGAGTCTGGGCGGGACCCTGGTGCGGCTGGCGGCGCTGGGCGTCACAGCGGTGGCCTGGTTGCTGGTGACCGGCCGGCAGGGACCGCCTGCCGCGACCTATCCCTATCTGTTCGTCCTGGGCGTCCTGGCCGTGACCGTGGGCATGCTGCTCTACGCGGTGGCCGGGCTTTGCGCCTTCTGGACCCGGCGGATCCTGCCCGTGATGCTGGTGATCCAGAAGCTGATGTTCCTGCTGGGCGGGTTATTCGCCCCCATCACTCTCTATCCCGACTGGCTGCGGAAGATCGCCGAGGCCACGCCCTTCGCCGCCCACCTCTATTGGGCCGGTGTCCAGGCGCTGCATCCGTCAGGCGCCATGTTCCTGCAGGCGGCGGCCTGGCAGGCGCTGTGGATCGTGCTGCTCAGCCTGCTGTGCCTGGCGCTGTGGCGCGCGGGGTTGGCCAAGGTATTGCGGGAGGGCGGGGTATGATCGGCAGCTTGCGCCTCTACGCCGCCCAGTCAGCCGCGGCGATCCGCACCTCCTTCTCTGACCGGGGCAACTTCGCGATCCAGGTGGGGGGCATGATCGTCAACGACATCTTCTTCCTGACCCTGTGGGTGCTGTTCTTCGCAGGGTTCCGCTCGATCGGCGGCTGGCGGCTGCAGGACATGGCCCTGCTGTTTGGCCTGACCATGTCGGTGGTGGGGATTTCCGGGGTGTTCTTCGGCGGCTATCGCGACCTGGCCGCCACCCTGCTGCGCGGCGAACTGGACGCCCTGCTGACCCAGCCGAAGGCCCTGATCCCGCGCCTGCTGGCCCGGGAAAGCATCGCCACGGCCTGGGGCGACCTGGCGGGGGCGATCTTCGTGCTGGGGGTCTTCGCGAAGCTGGAATGGGCCGATCTGCCCGCCTTGCTGCTGGCCATCGCGGCGGGGACCACCGTCTATGTCTGCGCCAGCATCAGCTTCGCCAGCCTGGCCTTCTGGGCGGCAGGCGCCCGCAGCTTCGCCCGCGAGCTCACCGACTTCATGCTGCTGTTCTCCAGCTATCCGGGCTCGATCTATCGCGGCGCGGTGAAGACCATCGCCTTCACCATCCTGCCCGCCGGCTTCGTGGTGCTGGCGCCCATGGGCATGGTGCGCCATCCCAGCGGCCAGGCCCTGGCGGTGGTGGTGTTCGGAGCGGTGGTCTACACCGCGATCGCGGTCGGTCTGTTCCACCTGGGCGTCGCCCGCTACCGGCGCGGCGCCTCGCCTTCGATATGAGAATGACTTGATTTCGCGACCGAAGCCCGCTGGTTAGACCCATGAGCCGCAAGCCGAGGATCACGGTCGCGGGCGCCGGCGCGCTCGGTTTGACGACGGCCCTCGCCCTGGCCGACGCCGGGGCGCTGGTGGCGGTCTATGATCCGTTCCCGCAGGGCGTAAACGCCTCGGCCGTCGCCGCCGGCATGCTGGCCCCGGTGTTCGAGGCTGTGCTGGACGCCGAGACGCGAGCGCACTTCGATCTGATGCTGGCGGCCCGCGACCTGTGGCCGGCTCTGGAGGCGCGGATCGGGATCACGGTGGATCGGGCCGGCGCGATGGCCGTGGGTGACGCCGCCTTCCTGCACGCCGCAGACGCCGGCATCCGCAAGCTGGGCCTGCATCCCACCGAGCTGTCGCGCACCGCCATGGTGGGGTTGGCGCCTGGGCTCGCGCCGGGCCTGGGACACGGCCTGCTGACCCGCGAAGACTGGCGCATCGACGCCGGCGCCGCCCTGGTGGCGCTGCGCAAGGCCGCCGAAGCCGCAGGTGTCAGCTTCCACCCCCGCGCCGCCGACGGCTTCGAAGGCGCCGAGCGGCTGGTGATCGCCACCGGCCTGGGGCGCGACCTGGCGGTCATGGCCCCCTTGCTGGGACGGCTCGCCCCCATCAAGGGCCACATCCTGCGCACCGACGGAGCACCCTATGACGGCATCGTCGTTCGGGGCGAAGGCGCCTATGTCACCCGCGCGCCGGGCGGCCTGACCCTGGGCGCCACCATGCAGGTTGGCGCGGGAGACCTGGCTATCGAGGCAGATCAGGTGGCTGGATTGCAGGAGGCCGGCGCGCGCCTCTTCCCCTCTGTGAGGGACGCCAGGATCACCGCCCAGACCGGTGTCCGGGCCGCCACCCCGGACGGCCTGCCGATGGTTGGGCGTGGCCGTCACCACGGGGTGCTGCTGGCGGTGGGCGCGCGGCGCAACGGATGGCTGCTGGCGCCGCTGGTGGCGAAGATCATCGTGGCTTGCGTGACGGAGGGGGACCTTGGTCCCTATGCCGCTCGGCTCGATCCGGGGCGGTTCGAGAACAAATAGGACGGTGATCATGAGCGCGTTCTGGCTGAGCGACGAACAGCAGGCGATCCGCGACAGCGTCGCCCGGGTCTGCGCCGATTTCGACGCCGAGTACTGGCGGCGCACTGACGAGACAGGCGATTTCCCCGAAGCCTTCGTGGCCGCCATGGCCGCCGGCGGGTGGCTGGGGACAGCCATGCCGACTGAGCTTGGTGGCGCGGGCCTGGGCCTCACCGAGGCGGCCATCATGATGCAGGCGGTGGCGGAGTCTGGCGCGGGCTTCTCCGGCGCCAGCGCCATGCATCTGAACATCTTCGGGCCCATGCCCATCGCCAAGTTCGGGTCCGAAGCCTTGAAGCAGAGCGCCATCCCCCGGCTGATCTCCGGCGAGGACAAGATCTGCATCGGCATCACCGAGCCAGACTCGGGACTCGACACCACCAGCCTGACCACCCGGGCGGTGCGCACGAAGGACGGCTATGTGATCTCGGGCCGCAAGGTGTGGACGACCATGGCTCAGCGGGCCAACAAGATGCTGATCATCGCGCGCACGACGCCGAAGGATCAGGTGAGGAAGGCCACCGAGGGACTGAGCCTGTTCTACACCGACTTCGACCGCTCGAAGATCTCGGCCACGGTGATCCCGAAGATGGGCCGCAAGGCGGTGGAGTCCAACAGCGTCTTCATCGACAACCTGGAGGTCCCCGCGGGCGACCTGATCGGCGAGGAGGGGCGAGGCTTCTACTACCTGCTGGAGGGACTGAATCCCGAGCGGGTGCTGTTCGGCGCCGAGGCCGTTGGCCTGGGCCGCGCGGCCCTGGCCAAGGCGGCGACCTACGCCAAGGAGCGCATCGTGTTCGGCCGGCCCATCGGCCAGAACCAGGGGGTGGCCCATCCCCTGGCGCGATCCTGGGCCGAACTTGAGGCCGCCAACCTGATGGCGTTCAAGGCTGCGGCCCTCTACGACGCTGGTCGCGACTGCGGGGCCGAGGCCAATGCGGCCAAGTACCTGGGCGGGGAGGCCGGCTTCAATGCCTGCGAGGCCGCGGTCCTGGCCCATGGCGGCATGGGCTACGCCAAGGAATACGACGTCGAACGCTACTTCCGCGAAGTGATGATCGCCCGCATCGCGCCCATCAGCCGCGAGATGGTGCTCAACTACATCGCCGAGCGCGTGCTGGGCCTGCCCAAGAGCTACTGAGCAGGCCCGAGCGGCTAGTTCCCCAGGTTGAACCGGATCGGTATGCGCACGATGGCGCCGTCCACCGGTTGGCCATCACGGGTCTGGGGGCTCATGCGGAAATAGGGCGCGAGCTTGAGCGCCGCCTGGCCGAAGCCGGCATTGTCGGGGCTTTCGGCCACCACCTGGCAGGCGCTGACCGCGCCATCACCCCCCACGAGGCAGGCCAGCGTCGCGCCGCCCTCGAGGTTCCGACGCATGGCGCCGTCGGGATAGAACCGCGCGAACTCGCGGGCGCCGGGCTTTCTCAGCCAATTGGGGGAGCTGATCACAGGCGGGGCCTGCGGGACCTCGATCAGCTTTGGCGTCGCGGTTTGGGCGATTGTGGTGGGCGGCGGGCCCCCGACGACCCTGTCGGGGGTCGGTGTCGGCGGCGCGGCTATGCTCAGGTCCGGCTTGTTGATCGCGATCGGTGTGTCGCGCAGGTGCAGTTCCGGTTTGGTCTCGGGGGTGGGCTTCGGGTCTGGCTTGTACAGTTGCACGACGAAGCCGGGGTCTTCGACAGGTGCGAGTTCGGACGGCGGCGCCTGGAACCGCTGGACGGCGAGATAGCCCACCAGGGCCATATGGGCCGCGATGGAGACTCCGATCGCCGCAGTCATGGCGCGGCGGGCCTTGGGACTGCCCGCGCGGCCTGCGGGGAACGTTTGTTGGACGACCATGGCGACCTCCCTTTTGTTATCGTCACCAACAACAGGGTCGCGCGCCGATCGTGGCGGAGGCTTGACCTTGGGGAAGCTAAACCGTGTCTTCTTGAAGGTCAGGTCGGGCTCTCACAACCAAGCAAGTGCGACGCTTCGTCGCAAGTATTCGCTGGTAACCAAAATGGGGCCCGCAAAGCATTAATGACGCCGCAACGCCTTGGACTTAAGGTCTTCTGAAATCTAGGACGCGAATCACAGATGTTCTCAAGAGCCGTCGAGCCGCTGCCATCGCAGGAGTTGGCGGCCGTCTATCGACCGGTGGTTCGCGGCTATATGATCGCGGTGGGGATCTACTATGTGATCATCACCGCCAGCCATCCGTTCTACGAGACGGGGTCGTCGCTCGCGATCCTGATGGGCCTGTCGGCGGTCTCGGCGGTGGTCTGCCTTGGCGTGCATCGCCTGCTCCGCAATCCCGGCCCATCGCACCTGACCCTGGAGTTGGGGGCGCTGGCCACCAATGCGCTGATGCTGGCCAATGTGGTGGCCTATCTGGCCATCCACTTTGAAGCGCCGAAGCTGGTCTATTTTGTCATCATGGCCCTGGGTTTCGCCACCGTGGGGCCTAGCGTCCGCATTCTTGCGCCGTCTGTCGTCCTGGCGCTGACGGCGCTGGTGATGTTCGCGGGGCAAGCCGGTCCGGGCGCCGCCGGTCAGTACGCTTTTGTTGGTCTGGCCGGGGCCTTCGGCGCCATCGGCCTTTCGACAATGACCCGGGGCGTGGTCATGCGCGAACTGCGCGCGCGTCTGGCCGCCGAGGCCCTGAACCGCCAGATCGAGCAGGAGCTGGCCACCAATCAGGCCCTGCGTATCCAGGCCCAGGACCTGGCCCGGATCGCCGACACCGCCAACCGCAGCAAGACCGAGTTCCTGGCCACCATGAGCCACGAGCTGCGCACGCCCCTGAACGGGGTGCTGGGCATGGCCCAGGCGATGACCGCCGATCCCTTGTCCAAACCGCAACGGGCCCGCCTGGTGACCATCCAGGACTCCGGCCGCGCCCTGCTGGGGATCATCAACGACGTCCTCGACATCTCGAAGATCGAGGCCGGTCGGCTGGAGCTGTCGCCGTCGGTGTTCAACATGACGGGCTTCGCCGAGGACCTCGCCGCCCTCTATGGGGGCCTGGCCCGGGAGCGCGGCCTGGCGTTCAGCCTTGAGATCACGCCGGACGCCAAGGGGTGGCGGCGCGGCGACGAGGTGCGGCTGCGACAGGTGATCTCCAACCTGCTGGCCAATGCGTTGAAGTTCACCGAGGCCGGCGCGGTCACCGCCCTGATCGATGCCGACGGCGACTTCCTGAAGGTCAGCGTCACCGACACCGGCACGGGGATCGCGCCCGAGCGCGCGCCGCAGTTGTTCGAGAAGTTCGTCCAGGCCGACGCCTCCACCACGCGTCGGTTCGGGGGCACGGGGCTGGGCCTCTCCATCTGCCGCGAGATTCTCGCCCTGATGGGCGGGGAGATCGACTTCACCAGCGAGTTGGGGGAGGGCTCCTGCTTCAGCTTCACCGTCCACCTGGCCCGTGCGGAAACCCCAACGACGCTCGATAAGCCCGACGCCGAGCCCAGCTTTGACGATGCCCTGCGGGTGCTGGTGGTCGATGACAATCCCACCAACCGTCTCGTGATCCGCACCCTGCTGGAGCAGTTCGGAATAGATACCGTGACCGTCGATAGCGGGACCGCGGCCATCGAAGCCTGGGACGCCGGCGCCTGGTCGGCCATCCTGATGGACATCCACATGCCGGGCATGGACGGCCTGGAGGCCACCCGGGAAATCCGTACGCGGGAGCAGACCGGCGGCCGGGCGCGCACCCCGATGATCGCCGTGACCGCCAGCGTGCTGAGCCACGAGACCGACGCCTATTTCGCCGCCGGCATGGATGACTTCATCGCCAAGCCCATCGAATTGCCGCGGCTGTTGGCGATTCTCGAGGATTGCCTGAACCAGGCCGCTGACAGCGACCCAAAGGCCGCCACCGCCTGACTGCGCGGGTCGGTCGCGCTATGGTTAGCGCGACGTTAACCATGTCGGTTCAAACCAGGATCCATGGCGATCCAGGGTCTGAGGGGCGCGGTCGAAGCCGCCATCCAACGTGCGTCCAATGCGACGGGCGTGGACTTCACGTTCCTCATGAAGACCGCCAACCGCGAGAGCGGATACAATCCCAGCGCCAAGGCGTCGTCATCGTCGGCCGCCGGCCTGTTTCAGTTCGTTGAACAGACATGGCTCTCCACCCTCAAGCAGCACGGTTCCAAGTACGGCTATGCCCGCTACGCTGACCTGATCCGCAAGGGTTCCGACGGCCGCTATTCGGTCAGCGGGGCCGAGGCGCGCAAGGCGGTGATGGACCTGCGGCTGGACGCCCATGCCTCGTCCCTGATGGCCGGCGAGCTAGCCTCCGACCACGCCTCGTATCTGAAGGGCCGGACGGGGCGCACCCCTACGGCGGGTGAACTCTACGCCGCCCACTTCCTGGGCCCGCAGGGGTCGGCTCGGCTAATCGAGGCCGCCAACAGCCGCCCCGGCGCATCGGCCGCCAGCCTGTTCCCAGAGGCGGCCCAAGCCAACCGCTCCATCTTCTACCGCGAGGGTCGGCCGGCCACGGTGGCAGAGGTCTATGCCAACCTTACCCGGACTGGCGGCGTCGGCGCGGCGACCTCCGGCCGGCCCGCCCCCGCCGACGACGGCTTCATCGAGTACGCCTCGGCCCGCCGAACCGAGCGTCTGAAGGAGCAGGACGCCCTGGTGGACCTGATCCTGCGCGGCAGCCAGAGTCCCGACCGCGACGGCTCAAGCTCGCGCCTGACCGGTTCCATCTTCTCAAGCGAAATGCTGCGAGTGCTGTCGGACGCCCGCGACGGCAAGAGCTAAAGACCTCCTGAGGAAGGACTTCTCGCCTATTTGGTCTTTGCATTTTGCCGTTTGACGATCTCGTTGATCCAGATCGGCGCGAAGGGCGATGTGCATCCTGGCGAGGTCGGATAGTCGCGATAGACCCCCAGCGCCTCGCCGATCGCCAGGGCGCGATCGCGATAGTCGGCGTGATGGATGCCGATGGCCGCAAGAGTGTTGTTCATGGTCCACTGGGGTAGGGGGCCGGCGACCGGCAGCTCGACCTCGATCCGATCCAGCAGCGCTGGCATGTCGAGCCCGTCGGAGGCCTTGGAGATCCGCTCGGCCGTGAGGCTCCAGCCTGCCCGCGCCGCCATGGGATGGTCGCTGTCCATCCAGCGGCGGCGCAGCGCCTCCTTCTCCGGGTGCGCCTTGACGATGTAGGCGTTGAGCCAGTCCGATACTTGCGGCACGGCGTTGGAGCGGACGAGGCGGTCAAGCGCGTCCGCCGACAGCAGCTTGGGCTTCATCAGCAGAATCGCCAGCAGTCGGGCGTCGAGGTTGCCGGTTTCCCATAGTTCCAGGGCCAGGTGATGGTCGGTCTTGATGGCCTTGGCGAGGACGCGGATGTCGCCGAGTTTGACGCCGTACTGGTTCTCGTCGGCGCCGCTGCGGATGTTGAGCGTGCGCACCCTGTCATTGCCCAGGGCCTCGAGCTTCTTCAGCACCTCACTTGGCGTCATGCGCCTGTCCTCCAGTCGGCGACCATCTTCAGGCCGCAGCGCCGCTTTCCATCATCGAGTCGATCTCGGCCTCGGAATAGCCGATCTCACCCAGCACCACGCGGGTATGCTCTCCGAGGCCCGGAGCCGCCGGCCGCTGCATCGTGGCCACGCCGGGGAATTGGGCGGGAGAGTTGGGCGAGCGATAGGTTCCGCCGTGGCCGTCCTCCACTGCGATTAGCGCGCCGGCGGCCTCCACCTGCGGATCGGCGGCGACTTCGGCGGGGGTCTGGACGGGCGCCCAGACCAGGTCGGCCTCGTCCAGCCGCCGGGCGATCTCCTCGAAATCGAAAGCCCCGAAGGCCGCCTCGAGTTCTGACACCAGGTCGCGGTTGTTGGCCTTGCGCGCCTTGCCGCCCTTGAAGCGCTCGTCCTCCAGCAGTTCGGGGCGCCCGCAGGCCTTGGCCAGGGCCGGCCAATCGCCGCCGCCGCCACGCGGGTTCAGCACGAACCAACGCTCGTCGCGGCTCTTGTAGAAGTTGGCCAGGGGATCGAAGGGGTCGGTGCGGGCGCGGTTGGAGGCCAGCTTGCCGAACACCAGTTGCACCGCCAGGTCCGAGCCCACCACATAGGTCCCCGTCGCCAGCAGCGATGTGGCCACCAACCGGCCCTCGCCGGTCTTCTCCCGCTCGTAGAGGGCCGCCAGGATCGCCGAGGTGGTGGCGAGCGAGGTGGTGTGGTCGCCGACCCCGGTGCGCAGGATGAAGGGGTCGGAGCCCTTTGGGGCGTGCATGCGGGCGACCCCGGCCCGCGACCAGAAGGCGGTGACGTCGAAGCCGGGCAGGTGGGCGTCGGGGCCTTCCAGCCCATAGCCGGTGACCACGGCGTAGATCAGCCGGGGATTGGCGGCCCGCAGGGTCTGTTCGTCCAGCCTGTACTTCTTCAGCGAGGCGGGTCGGACATTGGTCAGGAAGACGTCAGCCTCGGCGGCCAGGCGGGCCAGGGCGTCGCGGCCCTGCGGCTTGGCGATGTCCAGCACCACGGCGCGCTTGCCGCGGTTGTCCATGCCGAAGGTGGGATTGCCGGTCAGCTCGCTCTTGGCGTCGGCGAAGACGTGCCGCATCGGATCGCCCTGCGGCCGTTCCACCTTGATCACCTCCGCGCCCCAGTCGGCCAGGATGCCCGCCGCGCCGGGCGCGGCGATATAGGAGGCGAATTCGACGACCTTCAGACCCTTGAGCAGCACGCGTCTTCCCCACCTGTTTTGGGGATCATACCGGGCGCGGAGCGCAATCCAACGAAGTGGATGCCGGTTCGTAGGAAAATTGCGCGACCAAACAAGAATCGAACCGATCCGATGTCATCGGATCGGTTCGCTGTTCATGGCTCAAGCGGTGAGGCGCGCAGGGGTGTCCTTACGGGTCACGGCGACGGCGTCGGCCACGGCGCGGGCCACGGCCGCCACGCTGACCGGCTTGCGCAGCACCGCATCGGCGCCGGCCTCGGTGCATTCCTTGGCTTCCTCTGCGTCACCGCCGATCACCGCGACGATGGGAACGCCAGCGGCGGCGCCCTCCAGGCCGCGCAGCGCCGCGATGGTCTCGGGGCCGTCCATGTTGGGCATACGCCCGTCGATCATCACCAGGTCGAATTCACAGATCTTGGCCAGCTCGAAGGCGCGGCGGCCGTCGACGGCGTGAACCACCTGGTGGCCCAGCTGCTCGATCACCGCGCGCAGCATGGCGGCGTTGAGCGCGTCGTCCTCGGCGATCAGCACCTTCAGGGTGCGGCGCTCAGCGGGCTCAGGAGGCGCGGCTTCCACGGCCTCGAGAACGCGCTCGGCCACGGCCTGCGCGTCATAGGGCAGTTCAAGGCGGAAGCAGGAGCCGACGCCCACGGCGCTATGGGCGGTCAGGTCGCCCCCCATCAGGCGGGCCAGCTGGCGGGCCAGCGACAGGCCCAGCCCCGCGCCCGAGGTGCCGGCGCTGGTCCGCTCCACGCGGGCGAAGGGTTCAAAGGCGCGATCCAGTTCGTCGGCGGTCAGACCCGGGCCGGTATCGGCGATCTCGACCGCCAGGCGTCCGGTGGCCGTGATCTCGACGCGGGCCTCAACCCGGCCACGGACTGAGAACTTCACAGCGTTGCCGATCAGGTTGGCGATGATCTGGCGGGCCCGATGGGCGTCCGCCAGGGCGGCGCCGGTGTGGCCGATCTCAAGTTCAGCCGGCACGTGCAGGGTCAGCTCCAGACCTTTCGCCGAGGCGTTGGGGCGGTTCAGCAGCACCAGGTCGCGCAGCAGGGCGACGGGATCGAAGGGCTTGGTGTCCACCGACAGGCGGCCGGCCTCGGCGGTCTCGGAATCGAGGGTGGTGTTCAGCACCGCGATCAGGTCATTGGCGGCGTCCAGGGCGGCGGTAAGCTGCTCGCGGGACGGCGCGCCGCGGCCGTTTCGCCCAGCGGCGGCGGCCAGCACGTGGGCCACCCCGGTCAGGCCATTGCGGATCTCGTGGCTGAGGGTCGCCACCAGGTCGGACTTCGATTGGGCCAGGCGGCGCGCCTCCTCGACCTTGCCCGCCCGGTCGGCGATCAGGATCTCGCGCTCCGCAGCCATGGAGAACTGCCGGCGCAGGATGCGGTTGAGGATCAAGGCCAGCGCCATGGCCAGCGCGATGGCGCCCCAGGCGTTGTTGGCCAATGCATGATCCTCAGGGCGGGAAAACAGAGCGATCAGCGGACCCGCGGCGGCGGCGGGCCCCACGATCAGCAGGCTGGGAAGCCAGGGGGAGGCGAAGAAGATGATCACGACAGACGCAGCCAGGGCCGTCATCAACAGCGGCTCGCGGGCGGCGCCGGCGCCGTTGGAGAAAGCGGCGATCTGAGCCACCGCCAGCGCCCAGATCAGGGCCGACAGAATCTGCACACGGCCGCGCTTCACCGTGTTGTTGGCGGCCTCGGGGTCCTTAAGCCAGTTGACCACGCCATAGAAAGCGCCCCAGGCGGCGGCGAAAATCGCAAAGGTTCCGGTCATCCAGGCGGCGTTCACCGCGTGGCTGCCGGCCCAGACGTAGGCCGGCAGGCTGACGGCGAAGACCGCCAGCGCATAAGGCAGGAGAGCCGTCTGGGCCTCCAAAGCCTGCTGTGTCGCCGATTGGCCGCCCCGCAGGGGTTCGGCCGTCCGATCATCTGTGGTCGTGGCCATGGGGCGCCTCGGGAAGATATCGCCACGTAAGGTAGTGGTTCAGGGTTGGCGCGAGGTTACCGCGTAGCGTTAATCCACAGCTTCCGGTGATCGGCGCCAGGCAACCGATCATTAAGCCTAACCAGTCATTATAACGGGGGACGGACTCCGATGATTCCGGGGCGGGGACAGGTGCAGGTATGGCGACCACGCGGGCGGCGCTGACGGACGAAGACATTCGCACTCTGGTCAAGGGCGCGACTCCGGACGAGCGGGCCGTGGCGGCCCACAAGCTGTGCCGGAACATCGACCGTTACGAACTGACGGACGAGGAACGGATTCAGGCCCAGGAAATCCTGCGGGTCATGGCTGCTGACGCCGGTGAATTGGTCCGCCGGGCGTTGGCCGTCACCTTGAAGAATTCCACCATTGTTCCGCGCGACGTCGCCCTGCGCCTGGCCAAGGACGTCGAGAGCATTTCCCTGCCGATCCTGTCGGCGTCGCCGGTGTTTACCGATGAGGATCTGGCCGAGATCGTCCGCCTGGGTGGTCCCGTGCGCCAGGTGGTGATCGCGAAACGTCCCCGGGTTTCCCAGACCGTCACCAACGCTATCGTTGAGTATGGCGTCGAGCGCGCGGTGGAAGCCGCCTGCGCCAACGACAACGCCGACTTCGCCGATCGGGCGCTGGCCAAGGTGATCGAACGCTTCGAGAAGTCCGAGCGTGTCCTGGCCGCTGTCGCCTATCGCGCCGCCCTGCCCCTGGCGGTGACCGAGAAGCTGATCGACCTGGTCAGTGAGGAGGTCCGTGACCACCTGCTGAACCACCATGCGCTCTCGCCCGACCTCGCGCTTGAGATCGCCATGGGCGCCAAGGAGCGGGCGACGATTGACCTGGTGGACCAGGCCGGCCGCGCGCCCGACGTGAAGAGCTTCGTCAGCCACCTGCACAAGCACGAGCGGCTGAATGCGTCTCTGCTGCTGAGGTCGTTGGCCCACGGCCACATGACCTTCTTCGAGTGGAGCCTCGCCGAGCTGGCCAGCGTACCGCACCACCGGACCTGGCTGATGATTCATGACGCGGGGCCGCTGGGCCTGCGCGCCATCTACGAGCGGGCAGGGCTGCCGGCCCGTCTGTTCCCGGCCTTCCGCGCGGGGGTGGACACCTTCCACTCCATGGAATTCGACGGCGGCGCCAAGGATCGCGAGCGGTTCCAGGAGCGCATGCTGCAACGCTTCCTCACCCAGCCCGCCAACGCCGCCCGCGAGGATGTCGAATACCTGCTGGAGAAGATGGACCGCATCTCCCACGAGTCCCGGAAGTCCGTTCGTCTTTCCGAGAGCGCCTAACCTCGGGCTTGCGCGAGGGCGGCCGCGCTCTCAAGCTGGGGCATGACCGAGATCGCCCCCGACGCGGATATCAAAGCCGCCGCCACCATCCTGCTGTTGCGCGACGACCCCGCCTTCGAGGTGTTGATGGTCAAGCGGCACCACCAGATCGACTTCGCCTCGGGCGCCCTGGTGTTTCCGGGCGGGAAGTCACACGCCGGCGACCATGACCCGGCCTGGGCCGACCACACCCTGGGCCATGCCGACTTCGACGCCGAGCAGCGGGGCTTGCGGATCGCCGCCATCCGCGAAGTTTTTGAAGAGGCAGGAATTCTGCTGGCCTCCCACACCGACGGCTCGCCGATGGGCGACCAGATCGCACCGCTGGAGGTGCGCCAGGCGGTGGACCGCGGCGAAACCGCGTTCCTGGATGTCGTCAAGGCGCTAGACGCCAAGCTGGATCTGCGTGCGCTGACCATCTTCGCACGCTGGATCACTCCGCCGCTGACCCCCAAGCGCTTCGACACCTGGTTCTATGCGGCGCTGGCGCCCGCCGACCAACTGGCCGCCTGCGACGGGCGCGAAACCGTCGACGCAGAATGGATCGAGCCCAGGGAAGTGCTGCGCCTGGCCGACGCCGGCGCGCGCAAGGTGATCTTCCCCACCCGCATGAACGTGCAGCTGCTGGCCGAGGCGAACAGCGCCGCCGACTGCGTGGCCCGCGCCCAGGGCCGGACCCTGGTCACCGTCCTGCCAAAGATCGAGGATCGCCCCGAGGGCCGCGTGCTGACCCTGCCGGTCGACGCCGGTTACGGCGTCGTCGCCGAACCGCTGGCCAATGTGATGTGACGGAGTTCCTTCTCCCGCAAGGGGAGAGGGACGTAGCGTCCTTAGAGTCCGGTTTCGCGGACCTTGGATTCCAAGGCTTCGATCAGGATCTTGCCCACCGGGTGATCGTCGGTCTTGATGTCGTCGCGGACGGCCGCCTTGATCGCGTCGATGTGGGCGTCGATCAGGGCGATCGGCGCCTGCATGCGCTTGTCCTTGTCGTCGATCAGCCGGCACAGCGAGGCGCCAATGCGGGTGATCAGCGGGAATTCGTAGGTGGTGCCCAGGCCCTTCAGATCGTGGGCGCGAAGGTAGAGGAATTCCATGGTTTCCGGGGTCATGCCCTCAGCCTTCACGCGCTGGCGTGCGGCTTCGAGCTTGATAACCTCGTCGTTCAACCATTGAGCGAAGTTGCCCGACAGGCTCTTCAACGCGGCTTCGGCCTTGGCGATGGCGCCGGGATCTATGGCGCCGAACCGGCCCCCGACCTTCAGACGAAGCGTGTTGGGGACCTGAATCACCTGACCGGAATTCTCTTGGCTCACGACTCGGCTCCTGAACTTAGTCCACAGAAACCTAGATCGTAGGCGTTAACAACGAATGAGGCGGGGGTGCGACCAAATGGTCATGTCGCCCTGGCTCATGGGCCATACTCAGACCGAGAATTGCTCGGCGAGCATGCGTTCCTCCAGGCTGCGTCCGGCGTCGAACAGCATGTACATGCTGATCTCGCGATCCTCGGCGATGTGAACCTCCAAGACGTCGCGGACCTCCAGGTTGTCGGCCACGGCGCTGACCGGGCGCTTGTCCGCCTCAAGGATGTCGAAGCTGACCCTGGCGGTGTGGGCAAGCAAGGCGCCGCGCCAGCGCCGGGGGCGGAAGGCGCTGATCGGCGTCAGCGCCAGAACCTTGGCGTCCAGGGGAATGATGGGCCCGTGGGCCGAGAGGTTATAGGCCGTCGATCCCGCCGGCGTCGCCACCATGGCGCCGTCGCAGGAGAGCTCGTTCAACCGCACCTTGCCGTCGACGGAGACGCGAAGCTTGGCGGTCTGACGCGTCTGGCGCAGCAGGGAAACCTCGTTGATCGCCAGGGCCTTGTGCGGCCTTCCGTGGGTGTCGACCGCGGTCATGGTCAGGGGGTGGATCACCGCCTTCTCGGCGACATTGATCCGCTCCAGAAGGCCGTCCTCGCAGTACTCGTTCATCAGGAAGCCGACGGAGCCGCGGTTCATGCCGTAGATCGGCTTGTGGCCGCCGCGCATCTGGTCGTGCAGGGTTTCCAGCATGAAGCCGTCCCCGCCCAGGGCCACGACGACCTGGGCTTCGTCCAGCGTGGCGTCGCCATAGCGGGCGATCAGGGCCTCGCGCGCTTCCTGGGCCTCGAGGCGGTCGCTGGCCAGGAAGGCGAGGCGGGTCACGAAGGGCTCAGCCTTGAACATGGCGCGAGGTGCGCGAGAAACGCGGGTCTTGTCAAACCCTGCCGGCCGCCTGACGGAAGGCGGCGTTGGCGATGTCCGGCGCGAAGGGTCCGAAGGCGCCCACGGCGCGACGTTCGCCCTCCTGGCCGCCGCCGGGCCTGCCACCATTCAGCTCACGGACGAGGGCCAGGATGGTGGGGAAGACGCTGCGGTCGATGCCCACGGCGGCGCAGGCCAGGGCCAGCAGTTCGGGACGATCGGAATCGACGGAGCGGCGCACATGCTCGGGATCGAAGCGGCCGAGCGTCGCCAGCCCGCCGATGAACAGCGATAGCTTGTTCTCCCGCAGGGCCCTGAGAAGGTAGCCTGGGCGAAGTTGGCCGGCGATGTCGAGCTTGGCCAGCAGCCGACGCTCCATCTCTTCTTTCTCACCTTCGCGCTGCCAGACCTCCGGCTGTTCGGGATGCTCGGAGATGACGCCGCCGTGGGCCTCGCGCACCGAGTCGGCGATGGCGGCGTCCATGGCCTCGGGGTCGAGGCGGAACCGGGCGGTGAGCGCCTGGCGCAGGGCTTGGCCCACCCAGACATAGAGTTCGCGCGCCAGGTCGTCGGTCAGGCCCGGATGGTGGGCGCAGGGCGAGCGTAGGGACACGATCCGCCGCGAGGCCTGCACCAGGGCGGTCAGTTCGGGGTTTCCGATCTGGGCGGCGAGGTTGCCGGCCAGCGCCGTCAGCACCGCCGGCTCGTTCTGCTGCAGGATGGCCGCGACCACGGGGGGCCCAAGATTGGGGCGGCGCGCCACCTCGATCTGGTGCTCAATAGTGGCCTCGGTAAGCAGGCGCACCAGGTCGGGGTCCTGCAGCACCGGGCTGGAACTGATGATCGGGCGGGCGATCTCGATGTCGTCCAGGGCCAGCACGTTGATCAGGGCGGCGGGCGCCCATTCGGCGGTGGCCAGCTTCTCGGCCAGCCGTTTGCGGATGTCGCGCTCGGCCTCCACCACCAGGCTCATGAAGATGGAGGAAAGCAGGGCCTGGACCGGCGGTGAACTCATCACCACTTCGGCGCCTTCTCCGGCGTCGCACAGGTCGACGATGGCCAGCAGCAGGCGCTCGCGATCCTGGACGGCGCGGCTCCTGGCGAGACCTAGTATCTCTTCGGTCTTGGCGGCTACGCTCAAACCCGTTTCCTTGCTGGGAATAGCTCGGGGCTGATTCTGCTCAGAACCGTATGAAAACATGGTTACAAAAGCGTGGCGGCCAAAAGTGGAAACAGGTTTTGGCTGCCAAGCTTTCACTCTAAGAGTTTGAGCCCCATAGGGGCTCGGGTGGCGGCCATGAATGTGGCGCAATGGCGCAGCTTGTTGAGTACCGGGGGGCGAAATGGCCGAACCTTTGATCCTGGCCCTGGACCAGGGAACCACCTCCACACGAGCCATCCTGTTTGACGCTCAAGGTCGGGCCCTGGCCGAGGCCGGGCGTCCGCTGGAGCAGTTCTATCCCGCCGACGGCTGGGTGGAGCATGACGCCGATGAGATTTTCGCCACCAGCGTCGCGGTGATGAAGGAGGCGATCGAAAAGTCCGGCCGTCCCCTCGAGGACATCACCGCCATCGGCATCACCAACCAGCGCGAGACCGTGGTGATCTGGGACAAGGTCACCGGCGAGCCGATCCACCGGGCCATCGTCTGGCAGGACCGCCGCACGGCGGCCACCTGCGAACAGCTTCGGCGCGCGGGGCACGAGCCCCGGGTCACCGAGATCACCGGCCTGCTGCTGGACCCCTACTTCTCTGGAACCAAGATCGCCTGGCTGCTGGGGGATGTGCCGGGCGCGCGGGCCAGGGCCCAGGCCGGCGACCTGCTGGTGGGCACCATGGACACCTGGGTGATCTGGAAGCTGACCGGCGGCAAGGTGCACGCCACCGACGCCACCAACGCCTCGCGCACCTTGCTGTTCGACCTCAAGAAGCAGCGCTGGTCCGAGGAGATGATGGACCTGCTGGACGTGCCCGCGTCCCTGCTGCCCGACGTGCGCGACTGCGCCGCCGACTATGGGCAGACCGACGCCGCCCTGCTGGGCCGCGCCATCCCCATCCGCGGCGTGGCCGGCGACCAGCAGGCCGCCTTGATGGGGCAGGGGTGCATCAGGCCCGGCGAGATGAAGGCCACCTACGGCACCGGCTGCTTCATGCTGGTCAACACCGGCGAGGTCGCGCCCCTGTCGCGGGCCAAGCTGCTGACCACGGTGGCCGCCCGCATCAACGGAAGGACAAGCTACGCCCTGGAGGGCTCGATCTTCATCGCCGGCGCCGCCCTGCAATGGATCAATGAGGGGCTGAACGTCCCTGGGGGCGGCTCGGCCATCGAGGCCCTGGCCCAGAGCGCCAAGGAAGACCATGGCGTGGTCATGGTCCCGGCCTTCACCGGCCTGGGCGCGCCATGGTGGGACGCCGATGCGCGCGGAGCGCTGTTTGGCCTGACCCGCGACACCACCCTGGCGGAGATTTCCCAGGCCGCTTTCGACGCCTGCGCCCTGCAGACCCGGGACCTGGTGGAGGCTATGCGCGCCGACGCGCCGAACGCCTTCGGCGCGGCGGTCGAGATCCGCATCGACGGGGGCATGTCGCGCTCATCCTGGTTCAGCCAGCGGCTGGCCGACCTCACCGGGGTGCCGGTGGGGCGTGCGACCTATCAGGAGACCACGGCGCTGGGCGCGGCCCTGTTCGCGGGCCTGGGAGCAGGGGTCTACGCCACCGTCGAGGAGGCAGCCGCCGCGCGGCCCGCCACCGAGCGCCACGACCCGAAGCTGGACGGGCACGGCCGCGAAGCGGCCTATGCCCGCTGGCTCGACGCCGTGGCCAGAGTGCGAACCGAGGGCTAGCCCTGCCCGAGGTGGCGCTTCCAGAAGGCCAGCCAGCCGTCACGCTCGTGGGCGGGGATTTCGACGTGCCGGCCCGGATTGATGTGCATGGTCTTCTCCGATGACCCGAAGGCGTTGAAGAGGGCCAGGCCTTGCTCGCGGGTCATCAGTTCGTCCTCCCACTGGTAGACGAAGGTCAGCGGAATCTTGATCGCCTCGGCGGCGGCCTTGTGGTCCTCCAAGCCCGGGAAGGCGCCGAACAGGCCGAAGATGGCCGCCGTGATCCGCGGCTCCTGCGAGACGAAGGGCACGCCGAAGCGGGTGCCCATGGACACGCCCCAATAGCCCACCCGGCCGCCTGAACCCACGAAGTCCAGGGCCTGGGCGGCGTCCAGCGCCGCCTTCCATTCCGCCACATGCTTCACCGCCACCCCGGCGTCGCGGGTGGGCCGCGCCGCCGTCGGCGGGCGCTCGCCCTGCTGGGCCTTGCGGCCAGCCTCGGCGGCGGCGGCCAGAGCCTTCTGCGCCTGCTCTCGGGTGATACGGTCGCCGTGGCCCGGCGCGTCGATGGCGAGCGTCGCATAGCCCAAGGTCTGAGCGTGGCTGATGGCGGCGGCGGTCAGGTTGGCGACCTTCTTGTGCTGCGAGCCGCCGTGACCCAGCAGGATCAGGGGGCGTGACCCCTTGGCGCCTTCCGGCGCCCAGATGACGCCAGGTACGGTGTCGCCGTCCACGTTCAGCCGGAACTCACGCCGGGTGACGCCGTCTTCAGTCTTCTCGCCGATGAATTCCATGGTGTTCCCCTTGTGAGCCTTGCCGTCTTCGCGGCCGTCAGATTGCGATCAATTGCGCCAGGACCCCTGCGCGCGGCAGCGCCTCGATACCGGCGATCGCCTCGATAACGGTCTTCGCCCGTTCAGCCCCCAGGCTCGGCGCCATCAGCTCCAAGGCCTTGGCCTCGACCTCGTCCGCGCGCATCGGATGCGACGGGAAGCCGGTGACATGGGGGACATAGACTTCCCGGATCACCCCATCGGTCAGGCGCACGATGACGCGGGCCGATTCCGTGCGCGGCTGTCCCGGCGGCGTCTCCTGGGCGGGGTCGTGGACGACATCGACCTTGGCCATCAGGGCGTGGACGGCGGTGTCTGCTCCCATCCGCTCCAGCGATTGCGCCGAGACGAAGTCGAGCCGCCGGTCGATCAGCATGATGGCCGTCAGGTAGCGCAGGTTCAGGGCCGGCATGGCGGCGTCGCGGAACGCCTGCCAGCGTCCCGGCATCTCGATCCGCACACTTTCCACCGCCGAGGCCGGAAGGTCCGGCAACAGCTCCAGCAGGCCCTTCACCGCCGGTTGGGTGGGGCCGCCCACCGGATAGCGCTTGTAGGCGGTGTGGATCAGCTCGGTGCGTTCCCCCAGCCCCTCGATCAGGCCCGCCCGGTCGGCGTCGCCGCCGGTGAAGATCTTCGACCGCATCCAGCCCTCGGGGTGGTCCAGGCTGTCGCGGACGCCGGTGAAGCCCGCCTCGACCATCAGGGCGGCGTTGAGACCGGCCCGGGCGCCCATCCCGGCGAACACGAAGGACTTCTCCACGTGCTCCACGTCCAGCAGCCACTGCCAGGACCCGCCCGCCTGCTGAGCGCAATAGGTGATCAGGTCGGCGATGCGGTCTTCCGGCAGGCCAATGAGGGATGCCGCGGCGGCGCCGGCCCCGAACACCGGCCCGACCCCATGATTGGCGATCCCGGCCCGCCGCAGATTGCCGATCCCCAGCGCCTTGGGCACGCGGCCGGCCAGCTCATAGCCGGTGATCACGGCGCGCAGCACCGCCTCGCCAGACAGGCCGCGCTGTTCGGCGAGCGCCAGGGCCACGCTGACCACGGCCGGTCCCGGTTGCACGAAGGCCGAGGGGATGAAGTCGTTGATCTCGGCGCCGTGGGCGGCCATGGCGCTGGCGAAGGCCGCGTCGCCGATCGCAGCGACCTCGGAGGTCCCGAGGATCGTGGCCGCGTTGCGCCGCGCGTCGCCGGACATGCTGAGTGCGAAGTTCCGCGCCAGCCGGGCCGGGTCCAGGTCGCGGCAGGCGACGATGGAGGCCAGGGTGTCGAGGATGTGCAGCCGCCCGAGGCTGAGGAAGTCCTCTGGCATGGCGGCTGTCTGACTGCCGGCGATGTAGGCGCTGAGCGCCGGTCCCACGGACGCGATGTCGTCCTCGCGAGCGCTCAAAGCCGTCCCACCTGTTCCGCCATGCTGGCGCATGTGGAAAGCAGATGCTCGATGATCGCCCGTCGAGCCTTCTCGTCCACCCGTTCGGCGGGCGCGGAGACCGAGATCGCGGCGGCGGCCTCAAGCCCCTTGGTCATGATCGGCGCGGCGAAGCCCACAACGCCGGGCTGATAACTGGCCATGGCGTAGCCGCGCTCTCGAACCTGCTCCAACTCGACCATCGCCGCCGGAACATCGAGGGGGCGCTTGTCCCGTCGGCTGGCCGCGGTGCGCTCCAGCACGGCCTGGGCGTCGCCGGCGTGGGCCAGGATCGCCTTGCCACCGGCCGTCAGCGGCGCGGGGACCCGGCTGCCGATGCGCGTGGTGAAGCGTATGGGGCGCGGAGAGATCATCTTGTCGAGATAGAGAACATCATCTCCGGCCCGGATCATCAGGCTGACGGTCTCGCCGGTGACGCGCTGAAGTTCCTGCAGAAAGCCGGAGGCGGCCCGCTTGATGGGGTGCTCGGTGATCACATTGGCCCCGAGCTCCCAGAGCTTCAGTGTGGCGGAATAGCAGCCGGTCTCAGCGTTTTGCTGGGCATAGTCGAGACTGATGAGCCCGGCGAGGATGCGATGGACCGTGCTCTTCTGCAGCCCCAGTCGGAGCGACAGAGCCGACAGCCGCATAGGCTCGGGCGACCGGGTCAGGGTCTCAAGCACCGCGAAGGTTCGTGGCACCACGCCGTCCGTCGCCGAGACCAACTCCGCCTTCATCGTGCGCCTCTCCCTTGGTTGACATGATCTGCCCTGGGGTCGACCATTCTGTCAATGGAACATCGTTCCGTATGACGGAACTAAGGTCGAGGGAGTGAGTCATGGACAGCGATATGGCGCTTGGGGTGGACGCGGCCGTCGGCCAGAGCGCCGTGGTCGAAACGGCCCGCGGCAAGGTTCGCGGGGAGCAGTTCCGCGGCGTGTCGATCTTCCGTGGCGTTCCCTATGGCGCGCCCACGGGGGCCGCCAACCGCTTTCGCGCGCCGCAACCGGTCGCGCCCTGGGCCGGCGTGCGCGAGGCGACCCTCTACGGCCAGACCGCCCCCCAGACCCGCAGCACGCTGTCCGACGGCGGTTATCCCGGCAACAAGCCGGAGATGGGCGAGGACTGCCTGGTCCTCAATGTCTGGACGCCGGGCGCCGATGAAGCCCGCCGGCCGGTCATGGTCTGGCTGCACGGGGGCGGCTTCGAGGCCGGGTCCGGCTCCTCCATGCTCTATGATGGGGTCAATCTGGCGTCGAAGGGCGACGTGGTCTGCGTCAGCCTGAACCACCGCATGAACGTCTTCGGCCACCTCATGCTGCAGGACGCCTTGGGCGATGACTTCGCCGGTTCCGCGAACGCCGGTTATCTCGACATCATTGCGGGTCTGAAGTGGGTGCGCGACAACATCGCCAGGTTCGGTGGCGACCCGGGCAATGTCACCATCTACGGCCAGTCGGGGGGCGGCCGGAAGGTGAGCATCTCCATGGCGGCCAAGGGGGCCCAGGGGCTGTTCCATCGGGGGATCGTCCAGAGCGGCTCGCACCTGCGTCTGACCCCGCGCGACCGGGCCAACGAGCAACTGGATCGGCTGCTGGCCCATCTCGGCCTGGCCCGGGTCGACGCGCGCAAGCTACAGGACCTGCCCTTTGTGGACCTTGTGAAGGGCAATCGCGCGCTGATGCGCGAGCACCCCGCGCGCTTCTCACCAACTATCGACGATGTGGTTTTTGACGCCCACCCCTGGGACCCGTCGGCTCCGGCCGTATCCGCCCAGATCCCGATGATGATCGGCACCTGCCGCACCGAGCTGTCGAACCAGGTGGGCAGCGCCGATGAGTCCACCTTCAGCCTCGACGAGACCGGGCTCGTGACGAGGCTCAAGAGCTACGTGCCGGAGGCCGACATTGCGGGCCTGGTCGAGACTTTCCGGACCGGGAGCCCCGGCGCCTCGCCCTCCGAGTTGTTCTTCAAGATCACCACGGCGCGGGGCTACTGGCGCGACAGCGTCCTGCAGACCGAGTTGAAGGCCGCCCAGGGGGCCGGGCCGGTCTGGTCCTACCGCCTGATGTGGCGGACGCCGGTGGAGGGCGGACGGCGCATCACGCCGCACTCGCTGGACCTGCCCTTCATGTTCGACAACGTGTCCAAGGCGCGCCACATGGTGGGCGAGGCCAGCGACGAGACGGCGGCGATGGCGCGCCAGATGAGCCAGGCCTGGCTGGCCTTCGCCCGCACCGGCGATCCCAACACCTCGGCGATCCCGGCCTGGCGCCCCTACGACCTGGACCAGCGCACGGTGATGCTCTTCGACACCACCTCGCACACCGAAAGTGACCCGCATCGGCAAGAGCGTCTGGCCATGGAGCCGTATCCGACCCAGCAGCTCAAGGGCACGCTGCATCGGCAACCATCGGCCGCACCGGTCGCCTAGGGCTCCAGGCCGTACCGCTCTTCGAGGTCACGCAGGTACTGCGCCCGGCCCGTGAACAGGCGGGCTTCCAGGCCGCAGGCCAGGGCCGCCTCGACGTTGGCTGACTTGTCGTCGAAGAAGATCAGCTCCTGGCGAGGGTAGGGGATCTGCGCCAGCATGGCCTCGAAGAAGGCCGTTTGCGGCTTGGCCGCCCCCAGGCGGCAGGAGATAAACAGGCCGTCAAACAATTGGCCGTAGCCGAGGGCGGTCTCGACATGGGCGGCCCAGAAGGCGTCCTGGTTGGAGCCGAGATAGCATGCGACGCCAGCCGCCCGCAGCCGCCGCACGTCCTCCAGCATGGCGGGATCGGGGATGACGTGCCCGTCGGCCCAGCGCGCCAGATAGGTCGCGGCGTCCTGTGGCCACCCGGCGTCGGCCAGGGCGCGTTCGCAGGCGCTGATGAAAGCGCTGACATCGGCCAGGGCCTCGGGCGGGGTGGCGCTATAGAAGCCGGTGATGAAGTCGCGGTGCCGCCGGGCGGGCCAGATCCAGTCTTCCGTCCCGAACGGTCCCCCGTGCTGCAGGACCCCGTCGGCGTCGAAGATCACCCCGCTGAGTTTGCGTTCGCTCATACCCCGAACCTTCACCGTGCGGGGGGCCAAGTTCAACCCCGGCTTGACGCTGCGGCGCTGCGGCGCGACCCTGTGGCCAACGATCACATAACGATCAGACGAGGGAGGCCGCCATGGCCGATGGTTCGCTTGCAGGCGTGAATTCTCTAAAGGGCAAGGTCAGCGCCGAGGAGTGGGAGGCCCGCGTGGACCTCGCCGCCCTGTACCGGCTGGTGGCGCTCTACGGGTGGGACGACATGATCTACACCCACATCTCGGCCCGGATTCCGGGGCCAGATCACCAATTCCTGATCAATCCCTATGGCATGTACTTCGGCGAGATGACCGCCTCGTCCCTGGTCAAGATCGACCTGGACGGCAAGATTCTGCAGGAGACTCCGTACTTCATCAATCCGGCGGGGTTCACGATTCACTCGGCGATCCACGCCGCCCGCGAAGACGCCAAGTTCGTGATGCACCTGCATTCCGACCAGGGTGTCGCCGTCGCCGCCCAGAAGGAAGGCCTGTTGCCCCTGTCGCAGCACGCTTGCATCGTCCTGCCGCGGCTGGCCTATCACGACTATGAGGGGATCGCCCTCAACCTCGACGAACGCGAACGTCTGGTGGCCGATATCGGCGACAAGACTCTGATGTTGTTGCGTAATCATGGCACCCTGTCGGTGGGCGAGAGCGCCGCCGACTGCTGGACCGGCATGTACTACCTGGAGCGCGCCTGCCAGATGCAGATCATGGCTCTGTCGGCCGGCCGCGAGAACGTGCTGTTCGCGCCCGAGGCGGCCCAGATGGAGGTCAAGGGCCAGGTGATGCGTGGCATCGGCGGCAAGCTGGGCTGGCCGGGCGCCCTGCGCCGACTCGACCGCGAACTGCCGGGCTACGAAGCCTGATCGCCACGCGACGATTTCGCAGAACAACAGTCTTTGGGCGCCGGGTGACCGGCGCCCTTTTTCTTGGCGCTAAGCGGTTGATTCAAAGGCTATCGTCGATCAAATGCGGCGATTGCACGGTGTAACCGCGTTCTATTTCCGGCCAGACACGTACAGCCATCGTTCTGTCACTGGACGGGCCCAAATTTCACACCATAAGACCGCTCGACTTTGATCCCACTTGCCGCCCGCATTTTCGAGGCGACGGAGTCCCCCCGCTTGTTACGACGCCACTTCTTCCTCGCCGGCGCGATCCTTGTGCTGATCCTCATGTTGGTCGCCGGGGCGTACAAGCTGACCCTTGGAAAGAAGCAGGGTCCTGGCGGCCCGCCCGGCGCGGCGATGGCGCAGGGCGCGGGCGGTGGTCGTCCTGGCGGCGGTGGCGGGGGTGGTCGCGGCGGTCCGGCCGATGTGGCCGTCGTGATCGTTCAGTCCCGGCTTTTCACCGACACCATCGACGTCATCGGCGTGGCCAAGGGCCGCCAGTCGGTCACCTTGACGGCCGCGGCGACCCAACTGGTGGAACGCGTGCGCTTCTCTCCTGGCCAATCGGTCGCCCGCGGCGCCGTACTGGTGGAGCTGAAGGCGACGGAGCAGGACGCGGGCCTGGCGCAGGCGCAGGCCAGCCTGGTTCAGGCGCAGCGCGCCTATGACCGCTACAAGACCTTGGGGCAGCAGGGCTTTGCCTCCAAGGCCATGATCGACCAGTACGAAGCCAGCTATCTCTCGGCCAAGGCCAATGTCTCGGCCGCCCAGGCCCGCCAGGGCGACCGGCTGATCCGCGCGCCTTTCGCCGGCGTTGTGGGCCTCACCGACATCACGCCCGGCGCCCTGATCAATCCGGGCTCGGCCATCGTCACCCTGGACGACACCAGCGCCATCCGTGTCGATTTCCAGGTGCCTGACCGCTATATCGCCGCCGTCCGCCAGGGCCAGGCCGTCACCGCCCGCGTCGACGCCTATCCGGGCGAGGTCATTCAGGGCCGCATCGCTCTGCTGGACACCCGCATCGATGAGCGGACCCGCGCGCTCACCGCCCGCGCCGAATTCCCCAATCCGGATCGCCGGCTGAAGCCCGGCATGATGATGCGGGTCGGCGTCGCCCAAGGCAGCCGCCAGGGCCTCTCAGCGCCGGAGTCGGCTGTGTCGGTCCAGGGCGAAAACGCCTTCGTCTATGTGCTGGTCAAGCAGGGCGACGGCGTCGTGGCCGAGCAGCGCCCGGTGATCACCGGTGTTCGCCAGGATGGATTCGTCGAACTGAAGGACGGTGTGGCCGCCGGCGACCGCATCGTCGGTGATGGCCTCAACAAGATTCAGCCGAACCAGCCCGTGAAGCCACAGGGTTCGGGCCGGCCGCTGGGAGCGGGCGGAGCCGCCCGCCGTCCCGCGCCATGATGCTCTCCGACATCTCCGTCCGGCGTCCGGTGCTCGCCGCCGTCGCGGCGATCATCTTGTGCGTGGTGGGGCTCGCCTGCTTCACCTCGTTGTCGGTGCGCGAACTGCCCAGCGTCGATCCGCCGGTGGTGTCGGTGTCCACCACCTATCGCGGCGCCTCGGCTGAAGTCGTCGAGGAGCGGATCACTGAGGTGATCGAGCGCCAGGTGGCCGGCATTCAGGGTATCGACCGGGTGAACTCTTCCTCGCGGGACGGCTCATCGCGGATCAACGTGTCCTTCACCCTCGACCGCGACCTCGACACCGCGGCCAACGACGTGCGCGACGCTGTCAGCCGCGTGACCTCGCAGCTGCCCGACCAATCCGACCCGCCGCAGATCGCCAAGGCGAACGCCGACGCCTCGCCGATCATGTTCCTGGCCTTCTCCTCCACCAAGCTGAACCGCGTTCAGCTGTCGGACTATGCCAACCGCTACCTTGTGGAGCGCATCTCCACCATTCCAGGGGTCGCCCAGGTTCGGCTCGGCGGCAGCCAGCTCTACGCCATGCGCATCTGGCTCGATCCCCAGGCCATGGCGTCGCGCGATATCACCGTCAGTGATGTCGAGACGGCGTTGAACGCCCAGAACCTCGAACTGCCGGCCGGTGCGCTGGAAGCGCCGACCAAGGACTTCACCATCCGTGTGGCCCGTGGCTATTCCACCCCGGCCCAGTTCATGGAGTTGCCGGTCACGTCGGCCACCCGCGCCAGTTCGGCCTCCAGCAGCGTCGCCGGGTCCGCCGGCGCGCTGGGCACCACGGCGGGCGCCGACGGCGCCGTCAGCGCCGCCGACCAGGGCCAGAACGCCTATGTCACCCGTCTGGGCGACATCGCCCGCGTGGAGGAGGGGCCCGACGAGCGCCGCCGCACCTTCCGCTCCAACGGCCGCGACATGGTGGGCATCGCCATCACCCGTCAGTCCCAGGCCAACGACCTGGAGATTTCCAAGGGCATCGCCGACCAGCTGCCGGAGATCAACAAGTCGCTGCCCCCGGGCACCAAGCTGGAGATCGCCGTCGACTTCACGGTGTTCACCAAGCACGCCATCCAGGAGGTCTGGATCACGATGTTGATCTCCCTGGGCCTCGTGGCCCTGGTGAACTTCATCTTCCTGGGCACCTGGCGGGCGGCGATCATTCCCTCGGTCGTGGCGCCGATCTGCATCCTCTCCACCTTCATCGTGCTGGCCCCCCTGGGCTTTTCCATCAACCTGCTGACCCTGCTGGCCCTGGTGCTGGCCATCGGCCTGGTGGTGGATGACGCCATCGTGGTGGTGGAGAACATCCAACGCCGGGTGGACGAAGGGGAACCCCCGATCGTCGCCGCCCAGCGTGGAGCGCGGCAGGTGTTCTTCGCCGTGGTGGCGACCACCATCGTGTTGATCTCGGTGTTCGCGCCGTTGATGTTCCTGCCGGGCTATATCGGCAAGCTGTTCGTGGAGTTGGCGGTGGCCATCACCGCGGCCGTGGCTTTCTCGGCCTTGCTGGCGCTCAGCCTGTCGCCAATGCTGGCCTCCAAGCTGCTGCGGCCCGCCCACGGCGAGGGCTTCATCGCCCGGCGTGTGGACGCCGGCATGACCCGGCTGCGCAACTCCTACCACGCCTCTCTTGACGCCATGCTGGGCCGTCGCGCGGCTTCTGTCTCCGCGGTGGCCCTGGTGGTGGTGCTGGCGGGCCTCGCCTTCGCGCTCTTCACTGTCCTGCCCCGAGAACTGGTGCCCAACGAGGACCGAGGCCGGGTGGACATCAACATCCAGGGGCCGGAAGGCGCCGGGTACGACTACACCCTGCCGGCCGCGCAGCAGGTGGAGGCGCGCCTACAGGCCCTGCTGAAGGACGGGACGATCAGCCGCTACACCCTGGGCGTCCCGCGGTTCGGACAGGACCAGTTCAATACCGGCAACGCCAACGCCGCCTTGCCGGACGACGCCAAGCACAAGATCAGCTCTCAGGATCTGGCGGCGGAGCTCAACAGGGACTTCTCCAAGATCACGGCCATCCGCGCCATCGCCTCGGTCCGTCCGAGCCTGCAGCGGGGCGGCGGCGGCGGCGGCAATGTCGACCTGATCGTCGTGGGCAACGAATACGCCGAGATCGAGCGACTGGTCCGGCCGCTGATGACCGCCGTGCAGGCCAATCCCGGCATGGCCCGTCCGCGCCTGGACTATGAGCCGACCTCGCCGCGATTGCTGGTGGATCTCGACCGCGACAAGGCCGCCACCCTCGGTGTCTCCGCGCAGTCTGTGGGCCGGGCGCTCGAGACGATGTTCGGGTCGCGGAAGGTCACAACCTACATCCGCAACGGCCAGGAATACGACGTCATCCTGCAGACCGATCGGGCCAACCGACAGAATGAGAACGATCTCGCCAACCTCTATGTGCGCACCAGCGCGGGCGCCACAGTGCCCCTGTCGTCGGTGGTCAGCACCCACGTGCGCGGCGACACCCCGGACCGGTCGCGCGTCGATCGCCTGCGGTCCATCACCCTCAGCGTCCAACTCAACCCCGGCTATACCGTGGGTGAGGCGGTGACCTTCCTCCAGGACGAGGTGGCCAAGCGTCCAGGCACCACGGTGAAGTGGGGTGGAACGGCGCGCGACTATCTTGAGGCGGGCGGCGCCGTCGGCCTGGCCTTTGGCATGGCCCTGTTGCTGGTCTTCCTCGTGCTGGCCGCGCAGTTCGAGAGCTGGATCCACCCGGCCGTCATCATGCTGACCGTGCCGGTGGCGGTTCTGGGGGGGCTGTTCGGTCTGTTGGTCGCCGGTTCGACCATCAACACCTACAGTCAGATCGGTCTCATAATCCTCGTCGGGATCGCCGCCAAGAACGGCATCCTGATCGTGGAGTTCGCCAATCAGCTGCGCGACGACGGGCTGTCGATCCGCGAGGCGGTCATCGAGAGCGCCTCCCTGCGTCTGCGGCCAATCATCATGACCTCGATCTCGGCCGCGGCGGGCGCCGTTCCGCTGATCGTCTGGGGCGGGGCCGGTGGCGAGAGCCGCAAGACCATCGGGGTCGTCATCTTCTTCGGGGCCATCTTCACGACCCTGCTGACCCTGTTCATCGTGCCGGTCTTCTACAACATGCTGGCCCGCTTCACGAAGTCGCCCCTGGCCGCAGCGCGCCGCATCGAAGCCTTCGAGGATGCCGAACAGACCCGCGCCGCCAACGCCGCCGAGTAGGTCTGAAAGAGGCCTCCCCGCCGAAGCGGGGAGGCCGAGAGGTTATCATGGGATGGATGCGCCGGCGGCGACGGGGGCGTCGCGCCGACGCTGATACGGCTTCTGCGGGAAAGCCATATCCCTGGCCGCCGATCCCAGGGCGAGATGGACGGCGTCGATGCTTGAACAGCCCGACCCCATAATGGTGAGGCGCACAGACATGCGCGTCAAGGTTGTCTAGAGAGTGACGCGCGTTTTCCGAGCGGTCACGTCGCGCCGTTCGGCTCCGCTAGTGCGGCTGGTAGCCAGTCTCGACCTTCAGATAGGCGATCAGGTCGACCCGGTCCTTGGCGTCCTTGACGCCCATGAAGGTCATCTTCGTGCCGGGCATGAAGGTCTTGGGGCTGGCCAGCCACTGGTCGAGGTGGTCGGCATCCCAGGTGAAGGTCGCCGCCTTCACGATGTCGGAATACTTGTAGCCCTCGGCGGTCCCCGGCTTGCGGCCGAACATGCCGTAAAGGTTCGGACCCGTCATGTTGGCCCCACCCGGTACGATGGTGTGGCAGGACTTGCAGACCGCGAACACCTTCTTGCCGTTGGCCAGGTCACCGGTGTTGTAGGGCGCGGGCAGGGCGGCCAACAGGGTCTGCTTCTCTCCCTCCGTGGGTTCGGGAACGGCGGCGGGCGCAGGGGCGGAGGCGGTCTCAGCCTCGCTGGCTCCGCCGGCCTTGCCGCAGGCCGAAAGTCCGATGACGGCGACGGTGGTGGCGGCGAGCGTCAGGGCGAGGCGGCGCATGGGAAACCCTCTCAGGATTGGATGGCCGGCAAGCTACCCCAAGCGACGCCATTGGCAAGCACTCACCCCCGCTTGCGGCGCTCCTTCTGGATGATCTCGTCCAGGGCCTGGAGAAAGCGGGAGCGATCGTTGCGGTCGAAGGGTTTGGGGCCGCCCATGATGTCCCCGGTGGAGCGCAGCTGCTCCATCAGCGCCCGCTGGGCGATGGCCGCGCCGATGGAGTTCTCGGTGAAGGGTTTGCCGTTGGGCGCCACCGCGTGCCCGCCCGCGGTCAGCACCCGCTCGGCCAGGGGAATGTCGTTGGTCACCGCCACGTCGCCAGGCGCCACATGTTCGGCGATCCAGTCGTCGGCCACGTCAGGCCCGGCGTCGACGATCACTCTCTCGATCATCGCCGACCTGGGGATCATGATGAAGGCGTTGGAGACCACCCAGGTCTTCAGGCCATAGCGCTGGGCGACCTTGTAGATCTCGTCCTTCACCGGGCAGGCGTCGGCGTCGATGAAGATTTCGATGGGCTTGGTGGTCATTCGCCTTCCCTAGCATCTTCCCGACAGGCGGGGCGCGCACGCTGCGCATCAGACATTGCGCGGTCGATCCTTCCGGAGGGGCCAGGGCGATGACCGTCGGTCCGCTGCCGCGCCGAAAGTCCACCGTCTCCCGCGGGGAGCGATCGCCTATTCCGGCGCGTTGGGCTCAAAGCGGTGGACCATCCGGGCCTGTTGCCACAGCTCCATCGCGTGTTCGTGGCTGTGCAGGTGAGCGAGTTCGAGCGCGGCGTCGTCGTTTTCGCACTCGAATGCGATCGCGCGGCTGATGCGGCCGTTGGCGCCCAGGAAGTATATGCGATAATCCAGCATTCAGGCTTCAGCGTCCCCAACGCCTTCACCTAACATGTATTGTGACGGGGTAGGCGGGAAATCGCGGACCTGCGATCTATACCTGATGAGTCATGTACCCGACTGAGTAGAGATGCGTCGTGTACCCGAACTAAGGCCGCAACGACCGCCAGCTTGCCTTCAAGGCGTCGAAGGCGGGGTCGGTTTCTGTTTCCAGATTGTGCCGCTGATGGATTTTGCAGCCGATCATGTCGTGGTTGCGCCACTTGGCGCGCACGATGAACACCTCGCCGTCAGGAACGTGCAGCACGGTCAGCGCCTTGGGCAGGGGCACGAGCGCCGGAATTTCCAGCTTCAGCCCGCTGACGCTGACGTCACGCATGGTTGCGTCCCACCAGGACCCGAGGGCGGGACCATAGAAGACCCGCACCCGATCACTGGTGGGGGCGCGGGGTTCAATACGACGGTCGGCCCAGGCAGCTTCAGACATGGTCCGCAGTCCTAAACCAAGGATGCTAAATTTTTCTAAGCCCCACCCTGCGATTGCCGAGGCACATGAACGGTGGCTGCACCCAGAGCTCAGCTCCCCGCCAGCCCGGGAGGGTCATATCCTCCGGACGACGGGAGGCCTCGATGACATCCTACAATCTCTTTTTCACCGATACGCGCGGAGCCGTTCTGCACCGCCTCGCGATCCACGGAGAGAGCGACGACGAGGTGATGGCTCAACTTCCCGAGTACGATGATGGCCACGACATCGAAATCTGGGATGGCGAGCGCCTCGTGGCGATCTACCGAAGCGGGAAGAAGCGGCCATAGCGCGCGGTGGTGCCGGATACAGGGCTCGAACCCGTGACCTTCGGTTTACAAAACCGCTGCTCTACCAGCTGAGCTAATCCGGCGCGTTGTTTTCGCTGGTGTTTCTGGCCCGTGAGTAGGGACCGTTTACAGTTGGCCGGGACCGTTTACAAATCGTGGTCCCGGTGTGTTCTCGTCTAGCGGCTCCGCGCGCGCTTCGCAACGGCGTCTCTAGCGGCTCCGGCGGCTTTGCCGAATGCGCTCGAGCATCCCGCCGGCGACGGCCTCGGCGGTGACGTAGGAGGCCAGGGCAGCGGTGCGGTCGCGATCCCAGCCGACGATCAGGGCGACGTCGGCCACCGGCAGGCCGGCGCGGATGAAATGGGTGGCCGCCGTGCCCCGCAGATCGTGCAGGCGCAGGCCTGTGATGCCCTTGGCGGTCTTCTCGCGCTGCATGGCCGTCTGCAGGCCCGAGCCCGCCCAGGGCGTGCCCCGCGAGCTGGTGAGGATGGCGCCGACGTCCTTGGGCCCGATCTGCTTCAGCACGGCGCGCAGCTTGGGGGTGATGGGAATGACGATGATCCGTCGCCCGCGGCTCTTGCCGGTGCGGAAGGTGATGGCGTCGTCGCCCACATCCTGCCAGCCGACCTTGACCACGTCGGCCAGGCGCAGGCCGGTGAACACCGCCAGCAGCACGGCGCGGCGGAAGTCGGCCGGCGCGCCCTTCAGCAGCGCGACCAGGTCGGGCTTGGTCCAGACCGCCTCGGCGCGGTTGACGCGGTAGAGGCGGGGCAGGGGCTTGAGCGCGTTCTGGGTCAGCTCGTCGCGCTCATGGGCCCAGGCTATCACCTTGGCCAGGGCCTCGAGGCGGGTGTCGGCGGTCTTTGGGGTGGCGGCGTAGCGGTCGCGCCAGTCGATCAGGAAGCGCCGGGCGCCCTTGGCGTTGAGGGCGACGATCTCGGTCTCGCCCAGGTCGGCGCGGACCACGTCGAGGGCCTTGCGCAGGTCGCGCCAGGTCCGGTCGGCCAGGTTGGCCAGGTGGGCGGGCTTGTCCTGGCCGGCCTCCGGCGTCAGAAACCGGGTGATCAGGTGAGAGAGGAAGGCGCCCCGGGTCGGGGTGGCGGTCAGGGCCCTGAAGGCCTCGGCGGCGGCCGGGGCCTTCAGGG
>NZ_JBBKVV010000121.1:0-8593 GCF_037968635.1 Phenylobacterium sp.
CAGCGAGGACCCGGCCGCGATCCGCGCCGAGGTCTCAGCCGGAACCACCGGCCTGCAGAACATCGGCGACCGCCGGGCGGCGATCCGCGCGGGCGTGGCGCTGCTCAAGGCAGGCGACATCCTGGTGGTGGCCGGCAAGGGTCACGAGCAGACCCAGACCATCGCTGGAGTGGTGCATCACTTCGACGACGTAATCGAGACCGAACAGGCCCTGCGAGGCCAGCCATGAGCCTCTGGACCGCAGACGAGATCGCCCAGGCGACGGGCGGCAAGGTGGTGGGCGACTTCGCCGCCCTCGGCGTCTCCATCGACACCCGCTCCATCGAGACCAGCGACCTGTTCGTGGCGCTGGCCGGCGTGCGTGACGGCCATGAATTCGTGGCCCCGGCGCTTGGCAAGGGCGCGACAGGCGCCCTGGTCAGCCAGGCGGTCGAGGGGCCCCATGTCCTGGTGGAAGACACCTTCAAGGCCTTGGAAAAACTGGGAGAAGCCGCCCGCGTTCGAGCGCCCCAGGTGCGCCGTGGCGCCGTCACCGGCTCGGTCGGCAAGACCAGCGTGACCCAGGCCGTGCGCGCCGGCCTGATGCTGGCCGGCAAGGCCCACTCCTCGGTGAAGAGCTACAACAACCACATCGGCGTGCCCCTGACCCTGGCCCGCATGCCCCGCGATACGCAGCGGGCGGTCTTCGAGATCGGCATGAACCACGCCGACGAGATCACCCCGCTCAGCCGCTTCGTCCGTCCCCACGCGGTGGCCATCACCACGGTGGGTGCGGTCCACGTGGAGAACTTCCCCGACGGTGAGATCGGCGTGGCCCGCGCCAAGGCCGAAATCTTCGACGGCATTGAGCCTGGCGGCGTCGCCATCCTCAACGCCGACAACGCCTGGTTCGACCTGCTGAGCGACACGGCCCGCAAGGCCGGCGCCAAGGTTCTGAGCTTCGGCGCCGGCGAAGCCTGTGACGCGCGCCTCATCGACTTCCAGCCCCAGGCCGACCACGCGGTGGTCCAGGCCCGCCTGCACGGCAAGGCCCTGGACTTCCCGATCCTGCAGAAGGGCTTCCACTGGGGCCCCAACAGCATGGCGGTGCTGCTGATGCTGGAGGTCCTCGAGGTCTCGCTGAGCGACAGCCTGGCCGCGCTCGGGTCCTTCGAACCGCTGGAGGGCCGCGGCGCGGAGCGAACCATCCAACTGCCGGGCGGGGACTTCACCCTGATCGACGAGAGCTACAACGCCAATCCGATCTCCATGATCGCGGCCTTCAAGAGCCTTGGCGCGCGCAAGACCTCGGGGCGGCGGATCGTCGCGCTGACCGACATGCTGGAATTGGGCGAGGGCGGCCCGCAATACCATGCCGGGCTGGCGCAACCGCTGGCCGAGGCCGGGATCGACCAGGTGTTCTGTGCCGGACCTTTGATGAAATCCCTCTGGGACGCTCTTCCGCCGACTCGGCGGGGCGGGTACGCCCTTTCTGCGGCCGAGCTGGCGCCGCAGGTCACCCGGTCCGTAGAGCCTGGGGACCTGGTGATGGTCAAGGGTTCCAACGGCTCGAAGGCGGGCGCGGTGACAGCCGCGCTGGTCGCCCTCGATGCGCGTTCAGGGAGGGGGGACTGATGCTCTACTGGCTCTACGAGCAGATGTCCGCGAGCGGTCATATTCCCGCTCTCAACCTTCTGAAATATCTGACCTTCCGCACCGGTATGGCGTTGTTCACGGCGCAGCTGGTGGTGGCGCTCATGGGCTCGCGCTTCATCCGCTGGATGCAGGCCAAGCAGGGCAAGGGCCAGCCGATCCGCGCCGACGGCATCGCCCGTCACGTCGTTGAGAAGGCCGGCACCCCCACCATGGGTGGCGTCATGATCCTGGCAGGCCTCCTGGTGGGCACGCTGCTGTGGGCCGACCTGTCCAACGTCTATATCTGGGCCGTGATCCTGGTCACCGTGGGCTACGGCATCCTCGGCTTCACCGACGACTACGCCAAGGTCACCAAACAGACCACCGACGGGGTTTCGGGAAAGGTGCGGCTGCTGCTGGAGACGCTTATCGCGCTCGCCGCCGTCGCCCTGATCGTCATCTACGGGGGCCGCCCGCCGGAATCGCCGGAACTGGCCACCTCGGTGGCCTTCCCGATCTTCAAGGGCCTGCTGCTGGACATGGGCTGGTTCTACCTGGCCTTCGGCGCCTTCATCATCGTCGGCGCGGCCAACGCCGTGAACTTCACCGACGGCCTGGACGGCCTGGCCACCGTGCCGGTGATGATCGCCGCCGCCGCCTTCGGCCTGATCACCTACCTCGTCGGCAACTACGTCTTCGCCAAGTACCTGCAACTCCACTTCGTGCCCGGGGTGGGCGAGGTGGGGGTGTTCTGCGGGGCCATGATCGGGGCGGGCCTGGGCTTCCTCTGGTACAACGCGCCCCCGGCCAAGATCTTCATGGGCGACACCGGTTCGCTCGCCCTGGGCGGGGCCATCGGCACCGTGGCCGTGGCCACCAAGCATGAGATCGTGCTGGGCATCATTGGCGGCCTGTTCGTCCTGGAAACCCTCTCGGTGATGATCCAGGTCGCCTCGTTCAAGCTGACGGGCAAGCGGGTGTTCCGCATGGCCCCGATCCACCACCACTTCGAGAAGCTGGGCTGGTCGGAATCCACCGTGGTGATCCGTTTCTGGATCATCGCGGTGATGCTGGCCATCTTCGGCCTCGCCACCCTGAAGCTGCGGTAGGGGAGGGCTTGAACAGGTCATGATCCCGGTCCGCGGCTTCGAAGGCAGGACGGTCGCCGTGTTCGGCCTGGCCCGTACGGGTCTGGCCGCCGCGCGCGCGCTGGTGGCCGGCGGAGCCCAGGTGGCGCTTTGGGATGAGCGTCCCGAGGGTCGCGCCGCCGCCCAGGCCGAGGGTTTGCCGCTGGTGGACCTGACCACCGCCGACTGGACGCAGTTCGCCGCCCTGATGCTGTCGCCGGGCGTGCCCCTGACCCATCCCGAGCCGCACTGGACCGTCACCAAGGCCCGCGAATTCGGCGTCGAGATCGTCGGCGACATGGAGTTGTTCGCCCGCGCCGTGAACGCCGCCCCCGAACACAAGCGCCCGAAGATCGTCGCCATCACCGGCACCAACGGCAAGTCCACCACCACCGCCCTGATCGGCCATATCTGCGCCTCCGCCGGCCGTGACACCCGGGTCGGCGGCAATATCGGGGTGGGGGTCCTGGACCTCGAGGACATGCACGGCGGGGCCGTCTACGTCCTGGAGATGAGCTCCTACCAGCTCGACCTGACCACCAGCCTGAAGCCCGACGTCGCCATCCTGCTGAACGTCTCCCCCGATCACCTGGAGCGCCACGGCGGGATGGAGGGCTACGTCGCCGCCAAGCGCCGCATCCTGCTGAACCAGGGCAAGGGCGACACCGCCGTGATCGGGGTGGACGATCCCTGGGGCCAGCGGATCTGCACCGAGATCACCGCCGCCAACCGCCGCACCATCGTGCCGATCTCGGCGTCCAAGGCCATGGGCCGGGGCGTCTACGCCCTGCAGGGCCTGCTCTACGACGCCACCGGCGAGCGCGCCGTGGAGGTCGCCGACCTGCTGCGGGCCCGGTCCCTGCCGGGCCGCCACAACTGGCAGAACGCGGCGGCCGCCTATTCCGCCGCCCGCGGCCTGGGCATCTCCGCCGAGGACGCCGCCGAGGGGCTGATGAGCTTCCCGGGCCTGGCGCACCGCATGGAGACCGTGGGCCAGGTGGGCCGCGTGCGCTTCGTCAACGACAGCAAGGCCACCAACACCGACGCCGCCCGCCAGGCGATGTCGAGCTATCCCAAGTTCTACTGGATCGCCGGCGGCCAGCCCAAGACCGGCGGCATCGACGCCCTGGCCGACCTCTTCCCCAAGATCGAGAAGGCCTATCTGATCGGCGAGGCCTCGGAGGCCTTCGGGGCGACCCTGAAGGGCAAGGCCACGACGGTCGACTGCGGGACCATGGAGGTCGCCGTGGCCAAGGCCCATGCCGACGCCGCCGCCAAGGGCCAGGACGCCGTGGTGCTGCTGTCGCCGGCCTGCGCCTCCTTTGACCAGTTCGCCGACTTCGAGGCCCGGGGCGAGGCGTTCCGCGCCGCCGTCCAGGGCCTCACCAGGCCGGCGGCCAAGGGCGCCCGCGCATGACCGCCCATGGCCAGCAGGCCCACGCCTTCGCGCGCAGCGACCGCACCCCGGTGGGGGTCTGGTGGTGGACGATCGACCGCTGGATGCTGGGTGCGCTGGGCGTGCTGATCATCCTGGGCGTCCTGATGTCCTTCGCCGCAAGCCCGTCGGCCGCGGCGCGGATGAACATCGGCGACCCCTTCCACTTCGCGGTCCGCCAGTGCGTCTTCGCCTCGGTGGGCGCCGCGATCCTGATCTCCACCTCGATGCTGGACACCAAGGGCGTGCGCCGCGCGGCCTTCTTCATCTACATCGCCGCCATCGCGATCATGATGATCCTGCCGGTGATGGGCCACAGCGCCAAGGGCGCGACCCGCTGGATGGAGTTCGCGGGCTTCACGCTGCAGCCGTCGGAGTTCATGAAACCGGCCCTGATCATCCTGGTCTCCTGGATGTTCGCCGAGGGACAGAAGGGCGAGGGCGTGCCCGGCGTCACCATCGCCTTTGGCCTGTACCTGCTGTCGGTCGCCCTGTTGTTGATCCAGCCGGACGTGGGCCAGACGGTGTTGATCACCGTGGCCTTCGGCGCCGCCTTCTGGATGGCCGGGGTGCCGCTGTCCTGGGTGATGCTGCTGGGCGGCACCGCCCTGGCCGGCCTTGCCTCGACCTATTTCCTGTTCCCCCACGTGGCCAGCCGGGTGGACCGCTTCCTCAGTCCCGACCGGGCCGACACCCATCAGGTGGACCGGGCGGCGGAGGCCATCGCGGCGGGCGGGTTCTTCGGGCGCGGTCCGGGGGAGGGCGTCATGCAGCGCCACGTGCCCGACCTCCACACCGACTTCATCTATTCGGTCGCGGCCGAGGAATACGGCCTGATCTTCTCGCTGATCCTCATCGCCCTGTTCGCCTTCGTGGTGATCCGCGGGCTCTACAAGGCCATGAAGCTGACCGACCCGTTCCAACAGGTGGCCGCTGCGGGCCTCTTCGTGCTGGTGGGCGAACAGGTCTTCATCAACGTCGCGGTGAACCTCAACATGATCCCCACCAAGGGCATGACCCTGCCGTTCATCTCCTATGGCGGCTCGTCCATGCTGGCCATCTGCCTGACCTTGGGCCTGGCCCTGGCGCTCACCAGGCGCCGTCCGGGGGCCTATTCCCAGGGCGAGGGCCTCGCCAAGTCCGCGGCGTTCGCCTAAAGCGCTCCCATGCCCAAGATCGCCGTCGTCGCCGCCGGAGGCACCGGTGGGCACCTCTTCCCCGCCCAGGCCCTCTCCGAGGCCCTGATCGCCCGTGGCTGGCGTATCGTGCTGGCCAGCGATGAGCGCGCCGCCGCCTTCGCCGAGAGTTTCCCGGCCGAGGAGCGGATCGGTCTGTCGGCCCGCACCTACAAGCCCCGCGACCCGGTGGGCATGGCCCTGGCCGGCCTATCCATCCTTCGCGGCGTCATGCAGGCCCGCGCCGCCTTCCGCCGCATCAAGCCTGACGTGGTGGTGGGGTTCGGCGGCTATCCCTCGGTGCCGGGCCTGCTGGCCGGGATCACCCTGAACCTGCCCACCGTGATGCATGAGCAGAACTCGGTCATGGGCCGCGCCAACCGGCGGCTGGTGAGCCACGTGAAGGCCGTCGCCTGCGCCTTCCCCATGTTGCAGAAGGCCCCGCCCAAGGTGGCCGCCAGCGCCGTGGTGGTGGGCAATCCGGTGCGGCCGGAGATTCGCGCGCTCTTTGACCTGCCCTATGCGCCGCCGGAGGAGGGCGGCCCGATCCGCCTGCTGATCACCGGCGGCAGCCAGGGCGCGCGCCTGTTGTCGGAGTTGATGCCCCAGGCGATCCTGGCCCTGCCCGAGGCCCTGCGCGCGCGCCTGAAGGTGCAGCAGCAGACCCGGGCCGAGAACATGGAGGGCGCGCGGAAAATCTATGCCGACGCCATGGTGGAGGCCGAGATCGCCCCCTTCTTCCGCGACATGGCCGGCCGCCTGAAGGACGCCCACCTGGTGGTTGGCCGGGCTGGCGCGGGCACGGTCTGCGAATTCGCCATCGCCGGAAAGCCCGCCATCCTGGTGCCGCTCGCCATCGCGCTCGACGACGACCAGGGCCAGAACGCCCAGGTGATGGTCGACGCCCACGGCGCCCAGATGGCCCGCGAACATCAGTTGACCGTCGACTCCATGGCCAATGCGCTGGAAAAGCTGCTGACCAATCCCGACCGCCTGGCGCGCATGGCGGCCGGCGCCCGTTCCATCGCCAAGCCCGACGCCGCCGAGCGCCTGGCCGATCTGGTCGAGAAGACCGCAGCGCGGAAGTGAACCGATGAACCGCCGTCCCGTCCCGTTCGCCGTCGGCCCCGTGCATTTCATCGGCATCGGCGGCATCGGCATGAGCGGCATCGCCGAGATCATGCTGCGCATCGGCTACAGCGTGCAGGGCTCCGACGCCAAGGCCGGCGCCAACACCGAGCGGCTGGAAAAGCTGGGGATCAAGGTCTTCATCGGCCAGGGGGCGGCCAATATCGAGGGCGCCTCGGCCATCGTCTATTCCACGGCCATCAAGGCCGATAACCCCGAGATGCTGGCGGCCCGCGAACGGCGCCTGCCCCTGGTGCATCGCGGCGAGATGCTGGCCGAGCTGACCCGTCTTCAGTTCTCGGTGGCGGTGGGCGGCACGCACGGCAAGACCACCACCACCTCCCTGGTGGCCGCCCTGCTGGACGCCGGCGGCATGGACCCCACCGTCGTCAATGGCGGGATCATCAACGCCTATGGCACCAACGCCAAGGTGGGCGAGGGCGAGTGGATCGTGGTGGAGGCCGACGAGAGCGACGGCACCTTCCTGAAGCTGAAGTCCACCTGCGCCATCGTCACCAATATCGACCCCGAGCACCTGGACTATTACGGCGACTTCGACGCGGTGAAGAAGGCCTTCCAGGACTTCGTGGAGAACGTGCCCTTCTACGGCTTCGCCGCCGTCTGCACCGACCATCCCGACGTCCAGGCCATGGCCGCCCGGGTCGTCAACCGCCGCCTCATCGCCTACGGGACCAATCCCCAGGCCGAGGTCCGGGCCGAGAAGATCACCATGGGCCCCGACGGCTCGCGCTTCGACGCCATCATCGCGCCCCGCGATGGCGAGGCGATGGTCTGGGAAGACCTGCACCTGCCGATGGCGGGCCACCACAATGTCATGAATGCGCTCGGCGCCCTGGCCATCGCCCGGGAGCTGGGGGTGTCGCAGGCCGATATCCGCAAGGGTCTCACCACCTTCGGCGGCGTCGGGCGCCGGTTCACGACGGTGGCCGAGGTCAACGGCCTGCGCATCATCGACGACTACGGCCACCACCCGGTGGAGATCTCCGCGGTGCTCAAGGCCGCCCGCGCGGTCACCCAAGGCCGGGTGATCGCCGTAGTGCAGCCGCACCGCTATTCCCGCCTGCACGACCTGTTTGCCGAGTTCTGCGGCTGCTTCAACGACGCCGACGTGGTGATCGTCTCCGACGTCTACACCGCCGGCGAGACCCCCATCGAGGGCGCCGACCGCGACGGCCTGGTGGAGGGCCTGCGCCGCTTCGGCCATCGCCGCGCCGTGGCGCTGGAGAGCCCGGCGGCCCTGGCCGGCGTGGTCGCCGAGGAGGCCCGCCCCGGCGACCTGGTGGTCTGCCTCGGCGCCGGCGACATCACCAGCTGGGCCTATGCCCTGCCGGCGCAGCTTCAGGCCCTGGCCGCCAGGTGAGCTGGCGCGACCATCTCCCCAAGGTGCGCGGCAAGCTGCTGGCCGATGAGCCGCTGGCGCCCTTCACCTGGTTCCGGGTGGGCGGGCCTGCCGACCTGCTGTTCCTGCCGCAGGACGAGGACGACCTGGCCGACTTCCTGCGCAGCCTGGACGCCGACGTGCCGGTCACCGTGCTCGGCGTCGGCTCCAACACCCTGGTGCGCGACGGCGGGGTCGAGGGTGTGGTGATCCGCTTGGCGGGCCGGGCCTTTGGTCAGATCGAGCCGCGCGGTGACAATCGCATCTATGCGGGCGCGGCGGCCCTGGACGCCATGGTCGCCCGTGAAGCCGGCAAGGCCGGGATCGCGGGACTGGAATTCTATCGCGGGGTGCCGGGCTCCATCGGCGGCGCGGCGATGATGAACGCCGGCTGCTACGGCGCCGAGACCAAGGACGTGCTGGTGGAGGCCTATGCGGTGACGCGGGGTGGGGAGGGGGTGACCTTCTCCAACGCGCAGATGGGCTTTTCCTACCGCAAGTCGGCCAGGGCGGCGCAGGGCGGCCTGATCTTCACCGGCGCCCTCTTCGAAGGGACCGCCGACGATCCTGCCGCCGTCGAGGCCCGCATGGCCGAGATCACCGCGCGCCGCGAAACCACCCAGCCGATCCGCGAGAAGACCGGCGGCTCCACCTTCAAGAACCCGCCGGGCCACTCCTCCTGGAAGCTGGTGGACGAGGCCGGCTGGCGCGGCAA
>NZ_JBBKVV010000122.1:0-4981 GCF_037968635.1 Phenylobacterium sp.
AGGGCAACCAAATGTATTTCGATGAAGCCCAGCCCAAGAGCCGCGCCACGGTAGTGGTGAACTGTGCCGAGCTTGGGGCTCCTTCCGTCGTGACGTGGCGGCGATAGAGCCGCATAGACGACGGGCGTTGGAGGGCCAGCTAACCACCCTTCTGAGGCCTTGGGAACGTCTGGTCTCGGCATCTAAAACAGGTGGCCCCAGCGGCGCATGATCGTCGCGGCAAACATGTTCTCAAAGGCGCTGTCCGCCTGGGCCCATGCCTCCACCAGGCGCTCTCGATTCCGCCCTCGCGGCCTGGGCTTTCCCTTGTCGGGCCATAGGCGCTTTTCGAGCCTGTGCGCGCGATCCCGCATCCGGTCGATCTGGTCGGCCGACTGCGATTGATAGGTCAGGCGGCCGGCCTGGCGGGACGCGAACACGCCGCCGACCATGGGCAGGACTTCACACCGGCGCCCGTGCTTGGGGCAGAGGAAATAGTACCGCCGGCCGCCGTAGCGCATGGGGCGGCTCTCGAGCTGGATCTCCTGCACGCGTGGATCGCCATTCAGATTGAACCGGACCACCACAAAGCCCGCGTCAGGGTTGGCCAGGTTCACCGTGACGCCGACGCTGCCGGATTCCTCGCCCGTCGCCACCCGCGTCCAACGCTGCACGCCCGACGTGACCGCACCAGGCACAAGGAAGCCCTGGCGACGCATGACGCGGAGATCGAGCCGGATCGCCGCGTCCACCGTTCCCCGGTTTCGCTCCCGGTATCTGCCCGAGCTATAGCCGCCCATATTTTCCGAAATCCTTTGGCTAAGGACCTGTTCTATCAGGTTGGCTTGTCTGGGCCGTGGGTAGCAGTTGCCTGCCCTGGCCTACGCAACGGCGGAAACATCAGAAATCATGCCAGCGGCGTTCTCTGCGGCCCTGCGGGCCGTTGGGCCGATGGCGTGGGCTATGCGGATGCGGGCGCCCTCAATCATGCCTTGGCTGCGGCTCCATCTGTCCGGGACGCCGTACCGCTGGCGGACATCATCGGTTCCGGCCTTCATGAGGTAGGCGTGGCGCTCCCACCACTTTGGGCCGACCGGGCGAACGTCAACGGCCGTCGGGCTGACGCTGGCGGACTGGCGCGCGACCAGGCGGTCAATGGTCTTGGCGAAGCGCTCCCGGAGATGGTCCGGGACATGCGCCACCAGGTGGACATGCTCACCGAGGCTGCGGGTCTTTTCCCGAACCTCAATCCAGGCGAACGGAACACCTGGGGCGTGGCGGTAGAACCAAGCCTTCAGCCCGTCGCGAAGGCGGCCGTTGCGCTCAACCGGGTGGAGGTCCGCCGCCCTGGCTGGGGCGTGGCCCCAGTGGATCGTGGCAAAGGTATTCAGGGGCGCGTTGTTGCGGATGGAGAACAGCCACGCGTCGCGGGCGTTTTCAGCCTGCGGCATGGTGATCTGGCTGTGCTTCACCCTGGCCCGCTGTTTGGGAGGTCGGCGCACCCGCATTCGGTCTGCCAACGCCGCCACGGCGCTGTTGATGGCGGACGAGAATGTCTGTGCTTGTGGTTCAACCATGCAGGTCTGAAGCTCGGAGCTAGCGACACCCCCGCCGCCGCCTGCCCTTTGGGCGGCTGCGTGTGCGCCGTCCCTGGTGCAGGTGCGTCCGGGAACCAGAATATACTGCATAATGTGTCCGGCCCCAAATGTTCTCTATTGGTTCCAGCCTTAAGCCTTTGAAGCCGCAGGCCGTTTCAGCTTTTGGGAACATACACCGACCGTCCGAAAAACTTCTGGCCGGCCAGGCTTGTCACAGGTAAACGTTCGTATGCGTGTGACGGGGCGTCAAAAATGGCCGACGGAAAGTTCGTTGCCTACTACCGGGTGAGCACGGCGCAACAGGGCCATTCGGGCTTGGGCCTGGACGCCCAGCGCGAGGCCGTCATGCGGTATCTGAGCAATGGCGGATGGCCGCCGCTAGCCGAGTTCACCGAGGTCGAAACCGGAAAGGGCGCGAACGCCCTGGATCGCCGGCCCGAGCTGCAGGCCGCCCTCGCCTTCGCCCGCAAGCACAAGGCCACGCTGATCATCGCCAAGCTGGACCGGCTGGCCCGCAACGTCGCGTTCATTTCCGAGCTGATGGAGGCCAAGGTCGATTTCATCGCCGTGGATAATCCCCATGCGACCCGGCTCACCCTGCACATTCTCGCCGCCGTCGCAGAGCATGAGCGGGATATGATTTCCCAGCGGACCAAGGCCGCCCTTGCCGCCGCCAAGGCGCGGGGGCGGGTGCTGGGGGCCAATGGCCGCGTCCTGGCGGATCAGAATAAGGCCGAGGCCGTGGACCGGCTGGCGCCGATCGCCGATCGCCTCCGGGCTTTCAAGGCGGAAGGGCTGACGCTGCGGCGCATCGCCGAGACTCTGAACGCCGATGGCGTCCCCTCCCCTGGCGGCGCGTCCTGGCATCCTGGGAACGTGCAACGGGCCTTGGCGCGGGTCGCGGCCTAAGGTCGCTTACACCATAATGGTGTGCCTTGACTTTACACCATAGTGGTGTCATTTGGTGGCATGACGGAAAAGCGGAAGCCCACCTACGATCTTGAGGGGTTCAAGGCCGCGTTTGCGAGCGTTGATCGCCTGAACGTCACGGGTGTCGCCTTACGCAACGCTGCCGAGCTTGGTTTCGGCCGCGATGAGATCGTCGCGACGGTCCAAACGATGCAGCGCGGCCACTTCTACAAGTCGATGACTGCCTATGCGGATCACCGAGTTTGGCAGGATGTCTACCATGTCCCCTCACCTGCCGGCGTGCTGTACGTGAAGTTCACGGCCGACCTGGTCACCGAGTTTTTGTTGCTGTCGTTCAAGGAGAAAGACAATGGCTGACAATCCAGTCTGTCCCGAAACCGGGGCGCCGATGCGCCGCGACGCGCGGCCGATGACCCTCAATTACAAGGGCCAGTCGATCACCTTCGACATGCCGGGCTGGTATTGCGACGCCTCGGATCAGAGCACCCACACCGGCGAGGATATGAAGGTCTCCGACCGGATGCTGAACCTGCTCAAGGCCCGCAGCGAGGGGTTGATCGAGCCCGAAGGCATCCGCCGCATCCGCAAGAAGCTGGGCCTGAGTCAGGCCGCTGCCGGCGAGCTGATCGGCGGCGGCCCGCGCGCCTTTCAGAAATACGAGGCCGGCGACCTGTTGCCGAGCCGGGCGATCAGCAGTGCGCTTGCGCTTTTAGACAACGATCCCAAGGGCTTGCGGGTGCTTGAGGCCCGGTCTCATCCGGCCGAGGGCCATCAGGCGCTGCAAGCCGCACACTAAGCGATTAATACGCTAAGCGAATATCCGATTGTGGAAATCAGCGACTAAGCCGTTAAGCTCGCTGAAACCATTAATCGCTTACGGGCTTAGTCATGCATACCTGGGCGATCATCAGTCAAAAGGGCGGGCAGGGGAAAACGACCCTGGCCACGGGCTTCGCCGTTGAGGCGGCCCGCGACGGCGCGTCCGTGGTGATCCTCGACACAGACGATCGGCAGGGCACGGCCAGCTATTGGGAAAATGCTCGCGCCACGGATGACGTGACCGTGGTCAACACTGGAATCGCCGTGCTGCCGCTGAATCTGGCCAAGGCCGAGAAGGGCCAGGCGGACCTGGTGATCATCGACACGCCCGCAAATTCCCGCGACATCGCCACGGAGGCCGCCCGCGCGGCCGACTTCGTGTTGATCCCCGTCGTTCCTCGCGCCTTCGACATCGCCTCGGTCCTGCAGACGGTCAAACAGATCAAGCAGGAGGGGACGCCCTTCGCCGTCGTCCTTTCCCAGGTGAAGCACACAGGGAGCGAGGCCGACGACACGGCCGCCTCTTTTGTCGGGATGGGCGTCGTGGTGTTGGCGACCCGCCTTCACGACCGCAAGGATTTCAGCAACGCGGTCGGGCTGGGGCAGGCGGCTACCGAATACGATCCGAAGGGCAAGGCCGCCGCCGAGCTGCGGGCCGCGTTTGATGAAGTTAAGCGACTAAGCGATTTTGCGACTAAGCGAGCTAAGCGGGGGACGACGTGAGCAAGCCAAAGCCAAATCTGCGGGCGATGTTCGATGCGCCCGAGCCCCAGGCCGAACCGGCGCCGGCCTTGGCCGTGTCGCCGGCAGCGGCGAAGAAGGACAGCCATCCGGGCAAGAAGCCGGTGCTGATCCACATTCCCGAGGCCATGCACAAGGATCTGCGGCGCTTGGCGCTAGAGGACGGGATTCCGCTCACGCAGATCACCGAGCGGCTGTTGAGGGAGTTCCTGGTCAAGAAGGGCTACACGCAGCACTCCGCCAAGTAGAGGTAAGGACCGCGCCGCGCCTGCCGGGAAGAGGAGGGCGTTGCCTACAAGCAGACGTTCCCAGCTTCGGAGAAGGGTGGCAAGCGAGCGGAACCAGGGGACTCTGCCTCAGCGCTCAAATGTCTCGGAAGATTGCGTAGCTTTGGCTTACTGGATGGGCTTTGGCGAGCTTCGCGGCCGCCCGTAGGTGAGACCACACACCACTTCAAAGGTCAGCACCCCGTCCTGTGCATGGGGCGATAGCAGAGCGTGCATGTCGGCGTCGAACTGCTCGGCGCGAGCCCCCATTTTGGACCGGACCCAGGTGCCGCGTGAATGCTCACCATCAATGAAGTCATCTATTCGTTGGGTGATTTTCGACGTGAAGGATTTTCGGCCAGCTATATCCATCCAGGCTTCATGGACGTGAACGGCGGCGCTGAAGCCAACAGGATCGTATCGTCCGCCCATCGCTGGAATCCATTTTGCCATCATCGCCTTGTACCCGTTCGCCCACGGTGGGTCGTGGGGCTCGTCACCGCCAACGATCGCTACGATCCCCTTTGGGGCCAAGTGCTGAACAAGGCGGGGGAACAGCAATGCATGGTCCATCCAATGGATGCTCGCCCCGGCAGTCGCTAAATCATAGGGTCCGCCCATCGGCGCACTTTCGGCCGTCGCTTCGAT
>NZ_JBBKVV010000123.1:0-12053 GCF_037968635.1 Phenylobacterium sp.
GGTCATGATCGTCCCTTCCCTCAAATTCCTTGGGAAGGAGCGTCGGTCAGGGGTGCGGAGATGTCCACCAAAAGGACGACAGGCGCGGCCGCCGGGGGGTGGCCACGCCTGTCTGGAGATCCGGCCGGTAACTCCCCCAAGCCCAGCCGTTCCGCCCCCCCGAAGGAGAGACGACGGGCCATCCCCAGGCCCTTCTCGTGCGCTGGAGCCAGGGCTCTAGCGAAGCTTGGTCATGGTGTCGTAGGCCACCTGGGCGCCGATCAGCTGCGGGGTCTGGCGGCTGGGAGCGGCGCGCTTCTCGAAGCCCGCTCCGTTCACCGCCACCCACTTGGCCTCACCGCGCGGCGGATTCCCGGAGGTGGTGAACTGAGCCCGCACCGTCGAGGTGGGCAGGTGAGTGACCTTCACGGTGAAGGTGACGCCGGTGGGCGAGCTGAGATCGTCATCGGGCAGAATCTCGATCAGATACTGGATGCCCTGCCCCATGGCCAAGGTCTCCAGGTACTGGATATCCATCCGGTCCTCACGGGACTGCTTGGCCGAAACCTTCCGGATCACCGCCTCGCGATCAACGATCTTCGCGCCCGCCGACAGGAAGGTGTTGAGGATCGAACTTTCGACGCCGCGCGAGAAGTTGTTGCTGCGGAAGCCGTAGCTGCCGTCTGTCATCCGCTCCTGATACTGGCGGCTCTCGCTGGCCGAGGCCGCGACGCCGCTCGACGCGCCGGCCGCCCAGCCCCGGCCGCGCACAGCGGCGGCCTGGCCGACGGCGACCCCAGCCGAGCGGGTGGTCTGGACGCTGTCGTACTGGCTGGTGGCGTCCTCGATCAGCTGCCGGTTCCAGAACATCAGCATGGTGGGCCGTCCGGCGCCGGCGTACCAGCGGGCGAAGCTGCCCGATGACGCATAGTTTCCGGCGTCCGGGTTGGCGCTGGGCGGCGGTGTGTTCACATCGGGCATACCCTCGCGATAGGTCACCGCCGGCGCCTGGGGCCGATACTGCTGGGCCATGGCCGGGCCGGCGACCAGGAGGGCCGTCAGCGCCGTGGCGAAGAGCTTCATTCGGTTCGGCATCGAACCCTCCTGATCTTGAGACGGGGCTTAGTCGGCGCCGCGGATTTCGACGTAGTACTGGGCTGAGTTCAGGCGGGCCGAGTTCTGCTCGAAGGTCACCATGGCGTTGGGCTGGACGAAGAGAGAGGTCCAGGCCTGGGCGCCGTCGGTGGGGACACCATTCTGATCGTACCAGCTGGCGCGGACCTGCAGCGGCAGGGCGACATTGGTCTTGTTGCGGATCTGGACGGTGATTTTTTTGAAACCGGTGGGGCCGGTGGAGACGTAGGCGCCCTCGGTGTCCAGCAGGCTGTCGACCTTGAACTTGCGGCCCACGTACTTGGCGAGCGTGTTGTCGATCACCCGCACCGAGTTCAGCTCGGGGCGGATATTGTTCTGCTGGTCGATGCGGACGCCACCCTCGGGCGGGGTGGTTTCACAGGCGGCGAGGCCCAGGCCAAGGACGGCGGTGGCGGCGACGATGGTCAGGTGCTTGCGGAAGGTGGTCATGGGGTTTCCGTTCTCTGATTAGTGGGCGCGCACGAGGCACAGCTGTTTGCGGTTGGCGTCGGTGGCGCAGGTGATGGGCTTCTCGCCCCCAGCGACCGGGACGCCGGCTTTCAGGAAATTGGCGGTGAGGTTCGACGGCCGACCGGCCGAGCCCAGGGTCAGGACGTGGACGGTGTCGGGCAGGGAACTCCAGGTACGGACGTCGGCCTGGGGCTTGGAATTGGACGAGACGATCAAGAGCACTCCAGACAGCACGCCCACGGCGGCCACCGCGTCGCCGTACTGGCCATTGGCGCTGAAGGCCGCGTTGTTCTCCGACAGGACCACGGTGGTGTCGGAAAGGAAGCTACCAATGCCGCCGGTAGTGGCCTTGAATTGCGCCTTGCCGGCCAGAATCTTGTCGATCTCCCGCCCGCCCCGGGTGGAGGCCTGATAGTAGATGTCCTCCATCGGATAGGCCTGCATGGGGGCCGCGCCGTTCATCACCTGAACCTGATTTTCGAGGATCGGCTTGCCGCGCCGGTAGACGAAGAAGGAGTGGCTTGCGCCGTCTCCCAGCTTGCGCGGAGCCATGCCGGTCTCCACCAGCACCAGGGTGTCGTCCTTCTCACCGATGCCGCCATAGGTGGGCCGGAGCTTCTTGAGCTGCACCAGGGTCTCGTCGCGCAGGTCGGTGTCGCCGTTCAGGTGGCTGGCCCAAGCGTCGAGGAATAGCAGCAGCGCGAAGTCGGACCGATTCTGGTCTTCCTCGGCGAAGGCGTCCTGCATCAGGCCCCGCCGGAAGGCGGCGCGCGCGTTCTCGTAGTCGGCGTCATGCAGGTAGATCAGACCACGGTACATGAAGACCATGGCCCGTTCGTAGGGCTCGCCTTTAAAGTCCTTGGACCCCTCGTCGTACCAGAGCTTTCGGGCGTTGGCGGCGTTGGCGTTGTCGGCGAACACCGAGTCGATGCGCATAATGGCGTCGTCCAGCGCCGGCTTGGCCATGGAGTAGTCGGCGCGCCAGAAGGCCCGGGCGCCGATCTCCATCTGGTTCAGGACCCGGTTGGTGGGCTGATCGGTGGCCAGACGGCCGACAAAGGTCTCCGGCCCGGCGTCGTAGGGGACGGGCGGCAGAGGCGGGGGCGGCTTGGCCTGGGCCGCGCCAAAGGCTGCGACCGCCAGCGCCCCTGAGAGGGCTGCGAGTTTCATCGTCTGGCCTAGCGGTAGACGACGTCGTCGCGGTTCTCTTTCTTGAACTCGTACAGGTTCGACCAGATGATCTCGCCGTACTCCATGTCGAGTAGCTCGAAGGTGTACTGGCTGAACCGCGAGGTCGTGCCCGTGCGGGTGTCGATGGCGTCCCGGGTGCCGATGCGGCCCACCAGACGGTAGTCGGCGCCGGCTTGGGCGCGGGTGCGGCCGGTGGTTCCGACATCCACTCTGCCGGCGTCCTTCAGGGCGCGTTCCTCTTCCACCGCACCGGCGTATTCGCGGCCGATGAACCGCATCCGGCCACCGGCGGCACGCAGCAGGTTGACCCGGATCCGGTCGGTGATCAGGGCCTTGTCGATGATCTCGGAGCTTTCATTCCGGAAGAACTTCGGGTCGACGATGATCCGCGGCGGGGTCGGTCGGTTCATCAGCTCCGGCACGTTCAGCAGGTCACGGAACATGGCGTCGGCCATGGAGACGATGTCCTGGCTCTCGGTGCCGATCCCCTTCACCCCATCGGAGGTGGTGGTGTCGCGGTAGACCGTGGCTGAGCCCTGCGGCTTCAGCTTTGGCGCGGCGAGGGCCGGCCCGGCCGCCGCGATGCCGAGGACGGCCAGCAGACCGATGGTGGTGGTTTGAATGCGCATGATCGCCCCCTTGGCGTGGACGGCCCTTGGGGTGGCCGCCTGGAATTTCGCAGGGTCATCGGCCGCGCCCGACGCGCGGCCGACTCCCGTATTGCTGGTGGTTATTTGCCGACCGAGGCGCTCTGCAGCGCAGGCAGGTAGGCGACCTGGAAGTCCGGATAGATCGCGTAGGTCGCGTCCAGGATCTTCTGGTACTCGGGGTTGGTGGAGTGGTTGACGTACATGAACACGGCCATGTCGTTCAGCGAGTTGAAGGACATGTCCGTCGAAGAGCGCAGGAACTCCTCGCCGCCGATAGCTTTCAGCGCCACCCCCCGACCCATGGCGGCGCCGGCCTTCTTGCCGAGGAAGCCGCCGACGAAGGGCACCTGTTCCATGGCCTTCTGACCAGCGTAGTTGCCCGCCATCGAGCCGATCTGGCCGGCGGCCTTCACCGACATCGACTTCGTCACCCAGCCGGCGGTGACGCCGTCTGAGGTGAAGGGCGAGGCGTACTTGCCGGCCGAGCCCTCGATGGGGGTCGGCGCGGTCAGGGCGGTCGGCGCGGCGATCTGCGGCGCACCCCAGGCGGTCAGCATCAGAGCCCCGGCGACGACGACGGGAATATAGATCTTCTTCATTTTGGTTGGCCCCCCAGCCTTGGATTCATGGGTTCACGGGTGATCGTTCAACTCACCGACGGACGCTCTCCAGATCCGTCGACAAGCCGCCCCCGCGAGAGGCCAGAGGCTCGCCAGCCAAGGTCCATGCGCCGGGCGTCGGCGGCAGGCGCGGACGCGCCTTGGACATTGATGACGGGACACTCGGTCGACCCTTGGGGGTAGGTCTTTAGAGTTCGCAAACCCTGTCTGACGGGTCTGACCACACCCCGCATGATCCAAACGGACTATGTGTCCCCGATTTGGGGCCTTCTCAGGCCGCAGCGCGGCGCAGCAGCTCGTCCCAGTGCTTCAGGGCCATCAGGTGGCCGATGCCGGGGATCACCCGAATTCTGCGGGGCTTGTCGCCCAGATAGTCCAGCAGGTCGGCCAGGGGGGCGAGAGCGTCCTGATCCCCGTGCCAGACTTCAAGCGGACACTGCAGGTCGGCGACCGTCAGGTTGCGGGCGCGGCGGAAGGCCTTCACCTCGTCGGCCGCCCCCCGGCTCGTGCGTGCCAGGGATTCGCCGACATAGGCGGCGATATAGCTGGCGATATGGGCGTTCTCATCGAAATAGGCGGCGTCGCCCGGGGAGCTTGCGGTTGCCCCGCGCACAATACGATCCACCAGCTGGCTCGACATCCGCAGGCGCAGGATCGCGTAGAAGGTCTCGATCACCCACGGATTGCTCTCGATCCGCGAGCGGAACAAGGTGAGCGGGCTCTTGGCGTGAATATCGCTGACCGGTCGGGGCGGCCGCCCCGAACACAGCAGCACGCCGGCGGCGCGCGGACCCAGGCGGACCGCCGTCTGGATCGCCGAAGGCGCGCCCGAAAGGATGGCGCCGATGCGGACCTCGGACAGGCCCAACTGGTCGCACAGTTCCACCATGTCGTCAGCGACGCTGTCGAAGCTGTAGTCCGGACTGGGGTCGGACTGACCGAACCCCGGGCGCTCGGCGCAGATCAGCCGCAGGTTCAGTTCGCAGGCCAACCCCTGGGCCCCGGGCGGCAGCAGACTGGACCCCAGACCCTCATGGAAGATCAGCACCGGCCGGCCGGAGGGGTGGCCATAGTCGCGATAGGCCAGGCGGCGGCCATCCCTCAAGGTGATGGCCACCACGGGCGGGGCGTCGGCGCTGGCCAGCGGAATCATTCCCAGGCTCTGGGTCTCAATGGCGCTGGCCACCGAGGACAGTTGGGTCAGGGCCCGGATCAGGTCGCTCTGCCGCTTCAGCCCCATCTTGTCGAAGATGGCCCGGAGCTGGTTGCGCAGGGTGTTGACGCTGACCTCCAACTCGTCGGCGGCCTCCTTCAGCGAGCGGCCGTCCCGCAGCTTGCGGGCCAGACGTAGTTCGGCGGGCGTCAGGCCGAAGCTCTCGCGGATGGAAGACCACAGCTTACCGGTCTCCTCCACCGCCGGGAAGATCAGGGCATAGGCTTGGTCATCGTCGGCCAGCTCGGGGGCGGCGTCCGCGACGCCGGGCAGGGCGCGGGCCGGCGCCACATAGGCGAAGGACGGGCTGTCGTCCTCGCCGCGATCGAGCCGCAGGATAGTCTGGCCGCCCGCCTGGGCGCGGGCCTGGGCGAGCGCCCGGGTCAGGGCCTCCGCGTTGGCGGGATCGTCGAAGGTGAGCTCGGCCCCGATCATCAGTCGCCCGAGGCCCGAGGCCATCATCTCCTGGGCCAGCCCGTTGGCCGCCAACGCCTTGCATCGCGACGACAGCACGATCCAGCCGATGTCGTTTCGCCCGGCGGGTGTCGGGCCTTCCTCCGGCCGCGCGGTCAGCCGGGCGACATCCTGGCTGCGGGCCATGTCCTCGACGGCCTCAAGGGGCATGTCCTGCAGGTCACCGGCATCGGCCAGGGCATCCGTCAGTTGCTGCCAGGCGTCGGGGTTGGCGGCGACCTGGTACATGGTCTCGATCACCAGGGCGACATTGGCCCGCTTCGTCTCGTCCATGGTTGAAGTCGATTCCCCCCGCGCGACGCATTCTATCGAACGCGTTCGAAGAACGGCAATCTCATTGCGCCTGAAGAGTTCCCACGATGGAGGCGCGCTGGGAGATTTCGATCCAGTTGCCGTCCGGATCACGCACCATGGAGATGCGCGCGGTGGTCCCGAGCGTCGTGGGCGGCATGGCCTGGCGGCCTCCCTGCTCCAGAATCCGCGCGTGCTCCTCGTCGACCTTGAAGACCTGGAAGGTGATATAGCGCCAGCCCTTGCCCTGCATGCCGGCGTCGGAGGGCGCGTCGGGGCTTTCCTCAAGGATCAGTAGCGTCTCGCCGGCCCGGAAGGCGCCGGGCGTCTCCTCGATGAGCCCCAGGCCTTCGGTATAGAATTTCCTGTGGGCGCCAAGGTCGCGGACCGCCAGCCGGATGCCGATCTGGGTCACACCCTCGCAGCCGGGGGGAACCAGAGTCACGCGGTTGCCGTCCGGATCGGTGAGGGTCTTTGGCGAGGTCAGGCCCGGCCGGGCGACGATCAGCTCGCGGTAACCGGTGGCGGGGGTGTCGGGCAGCGGATCAGCGTGGTGATTGATCTTCAGCACTGAGCCCAGGGCGTCGTGGCGGTGCTGGTCCTGGCCACGGCGGATTTTCAGCAGGTGGTCGAAGGCGATCCCCGCTTCGCCCTGCCAGAAGGTCAGCATGGGTTCCAGGTGGTTGGTGGAGAGCCCGATATCGACTCGCGGTTTCGCCAGTTCCAAGACGGCCCTCCTGCCTTTAGATTTCCTCGACTTGCCTAGTCAGCTTGGGCGTGAGACCTAAGTCAAACATTTGTTTTAATTCATTAGGAGAGTCCCATGAAGGCTGCTGTCTATTACGAGAATGGCGGGCCCGAAGTCCTGAAATATGAGGACGTGCCGGATCCGCAATGCCACCCCAAGGGCGTGATCATCGCGGTCGAGGCCATCGCCATCGAGGGCGGCGACGTCCTGAGCCGCTTCGGCGGCCAGCTGGTCACCAAGCCCCACGTCGTAGGCTACCAGGCCGCCGGAACCATCATCGAGGTCGGCCCCGAGGTCGAACACCTGAAGGTCGGCCAGAAGGTCGCGACGTTGATGAACTACGGCAGTCACGCCGCCCTGCGCGCCGTGGCCGCCCGCAACTGCTGGGTCATTCCGGACGGTTACGACGTGAAGATGGCCGCCGCGATTCCGGTGACCTTCGGCACCGCCGATGACTGCCTGTTTGAATTTGGCCGCCTGAAGAAGGGCGAGACCGTCCTGATCCAGGCCGGCGCCTCAGGCGTGGGCGTGGCCGCCATCCAGCTGGCCAAGCGGGCCCGCGCGGGCCTAATCCTGGCCACGGCCTCCTCCGACGAGCGTCTGGAGAAGCTGAAGCGTCTGGGTCTGGACCACGGCATCAACTACACCCAGCACGACGTGGCCAAGGAAGTCCGCCGCCTGACCGACAACAAGGGCGCGGACGTCGTCGTCGACTCGGTCGGCGGCTCCACGCTGCAGGGCTCGATCAATTCCCTGGCCTATCGCGGCCGGGTCTCCCTGGTCGGAAACGCCGGACGCGAGCCCATGGTCGTCGATGTCGGCTCGCTGATGGGCGGCAACCGCGCCGTTTCCGGCGTGTTCCTCGGCGCCGAGATCGGCACCGACCGGGTGCACGACAACGTCCAGAGGCTGATCAACGACGCCGCCAAGGGCGAGCTCGAGGTGGTGATCGACCGGGTCTTCCCGCTGTCGGAAGCCGCCGCCGCCCACGCCTATATCGAAAGCCGCGCCGCCGTGGGCCGCGTGGTGATGGTGCCGTAACCCCCAAATCTCGTCATCCTCGCCCTCGTGGCGAGGACCCCTCTCACGGCTGCGCTGAGATCTTCATCGCAGCCGTGAACCGGCCGCCTCGCCTTGCAACACTTGAGCAACGGCTGGAGGGGTCCTAGGCACAAGGCCTAGGATGACGAAGTGGGGGAGCAACCCCAACCAACCGGGAGAACACCTATGCCCAAGGCGAAGAACGGCGACGTGGCGATCGAGTACGAGGTGTTCGGCGCCGGCCCGGAGACCATCCTGCTGGTCAACGGCCTGGGTTCCCAGATGACGCGGTGGCCGCAGGCCTTCTGCGCCAAGCTGACCGACAAGGGCTTCCGGGCCGTGCGCATGGACAACCGCGACACCGGCCTCTCCACCTGGTTCCAACCGGGCCAGGCCTACACGCTGTCGGACATGAGTGACGACGCCATGGCCGTGCTGGACGCGATCGGCGCGGACAAGGCGCACATCGCCGGCGTCTCCATGGGCGGGATGATCAGCCAGGTGATCGCCATCGAGCAGCCCGACCGCGTCCTGTCGCTCACCTCCATCATGTCGGCCAGCGGCGCGCCGGGAACCATGGACCCGACACCGGAGGCGGGCGCGGTGCTGACCGTTGCGCCGCCCAATCCAGAGACCGACCGCGAGGCCTTCATCGCCCACGGCGTGGCCAATGCCGAGACCATCGGCAGCCCGGGTTACCCCTGGCCGGAAGGCGCTTTGCGCGAACGCGTGATCGCCGAGCATGGTCGCGCCTTCAACCCGACGGGGTCGGCCCGCCAGATGGCCGCCATCCGCGCCTATGGCGACCGCACCGAAGCGCTGAAGAAACTCAAGGTTCCCACCGTCGTCCTGCACGGCGCCGACGACCCGCTGGTGCCGCTGCGGGGCGGTGAGGCCACGGCGGCCGCAATTCCAAACGCCGAACTTCGGGTGATCCCCGGCATGGGACACGACGTGCCGCCGGCCCTTTACGACATCGTCGCCGACGCCATCCTGGCCGCGGTCGCAAAGACCAAGTGACCAATCCCGTCGCCCTCGCCCTGGCGGCGGCGCTGACCGCCATCAGCCTGCTGCACTTCGCCTGGGCGGCCGGAATCTACTGGCCCGGCAAGGACCCGGTCTCCCTGTCGGACAAGGTTATGGGCGCGCGTCCCGGCGCGGGCATGCCGCCGATCTGGCTGACGGTTCTCGTCGCCGGCGCCATCCTGGGCGGCGCGCTGACGGTGCTGATGTTCAGCGTCGAGGCCTGGGACGGCCCCTGGCGGCCAGCCTTCGCCCTGGCGTATATCGCCATGACCTTCGTCTTCCTGGCCCGAGGAATCGCCGGCTATGTCCCGGCCCTCTGGCGCCGGACCCGGGCCACAAGCTTCTACCGGCTCAACCGCCTCTACTATTCGCCGCTCTGCCTGCTGATCGCGGCCGGGCTGGTGGTCAACTTCATCCTCGGCTGACGCCGGGCAAGCATTCAGAGCAAAGGAATTCCCATGGGACGTCTTACCGGCAAGAGCGCCATCATCACCGGCGCGGGCTCCGGCATCGGCCGCGCGGCCTCGGTCCTGTTCGCCCAGGAGGGCGCCAGCCTGGTCCTGGCCGACAAGATGGACACCGTCCACGAGACCGCCAAAATGGTCACCGACGCTGGCGGCAGGGCCGTCTCGGTGGCGGGCGACGCGGGCGACGAAGCCTTCGTGGCCAGCCTGGTGGCCAAGGCCGTCTCCGAATACGGGGGCCTCGACGTCGCCTGGGCCAATGCCGGCATCTCTGGCGGCTGGACCGGTTTCGACGACCAGGACGCCGCCTTCTGGACGGAGATTCTGCGGGTCAACCTGGTGGGCGCCTTCCTGCTGGTGAAGCACGCCAGCCGGGTGATGATCCCAAAGGGAAAGGGCTCGATCATCTGCACCGCCTCGGTGGCCGGCATCCGCTCCGGCGCGGGCGGCTCGCCCTATTCGGCCTCCAAGGCCGGCGTCATCAACCTGGCCCAGACCTCCGCCAACGAGTTCTACGGCACGGGCGTGCGGGTCAACGCCATCTGCCCTGGCCTGATCGAGACCGGCATGACCCAGCCGATCTTCGACGGCGCTCGGGCGCGCGGCAACGAGGACAAGATCGGCCAGCTCAACCCGCTGACCCGCGGCGGCGTGCCCATCGAGATCGCCAACGCCGCCCTGTTCCTGGCCAGTGACGAGGCCTCGTACGTCAATGGCCAGGCCATCGTGGTCGACGGCGGCCTGTCGTCTTCCCACCCGGTCGTCCGCCGCAAGCGGTGATCTACCTCGTCCGTCATGGCCAGACGGAGTCGAACCTGGCGCGCCACTATCAGGGCGCGCTGGACTCGCCCCTGACCCCGCTGGGCCAGGCCCAGGCCCGGCGGATGGGTGAGTTGCTGAACCGGCTCGTCCCCGACGCCACCGGCTGGCGGATGGTGGTGAGCCCGCTCGGCAGGGCCAGGCAGACGGCGGCGATCATCGGCGAGGCCATGGGCGGGACCCTGGACCCCAGCTTCGATCCGCGTGTGGCCGAGGCCAGCATGGGCTCCTGGGACGGCCTCTCCATCGATGAGCTGGCGGCCCGGCGACCACCCGACGTGCCCTATCCGGAACGCTATTTTCAGGCGCCTGATGGCGAGCGGTTCGAGGGCATCTGGGGGCGGCTGTCCGATTGGCTGGACTCGATCGGCGAGGATGAGAGGGTCATCGTCGTCTCCCACGGCCTGGCAGGCCGCTATCTGCGCGGCATCTACGGCAAGCTGCCCCGCGAGGAAATGCTGAGCCTGCCCGTACCGCAGGACGCCATCTATAGGTTGGAGAACGGCGCGATCACCCAGATCGACTGCGAGCCGGCCTAGATCACATCCGTGATCTAGGTTTTTAGAAGAGCGGGATGCGGGCGGAAAACCGGTTCCCACTTTTCCTCATCCCGCTAGACCCGACGAAGGATGACCCCACCGTCGTTGGCGTCGTCCAACTGGCGCAACAGCACCATGACGCCGACGCCCACCAGGGCGCCCAGCAAGAAGGTTCCGAACATGGCGCTCGACGCGGCCATCGGGCCCAACCCCGTCCGACGATACTCCTTGCCGTAGATCAGGGATCCGTCCCACGCCTCAGCATAGTCGCTCATCGGTTCGTACTGCTCTTTCATGCCACTCAAACCCTTCGAAAACGGGGAGGTTCCTCCCCCGCTGGCCTTCCTCGCCCCCGGGCGTTAGAAGCGCTCAACCCACCGCCTGAACGAGAACAACAGACCACATCATGGCCGGACATTCCAAGTTCAAGAACATCATGCACCGCAAGGGACGTGCCGATGCGGTGCGTTCCAAGCTGTTTTCCAAGCTGAGCCGCGAGATCACCGTGGCTGCCAAGTCAGGCCTTCCCGACCCCACCATGAACGCGCGCCTGCGCCTGGCCGTGGCCAACGCCAAGGCCGAGTCCATGCCCAAGGACAACATCGACCGGGCTATCAAGAAGGGGGCCGGCGGCGATGCCGAATCCTACGACGAAGTCCGCTACGAGGGCTTCGGCCCGGGGGGCGTGGCCCTGATCGTCGAGGGCCTGACCGACAACCGCAACCGCGCGGCGGCCAACATCAGGTCCACCTTCTCGAAGAACGGCGGCAATATGGGCGCCACCGGCTCCGTCGCCTTCATGTTCGATCGTCTGGGCCAGATCGTCTACCCGGCCAAGGTCGGGAGCGAGGACAAGGTGATGGAGGCCGCCATCGAGGCCGGCGCCGAGGATGTGGAGTCCGACGAGGAAACCCACACCATCTTCACCGCCTACGAGTCCTTCGCCGAGGTCGCCGCAGCGCTCGAAGCCAGCCTGGGCGAAGCCAAGTCCACCAAGATCATCTGGCGCGCCAAGGGCGGCACGCCGATCAGCGGAGATCCGGTGGGCACGCTCATGAAGCTGCTGGACGCCCTGGACGACGACGACGACGTGCAGAACGTCTATGGCGACTACGAGGTCTCCGACGAGGACATGGAGAAGTTCGGATAGACGAACGCACTGACGCAAGCCCGCGAGTCCTGGGTCGGCGAATTCATCCAGCGCAAGAAACAAGGTGAACAGCCTTGGCCGCCCCGCGCTAGTCTTCCCATGACCGCCCGCCATGGCGGCCATGAGGGGGAACCATGGCATCAAAATCCCGCGGTGGCGCGCCAAGCCGGCGTGACCTGCTGGCGCAGTCGGGGCTCGCGCTGAGCGCCGCCGCCCTGGCGCCCGCCGCCATGGCCCAGCAGA
>NZ_JBBKVV010000124.1:0-41131 GCF_037968635.1 Phenylobacterium sp.
GGCGCAGGGCCGGGCCGCCCCCGGCCAGGGCCGCCGCCGTGCCGCCGGGCCGGCCCTCGGTGAACAGGGTCAGCCCCCCCAGGCGGGTGGCGCGCAGCACCGGCTCGCCCAGGTCGTTCTTGTAGATGATGTCGCCGCGCGGCGCGGGCTGGGGCTTCAGCGCCCAGACCTCGGGGCTGTCCTGGAACTTCAGCAGCGGCCGGTTCTGGCTGCGGTCGAGGACGAAGACGTCCCCCTCCTGGCTGACATAGCGGGCGACGGGGGGCGACTGATTGCGCCCCGCCGCCGGGTGCTGGCCAAACAGGCTTTCCCTTAGATTGTCAGGCCCGGCCCAGGCGGGCTCAGCCAGCAGCCCCGTCATGGCCAGGGCCATGACGAGGGCGAGCTTGCAGGCAGGCGCCGGGTTTTCGGTTATCATCAGGGGGGTGTGATGCTCGACGACTGGGGCGCTTTTTGGACGCCAATAGGCCTACGCTCAAGCTCCAAACGCCTTGATCGCGCCGGTGTGGCCCCGGCGCCCTACCCCGCCATGTACTGACCGCCGTTCAGCGACAGGGTCGAACCGGTGACGTAGCCGGCATGCTCGCCGGCCAGGAAGGCCACCATGTCGGCGATCTCCTCGCCCTTGCCCAGGCGGCCCACCGGGATCTGGCTGATGATCGAGGCCAGCACGTTCTCCGGCACGGCCTGCACCATCTCGGTGTCGATATAGCCGGGCGCGATGCAGTTGACCGTCACCCCCTTGCGGGCGTTCTCCAGGGCCAGGGCCTTGGTGAAGCCGATGACCCCGGCCTTGGCGGCGGAATAGTTGGTCTGGCCCATCTGGCCCTTCTGGCCGTTGATCGACGAGATGTTGATGATCCGCCCCCACTCGCGCTCGCGCATGCCCTCGATGACGTGGCGGGTCATGTTGAAGACACTGTCCATGTTGACCCGGATGACCTCGGACCACTGCTCGGGCTTCATCTTGTGGAAGACCCCGTCGCGGGTGATGCCGGCGTTGTTGACCAGCACGTCGATGGGGCCGAGCTCGGCCATCACCACGTTCACCGCCCGCTCGCAGTCCTCGAAGTTACCGACATTGCCCTTCACCACCATGACGCCAAGCTCCTTGGCGCAGGCGGCCGCGGCCTCCTCGTTCCCGGAGTAGCCGGCGGCGACACTCATGCCATCGGCCTTCAGGCGCTCGCAGATCGCGCGGCCGATGCCTCGGGTCCCGCCCGTGACGAATGCGACTCTGGCCATTCCTGTATCTCCCTAAAACTGTTCCCGCGCCGGTTGCTCCGGCGCTGGGTCAAACCGCCGCTAGACTTGCTCGACGCACATGGCCACGCCCATCCCGCCGCCCACGCACAGCGTGGCGAGGCCCTTCTTGGCTCCGGAGCGCTTCATCTCGTGCAGCAGGGTGGTCAGGATGCGAGCGCCCGAGGCGCCGATGGGGTGACCGATGGCGATGGCGCCGCCGTTGACGTTCACCTTGGCCGGATCGAGGCCCAGATCGCGCACGACGCAGATCGACTGGGCGGCGAAGGCCTCGTTGGATTCGATGAGGTCCAGGTCGCCCACCGACCAGCCGGCCTTTTCCAGGGCCTTGCGGCTGGCGGGGATCGGGCCGGTGCCCATGATCTCCGGATCGACGCCGGCCGAGGCCCACGACGCGATGCGGGCCAGGGGCTTCAGCCCACGCTTCTTGGCTTCCTCGGCGCTCATAAGCACCAGGGCCGCGGCCCCGTCATTGAGGCCCGAGGCGTTGGCGGCGGTGACCGAGCCTTCCTTGTTGAAGGCCGGGCGCAGGCCCGAGACGCTGTCGAGCGTGGCGCCGTGACGGATGTATTCGTCCTGGTCGACGATCACGTCGCCCTTGCGGCCCTTGATGGTGACCGGCGCGATCTCGCCGGCGAACTTGCCGGCCTTCTGGGCGGCCTCGGCCTTGTTCTGGCTGGCGACGGCGAATTCGTCCTGTTCGCCGCGGGTGATCTGCCAGCGGGAGGCGATGTTCTCGGCGGTCTGGCCCATATGGTAGCCGTGGAAGGCGTCCAGCAGGCCGTCCTTGACCATGGTGTCGACAAAGCTGGTGTCGCCCATCTTGGTGCCGGTGCGCAGCTGTGAGGCGTGAGGCGACTGGCTCATGCTCTCCTGGCCGCCGGCGATGACGATGCCGGCCGAGCCATCGGCGATCTGCTGGGCGCCCAGGGCCACCGCGCGCAGGCCCGAGCCGCAGAGTTGGTTGAGGCTCCAGGCCGGGCTTTCCTGCGGGATGCCGGCGTTGATGGAGGCCTGGCGGGCGGGGCCCTGGCCGGCGCCGGCCTGCAGCACCTGGCCCATGATCACCTCCTCCACGTCGGCGGCGGTGATCCCCGCGCGCTCAATGGCGGCAAGGATGGCGATCTTGCCCAGTTCATGCGCCGGAAGGGCGGAGAGCGCCCCGTTGAACGATCCGACCGGGGTGCGGGCGGCCGAGACGATGACGACATCGGACATGACAGGCTCCTTCAAGCGCTTGAACCCTATCTATCGAGAACCGCTGGAGAATGAGCAAGGGGGTGAAATCGTTCGTGTTCCACCGGAGCGCGCTTTGCGAACGCGCTCGCATCCGCGATACTGCGCCGCAAGATAGGGCTCGCCACGGGGGGCGGGCCTAGAGAAGGATTTGGGATGGCGGGCGCTCAGGGTAACAGCGGCAAGTCCAACGAAGACCGCGTGGTCATCAAGAAGTACGCCAACCGGCGGCTCTACAATACCGCGTCGAGCTCCTATGTGACGCTCGAGCACCTCTCGGACATGGTCAAACAGGGCATCCACTTCGTGGTCTATGACGCGAAGTCCAACGAGGACATCACCCGCTCGGTCCTGACCCAGATCATCGTCGAGGAAGAAGGGCGCGAGGGCCAGAACCTGCTGCCCATCCAGTTCCTGCGGCAACTGATCGGCTTCTACGGCAACTCCATGCAAGCCTTCCTGCCGTCGTATCTGGAACTGTCGCTGTCGACCTTCGCCGAGCAGCAGGAGCGCATGCGCTCCCAGTTCTCGACGCTCGGCCAAGGCGCCGGGATCGGCGTCTATGACGATCAGATCCGCCAGAACCTGGCCCTGTTCGACCGGGCCATGAAGATGTTCTCGCCCTTCGCCTACACCCGCACCGACGAGCCGACCCAGGCGGCGCGCGCGCCAGATCCCGCGCCCGCCGCGGCTTCCGACCCGGCCCTGGACGAGATGAAACGACGGATGGAAGAGATGCAGGCCCAGATCGAGAAGCTGATCTCCAAGACCTAGGGCGTCATTTTTTAACGAAGGCGGAGTCAGGATCACCTTGTCATGACCTCGCCTATCGATCCCCTTCGCAGAGCCGCCCAGGCACGCCGGACCTACCGGGGCCGGGTCGATGACAGTGAAAGCCTGCACGACACCGACGATCGCAGCGTCCCGGCGATCATCACCGGTGACCCCGTGCGGCCCACGCCCGATCACTCGGCGGAAGGCCCCAGCGTGTTCAGCGCCCAGCTCATGGGGCAGGACGGCCAGAAGCGCGGCCTGCGCGGCGGCCCCGAAACGCTGGGGGCGGCAAGAAATATCTATGGGGCCACCGAATGGTCCGGCAAGGCTGACCGTCGCGCCCGCAAAGGCTCCATCGGCAAGACCGAGATCTAGCGCCTAAGCCGCGCCAACTCGGCCTCCAGCGCCGCCACCCGCCGTTCCAGGGACGAAAACCGCGCCTCCGGCCCACCGCCGGGAACCGGCGTCGAGACGCCGGCCTGCCGGGCGATCTCCGCCGGGGCCGCGCCCAGCAGCTCCGCAAAAGCCGCCACCTCCGCCGCCGAAAGCTCCCGCTGATCCTTGAACACCAGGGTGAGATCGGCCTCGGACATCCCGGCCGCAGCGGCCATCACGCGCCTTGACAGGCCACGTTCCGCCAACCGAGCGTCGAACCAACCGGTGTCGAAGAAGAGCGCCATCAGAAACGCCCTCTCTGGCGCCGGTCTTGCTTGACCCCCGGGGTGACCATCCCAACGGGGCGCCCCATGTTCGCTTTCATCCGCATGTTCGACGTCGCCGTGGTGGCCTTGATCTTCACGGCCCTCACCTAGGGGCGATGTCAGCCGCCTTCGGGGCTGAAGTCGATATCCCGTCGCGCCGCGACGATGGTGACAATGAAGCCGGCGAGCACGTCGAGCAGCACCATGATCGTCAGCAGGAAGAAGGTTGAGGTCGCGAAAGCGGGCGCCAGCAGGAACTCCACCAGACAGATGATGAACAGGATCATCGACAGCGAGTGATTGACGATGGCGACCCGCCGGCTCGTGGTCGACTTCAGCAGCTCGATGAACAGCACCACCAGCGCCGCGGCCAGCAGCAGGTCTCCGAGGCTGACCGGCCAGGCCGCTTTGGAGGTCATCTGGATGACGAACAGCTCCTCGCTCACCCGCGTCGAGGCGTCGAAGGCCGAGAAGCCCCCGGTCAGCGTCAGCGCGATCAGATTGTAGACAAGCACTGGCAGGGCCAGCAGCGGAAACGCGGCGAACATCGCGAAAGCCCCCTAAGGCGGCCGGCAAGCCCGGCGAGCCTTGAAGGGTTAACCGCTTTGGCGCGGCCCGAAAAGGCGCTTCACCGCCAGGTTGGTCTACTAGACCTCGTCGGCGCCGCCCGGATTGCGCGCCCGGGTCTGCAGCCACATGACGCCGAGCAGGTCGGAGACCGAGGCCATCAGCCGACCAAGATTGGTATATTTCGACCTGCCGGTCTGGCGGTGGCGGTGATTCACCGGCGCGAAGTCCACCCGGTATCCCTCGCGGATCATCAGGGCCGGGATGTAGCGGTGGATGTGGTCGAAATAGGGAAGCCGCAGGAAGGCCTCGCGGCGGAAAGCCTTCAGGCCGCAGCCGGTGTCGTTGGCGGTGTCCTTCAGCATGCGCTTGCGCACGCCATTGCCGAACCTGGAGGCGATCTTCTTGGCCTGGCTGTCCTGGCGTTTGACCCGCTCGCCGCCCACCAGGGCAAGGTTGGCCGGACCGGCCAGCAGGGCGTCCACCAGCTTGGGACCATCGGCGGGGTCATTTTGACCGTCACCGTCCAGGGTGACGATGACGTCGCCACGGGCGGCCAGGATGCCGGTGCGGATGGCGCGGCTCTGACCGGAATTGGACCGGTGGGTCAGGACCCGAAGCTGCGGCAGTTCGGCCTTCAACGCCGTTAGCGCCGCGACGGTGCCGTCCCGCGACCGGTCATCGACGAAGACCATCTCGTAATTTCGCCCATTGAACGCCGCGGCGATTTCCCGCGCCAGATCGGGCGCGGCGCCCTCCTCGTCAAAGACGGGAACCACCACGGAGATGTCGGGCGCTGAGGCTGCGGGTCTGGCCATGCCCCTCCTTACCGGAAAAGTCGGCGGCTGGAAGGATCGTGCTATCAAGCCCACATGACTCTGGACGGATTTCTCGAACGTTGGAGCCGGGGTTGGCGTGGTCCAGCCCTGGCCGCCCTGATCGCCTTCCTGGCGGGCTTGCCCGGTGTTTTCGCCGTGCCGCCGCTGGATCGCGACGAATCACGCTTCGCTCAGGCGACCGCCCAGATGCTGGAAACCCGCGATTTCGTGGTGATCCGTTTCCAGGACGAGCCCCGCTTCAAGAAGCCAGTGGGCATCTACTGGCTGCAGGCCGGATCGGTCGCCCTGCTGTCTGAAGCCGAAGCCCGAGACATCTGGGCCTATCGGATTCCTTCCCTGCTGGGCGCCATGCTGGCGGCCGCGGCCTGCGCCTGGGGCGCGGCCGTGTTCTTCGGCGGCCCCACCGGACTGCTGGCGGGCGCGACCCTCGCCTCGACCTTCCTGCTGTCGTCGGAGGCCTTTATCGCCAAGACCGACGCGGTGCTTTGCGGGACCACGACCTTGGCGGTCGCGGCGCTTGCCCGGGTCTATGCGGGCAGCCTCAACGGCGCCCCGGCCGGCCGGCTGACTCGGCTGCTGTTCTGGGCCGGCCTGTCGGCGGCGGTGCTGGTGAAGGGCCCGGTCGGCCTGATGGTGGTGGCGCTCACCGCCATCGCGCTGTGGGCCTGGGACCGCAAGGCCCCCTGGCTGAAGAGCCTGGGCTGGAGCTGGGGCCTGATCCTGTTCGCCGCCGTCGTCGGTCCCTGGGCCTGGGCGGTGACCGTGGCCACCGATGGCGGATTCTGGAGCGCGGCCCTGGTGGGAGACCTGGCCCCGAAACTGGCTGGCGGCCAGGAGAGCCATGGCGCGCCACCCGGCTATCACACGCTCGCCACCCCACTGTTGTTCTTCCCGGCCACCCTGCTGCTGCCGACCGCCCTGACCTATGGCTGGCGTCATCGCGCCGAGCCGGGCGTCCGGTTCGCCCTGGCCTGGCTGGTCCCAGCCTTCCTGGCCTTCGAGCTGACCCCCACCAAGCTGGTCCACTACACCTTGCCGGCCTATGGCGCCCTGGCCTGGCTGGCCGCGGCGGCCCTGCGCGAGCCGCTGGGCGATCGGGTGCGCTGGAGCGGGGCCGGCCTATCGGCCCTAGCTGGCGCCCTGCTGGCGGGTGGAGTCGGTTACCTGATGAGCCAGTACGGCGACGCCTCCGATCTCCCCTCCGCCCTGGTGGCGGGGTCCCTGGTTGCGGCGGCGGGCTTCGCGGGCGCCTACCTGTTGATGAAGGGCCGCGCCGAGACGGCCCTGCTCACGGCCGGCGCCCTTGGAATCCTGGGCCACACGGCGCTGGCCGCCGGCCTGGCGCCCCGGCTGGAGCCCCTATGGCTGTCGCAACGCACCGAGCAGGCCTTGGCCCAGGCTCGCCTTCTGCCTCGCCAAGGGATCGCCCCCGCCCCCGTGGCGGTGGCCGGCTACGCCGAACCCAGCCTGGTGTTCGCGCTCGGCACCCCCACCGACCTGGGCGGCCCTGACCAGGCCGCCGAAGCCCTGGCCGACAACCGCCCCGCCGTGGTGGAGAGCCGCGAGCAGAAGGCCTTTGACGCCGCCATCAGGGCGCGGGGCCTGAAACCCCGACAGATCGGCGAGGTCAAGGGCCTGGACTATTCCAACGGCGACGAGACCACCCTGCGCATCTACGCGCCGCCGCCCCCGCCCCCGGAGCCCGCGCCATGAGCCGCTTCATCGAGATCGTCGAGGTCGGGCCCCGCGACGGCCTGCAGAACGAGAAGGCCCTGCTGGACGTCGACCAGAAGCTGGCCTTCATTGGCAAGTTGGAGGCCGCCGGCGCCAAGCGGATGGAGACCGTCTCCTTCGTCAATCCCAAGCGGGTTCCGCAGATGGCCGGCGCCGAGGAGGTGATGGCCGGCGTTCCCGTCGCCGCCGGGCGCTCGCGCATCGGCCTGGTGCTGAACATGAGGGGCTGGGAGCGGGCGGTCGCCGCCCAGTGCGATGAGGCCAATGTCGTGGTCTGCGCCACCGACGGTTTCGGCATCCGCAACCAGGGCGCCAACACCGCCGAGCAGATGGCGGCCCTGGCGGCCATCGCCGGCCGCCGCGACGCCGAGGGTGGGCCGCCGATCAGCGCCACCTTCTCCGTGGCCTTCGGCTGCCCCTTCGACGGCGAGGTCAGCCAGGACCAGGTGGTGGCGCTCGCCCGCGAGGCGGCGGCCCTGAACATCGCGGAGATCGCGCTGGCCGACACCATCGGCGCGGCCGACCCCTGGACCGTGCGCGCCCGGGTCGAGGCGGTGAAGGCGGTGATCGGCGACAAGAAGCTGCGCCTGCACTTCCATGACACCCGCAACACGGGCCTGGCCAACGCCTATGCCGGCGTGGAGGCCGGCGTGGATATCCTGGACGCCAGCTGCGGCGGACTGGGGGGCTGCCCCTTCGCGCCGGACGCCACCGGCAATATCGGCACCGAGGACCTGGTCTACATGCTGGAGAGGGCCGGGTTCGAAACCGGCTACGACCTGCCCGGCCTGATCAGCACGGCGAAATGGGTGTCGGACCTGATAGGCAAGCCGCCGACCTCGTCGGTGGCCAAGGCGGGATTGTTTCCTCAGCCCGCTGGCTAACAGAAGCTCATCAACTGAGCGCTAAGGCGCTCGAACTGGCTCTCCGGGGGGACCATGCCGGCCGACGTTTCACACTTCTCCATGGTCGGATTCGTCTTCGACAGCCGAAACCCCGCGGCCGTTTCTGAATTGGCCGAGCGGTTCATACAGACCTGCCAGCCCGCCACGCTCACCGCGTCAGACATGTCGTGCCTCGTAAGAGACTCGTCAGGCGGAGAGCTGCGCCTTGGTATCAAAAAGAATTCGTCCGGCGCATCTGAGTTGGTGACGGTGAATCCCGCCTTCGCAGGTGAGGGGCAGGTTGAGGTTGAGGTCTCTGGCGATGCGTCCGACCCAGACTGGAAGCCCTATGAAATCGCGATCGCTGCGCGCTTCTCTGGTCTGGAAACTCCGCTCGTTTTCGATTTGGCAGACCCGATCCAAGCCAGTCAGTTCACGGTCGGGAAAAGGCTGAGCATCAACCTATCGGCTTTTAGCTACGAGCCGCAGCTCTACGCAGACGAGACTGCCTACTATAAGGCGCAAAAAGATCGCGGCGAGAGCGTCACCTACGCAGCGAATTACTTCATCCCGAGTGGAATGTTTTTCCAAAAGGTCGGCGGCGCTCTTCCCGACGAGGGAAATCTGCCGGTTCCCTATGCGGACTTCGCCGGAACGGTTCTCAAGACCAGCCTCAAAACAAATACGGCGGGAACGCGAACGTTCTGGTGGGCTCTTGTTCGGACCTATGAAGGAGCCACGATTGATGTCGTGATTGATCCAACATCCATCAATCAGAAGCCCAAGGCAGGCTCTATCGTCAGTGGTCGCTTTTGGCTCAGCGCCAGGACGAAGGCGCCTTAGGTCGCGCGGCCGCGCACGCGCCACATGACGGGACGCGCCACGGCGGTGCAGACGATGATCGGCGAGAGCAGCCAGGCCAACAGGCTTTCGGAAATGTTGTCCGCGCGCTTGCGGAAGTAGCGCGCCAGACCCACACCCTTGTGGAATTCGACCTTGATGGGGCTCGCATGGCTGGTGTGACCCAGGTGGACGACCTCGGCCTTCGGCTGAAAAAGCACGACGCCGCCAGCGCGGCGCACGCGCCAGCACAGGTCCACGTCCTCGACGTGCAGGAAGTATCCCTCATCGAAGCCTTGGACCGCCTCGAAATCGGCGCGACGCATGGCGAAACAGGCGCCGGAGATGGTGGGGATCGCCGCCACGCAGTCCGGCGCGACATCGTTTTCCCAATGCACCTCGTAGCGGCTCCAGGCCGGCACGTGCTTGGCCAGGTGGCTGAGGCTCATCAGGGCGCTGATGGGGGTGATGTCGCCCCGCCTCGCGCCGCGCTGTTCGGTGCGGTCGGCGTTCAACACCCGGCCGCCGACGATACAGGGGACCGGACGGCCCTCGATCGCGCGGACCAGTTCGGTGACACAGCCCGGTTGCAGAAAGGCGTCGGGGTTGAGGAAGACGATGACCTCGCCGCTGGCGGCCTTGGCGCCCAGGTTCGCGCCACGCGCGAATCCGACATTGCCCTGGCCGTTGATCAGCACCACCCGGCGGTCGCGGTCGGCAACCCCGGCGAGACGCGCCGCCTCCACGCGGGTCGAACCGTTGTCGACGATGACGAACTCATCGACCGCGGGATCAGCCAGCACGCAGGCGACGCTTTCTTCAAGCGCAGCGCCGGTCATGAACACGACCATCACCACCGACACCTTGCGGCGCGGCCTTACGAAATCAGGCGTTGGCGCGGGCTCGTAGGCGACGATCGGTGCGGCGATGCCGTTCATCCAGCCTCCCTGGCCCCGACCGGTTCACGGGGCGAAACCGAAGCCGCCGCCGTGGAACGGGCAACATCGGGCGCTAACGCTTCCAAGGCAAGAGTCTTCGCGGCTTGCGCGAGCGAAAGGATTTCCTGCCCGTCCGATCCGAACCGCCGCAACGCCACCTTGCCCTCCTCGGCTTCCCGACGCCCGACCACGGCGATCACCGGGGCCTTGGCCAGGCTGTGCTCACGAATCTTGTAGTTGATCTTCTCGTTGCGAAGATCGGTCTCAACCCGCAGGCCCGCCGCGCGCAATTCCTGGGCGACGGCCAAGGCATACTCATCGGCGTCGGACGTAATTGTGGCGACCACCACCTGGGTCGGCGCCAGCCATAGCGGGAAGGCGCCGGCATGGTTCTCGATCAGGATGCCCAGGAACCGCTCCACGGCGCCGAACACGGCCCGGTGCAGGACCACCGGCCGCTGCTTTGACCCGTCCTCGGCCGTATATTCGGCGTCCAGCCGTTCGGGCAGCACGAAGTCCAATTGCAGCGTGCCGCACTGCCACGTCCGGCCGATGGCGTCGCGCAGGTGGAACTCGAGCTTGGGGCCATAGAAGGCGCCCTCGCCCGGCATCCGCTCGATCTCGATGTTCACCGCCTGGCGGGCGGCGCGGTCGAGCTTGTCCTCGGCGATGTCCCAGACCTCGTCGGAGCCGGCCCGCAGGTCGGGCCGCAGGGCCAGCTTGACGCTGTCGAGCTGCACGCCGAAGTCCGAATAGACCGAGTTGAGCAGGCGAACGAACTTGGTCGTCTCCGCCTCGATCTGGTCCTCGCGGCAGAAGATGTGGGCGTCGTCCTGGGTGAAGGCGCGCAGCCGCATGATGCCGTGCAGGGCGCCGGACGGCTCATAGCGGTGGCAGGCCCCGAACTCGGCCAGGCGCAGGGGCAGGTCCCGATAGCTCTTTTGCCCGACGTTGAAGATCTGGATGTGTCCCGGACAGTTCATCGGTTTAACGGCCAGCTCCTCGCCTTCCGTCGTTTCGCAGACGAACATATTGGCGCCGAACTTCTCCCAGTGGCCCGAACGCTCCCAGAGCCCCCGGTCCATGATCTGCGGCGTCTTGACCTCCTGGTAGCCGTCCAGGTCCAGGCGGCGGCGGATGTAGTTCTCCACCGTGCGGAACAGGGTCCAGCCCTTGGGGTGCCAGAAGATCATGCCCTTGGCCTCTTCCTGCAGGTGGAAGAGGTCCATGGCCCGGCCGATCTTGCGGTGGTCGCGCTTCTCGGCTTCCTCGATGCGCGTGAGATAGGCCTCAAGGTCGGCCTCGCTGGCCCAGGCCGTGCCGTAGATGCGCTGCAGCTGGGCGTTGCGATGATCGCCGCGCCAATAGGCGCCGGCCAGCTTGGTCAGCTTGAAGGCCTTGCCGACATGCTTCGTCGAGGGCAGGTGCGGACCCAGGCACAGGTCCTTCCAGGCGCCCTGGCGATAGACGCTGATCTCTTCGCTCTCCGGCAGGTCGGAGATGATCTCGGCCTTGTAGGCCTCGCCGATCTCCTTGAAGTGGGCGATGGCCTCGTCGCGGTTCCAGACCTCGCGCACGATCTTCTCGTCGCGGTCGACAATCTCCTTCATCCGCTGCTCGATCGTGGCCAGATCATCCAGGCTGAACGGCGTGTCGCGGGCGAAGTCGTAGTAGAAGCCGTCCTCGATGGCGGGACCGATGGTGACCTGCGTACCGGGGAACAGTTCCTGCACCGCCTCGGCCATCACGTGGCTGGCGTCATGGCGGATGGTGTCGAGGGCCTCCGGGGCGTCGCGCGTCAGGATCTCGAACACGCCGCCCGAGGGCAGGGCGCGGTCAAGGTCATAGAGCTTGCCGTCCAGCTTGATGAGGACGGCGCGCTTCTCCAGGGACTTGGCGATGGAGGCGGCGACGTCACGGCCCGTGGCGCCGTCGTCATACTGGCGCTGAGAGCCGTCGGGGAAAATCAGGTCGATCATGTTTCACACGTCCATTTCCGGGCGGCGCCCTCAGGCTTGCCGCGCGGCGGGGGCGGCGGGTCAAAGCCCGAACCGCCCAGAGGATGACAACGGCACAACCGCCGGGCCGCGAGCCAGGAGCCGCGCCAGGGGCCGTGCCCGATCAGGGCCTCCGCCGCATATTCCGAACAGGTCGGAAGAAAGCGGCATTGGCGCCCGATCCAGGGCGAAAGCGTCAGCTTGTAGGCGCGGAGCCCACCTCTGACGCAGGTTTCGTAAAAGGTCATGCCGGGACGCAGACGCCTTGCAAATCAACCGCAGCGATTACGCCGACGGTTGGTGGCGATCAAGCTATGCCGGCGCGGCTAGTTCGGGTGCTCGCCTGCCGGACAGCGTCGGTCGCGGCCTCGAACGCCAGCAGCGTCGAGGTGTGGCGGGCCGGGTAATCCTTCACGGGCGCGAGCATCTCTAGGTCCGAAAAACGTCCAACGGGCGCAGCTGCGCCGTCCTTCAACATAGCACGGAACTGGTCGCGAGCCATCTCGATCTCCGCCAGCGTCGCGCCCAAGACATGGGCGCCCAGCACCGCGGCCGAGGCCTGGCCAAGCGCGCAGGCCTTCACGTCCTGGGCGAACTGGCCAACGCGGTCGCCATCCATGACCACATCGATGGTCACCCGGCTGCCGCAGAGCTTGGAGATTTTCTCGGAGGACCCTTCAGGCTGGGGCAGCCGCCCAGCGTGCGGCAGGTTCGCCGCCAGCTTCAGGAGCTTGTTGGAATAGAGCTCGTCGATCATGAGGCGGATGTAGGGTTTCCGCCCTGGGCGCGCCACCTGGCCTCCGCCCGGACCTTGAGCGCCTCACCCATGGCCTCGAAGCCGCGGTACATCTTGCGCCCCATGCGCCGGGCGACGTAGCGGCCCAGCAGGCCGCCCATGATCTCGCCATTGGCGAAGATGCAGCTCGCCTCCGCCAGTTCGTCGATCTCCAGATAGCGGACAGTGCGCACCAGGCCGCCGGCCAGGGTCAGCTTCCAGTGGAGCAGGCTATCGGGAGTCCAGTCGGTGACCACCGGGCGAATGGTGTCGGGCGCCTCGTCGGGCAGTTGCAGGGTCAGAACCAGGGTCCCGCCGATGGCGAGCTTGCCCTGCGCATTCGTGTAGAGCGGGTTCCATTCCGACCAGGCGTCCAGATCGGCCAGGGTCTCCCAGACCACCCGGGCCGGGGCCTGAACCCCGATGCGATGCTCGATCTTTTCGCCGCCGGGGCCGCCACCGCCGCCGGACTTCTTGAAGGTAAGCCCCGCGCCGGGCGTGAAGACCTTGGGGGCGTTGATCGCTGGCATCAGCTTTGTTCCTTGATCCGCCAGGTCGCACCGGTCGGATTGTCCATAACTTCGATGTTCAACGCGGTGAGCTCGCCGCGGATGCGGTCTGCGGCCGCCCAGTCCTTGGCGGTCCGCGCCGCCACCCGGTCGGCGATCAGGCCGTCGACCTTCTCGCGCAGCTCATCGCTGACGCCGGCCTGGAACCAGTATTCCGGATCGGAAAACAGGAAGCCCATCAGATTGGCCGAGGCGAGCAGCTCGCCCTTGGCATAGGCGCGATCCTCGCCCCGCGCGGTCTCCAGAGCCGTCGCCATGGCGAACAACTCGGCCATGGCGGCCGGGGTGTTGAGGTCATCCTCCAGGGCTTCCAGGAAGGCGACGGATGGGCCTGTGGCCTCCGCCCTCACCTCGCTGGAACGGCGCAGAGCGCCATAGAGCCGGTCCAGTGCCTTCTTTGACTGCTCGATCAGCTCGTTGGTCCAGTCCAGGGGCGCGCGGTACTGCCCCACCAGCAGCGCCCAGCGCAGGGCCTCGCCCGGCGCCTGTTCGATCAGTTCGTGGACGAGGGCGACGTTGCCGACGCTCTTGGACATCTTTTCGTCGCCCATGTTCAGGAAGCCGTTGTGCATCCAGTAGCGGGCGTACTCGGCGTCCTTGCCGGCGCCATGGTCATGGCCAGCGCACAGGCCCTGGGCCATCTCGTTTTCATGGTGCGGGAACAACAGGTCGATGCCGCCGCCGTGGATGTCTATGGGCAGGCCCAGGGCCTGCTCGATCATGGCGGAGCACTCGATGTGCCAGCCGGGCCGGCCCGGACCCCAGGGGCTTTCCCAGACCGGCTCGTTGTCCTTGGATGGCTTCCACAGCACGAAGTCGGCAGGGTGCTGCTTGTAGGGGGCCACGTCGACGCGCGCGCCGGCGATCATGTCCTCCATCGGGTGACCCGACAGCTTGCCATAGTCGGCATAGGCCTGGGTGTTGAAGAGCACGTGGCCCTCGGCGGCGTAGGCGGCCTTGTTGTCCACCAACCGCCCGATCATGGCGATGATGGCGTCCATGGTCTGGGTGGCGCGGGGCTGGTGGGTAGGCCGCAGGGCGCCCAGCACCGACATATCGGCGTTGTAGATCTCGAGATAGCGGTCGGTGATGACCGAGATGTCGACGCCCTCGTCAGCGGCCTTGCGATTGATCTTGTCGTCCACGTCGGTGACGTTGGCGGCGTAGATCACGGCGTCTGCGCCATAGGTGTGGCGCAGCAGGCGGAACAGCACGTCGAAGGCCACGACGGGCCGGGCGTTGCCGATATGGGCGTAATTATAGACCGTCGGACCGCACACATACATCGTCACCCGCTTCGGATCGTGGGGGGTGAAGGGCCGCTTTGTGCGGGCCATGGTGTCGTAAAGGTTCAAAGTCATAGGGTCTGACGCTGCGTAACAGTTGCCGGGAAAGGCTTGCGCCCCATATACAGACGGGGCGTCAGGGAAGCCACGGTCTCGCAACCGGAAAGCTTCGCCTTACGTATAAGGGTGGCCACGCGTCTTTCCGGGACCTTCGTCCCGGCGCAACTCAGCCCTGGAAAGAACCGATCTCACATGGACGCTGTTACTCGCGACCGAACCCTCGTCGGAACTCCCGGCGTTGATCTTGAAGCCGTGAAGCGCCCGACGCGCGAAGAGGCGATGGAGGCTGTCCGCACCCTCATCGCCTGGGCCGGCGACGACCCGAGGCGTGAAGGCGTGATCGACACCCCCAAGCGGGTCGTCGACGCCTATGGCGAATGGTTCGAAGGCTACAGCCTCGACCCCGCCAAGGAACTCTCGCGCACCTTCGAAGACGTGCAGGGCTATGACGACATCGTCATGCTTCGGGAGATCGAGGTGGAGAGCCACTGCGAGCACCACATGGCTCCGTTCCTGGGCAAGGCCTATGTGGCCTACATGCCCACCAACCGGGTCGTGGGGATCTCCAAGCTGGCCAAGGTGGTGGAAATCTTCGCCCGCCGTCTTCAGACCCAGGAGACCATGACCCAGCAGATCGCCGACGCCATCACCGACAGCCTGCGTCCCGCCGGCGTCGCCGTCCTGATCGACGCCGCCCACCAGTGCATGACCACCCGGGGCGTCCACCACCGGCACGTCACGACGATCACCACCCAGTTCACGGGCGTCTTCAAGACCGACGCCACCCTGCGTCAGCGGTTCCTGGACTTCGTCAACCGCTAGAACTCGTCGTCCAGCGGGGTCGTCCGAGGCTCATCGCTCTCCACCGGCCGCGGCCGTTGGACGAGGGTGACCAGGACAAAGCTAAGCATCATCAGCAGGTACCACGAGCCCAGCTTGGCCAGGCCGACAGGCCGCCACTCCGCAGCCTGTTGCGGGTAGGTCCAGGTCGCCGTGAAGGTGCCGATGTTCTCGGCGAACCAGATGAAGATCGCCACCAGGAAGAAGCCCATCAGCATCGGCATCGAGCGGGGCCTCAGATCGGCGGTGAACTGGAAGCTCCGCCCGCCAAACAGCATCACCGACAGGGCGAACAGGCCCCAGCGGATATCGACCGTGTAGTGGTGGGTGAAGAAGTTGGCGTAGCTGAGGATCGCCAGCAGCCACGGGCCCCACAGCGACGGGTAGTTGCTGAATCGGATATCGAACAACCGCCAGGCCCGGGCGATATAACTGCCGATGGCGGCGTACATGAAGCCCGAGAACAGCGGCACGCCCGCGATCCGGAGGATCGACGGCTCGGGATATATCCACGACCCGTGGCTGGTCTTGAAGATTTCCATGATCGTGCCGACCACGTGGAAGATCCCGATCACCAGGGCCTCGTCCCAGCGTTCCAGCTTCGTCGCCAGCAGGACGACCTGCAGACCGAGCGCGGCGATCACCAGAAAGTCGTAGCGGGAAAGGGCCGCATCGGCCGGCCACCAGAAATGGCTGCCGATCAGAAGGGCCACCATCGCCCCGCCATAGAGGCAGGCCCAGGCCTGCTTCAGCCCGAACAGCAGGAACTCGTAGGCGAAGGCGTTGAGCCTTGAACGGCCCGCCCACGGACGGACGGCCAGGTCCATCGCGGCCACCCGGCCCTTGATCCAGTCCTTGAGACTCATGTCGTCAGGCTAGCGCGGCAGGGCGGATGGGCGCCATATGCGGCCATGGCCAAGCCCACCTTCCCCACCGCGACCTCCAAGGAAATCCTCGAACGTGGCGACCTGCTCGCCCCGAGGTTCGACTCAGCCGGCCTGATCCCGGCCATCGCCACCCACGCGGAGACCGGCGAGGTGCTGATGCTGGGCTATATGAACGCCGAGGCTCTGGAGCGGACGCTCGCCACCGGCGAGGTCTATTATTTCAGCCGATCGCGCAACGAGCTCTGGCACAAGGGCGCCACCAGCGGGCAGATCCAGCTGGTGGAGGAAGTCCGCATCGACTGCGACCAGGACGCCATCCTGCTGAAGGTGACCCCCGAGGGTGACGGCGGCGCCTGCCACACCGGCTTCCGCACCTGTTTCTATCGGGTGGTGGAGAACGGAAAACTCAAGGAACGGCTGCCGTGACCCTCGTCCAGTCGCTGCTCGCTTTTACAGGCGCGGCTGGATTGCTGACCCTGACGCCGGGCCTGGACACCGCTCTGATCCTACGCACGGCCGCGGTGGAGGGACCCAAGCGCGCGGCTCTGGCCATGATTGGGATTCTCGCCGGCTGCTTCGTCTGGGGTGGGCTGGTGGCCCTCGGTCTCGGCGCGGTGCTGCAGGCGTCGACCATGGCCTTCAACATCCTGAAATGGGCGGGCGCGGCCTATCTGGTCTGGCTGGGAGTTGGCCTGATCCTGCGGCCGCGCGAGACCTTCGAAGTCGCCGAGACGCCGGCGATGACCTGCTCTGACACCGCCTGGATGCGGCGCGGTTTCCTGTCCAACGTGCTGAACCCGAAGATGGGGGTCTTCTACGTGTCCTTCCTGCCGCAGTTCCTGCCGGCCGGTGTCCCGGCAGCCCCCTTCATGCTGTTGCTGACCACCATCCACGTGCTGCTGGGGGTGCTGTGGCTCACCCTGCTGATCGCCGCCACCCAGCCGATCGCGCGGGTGTTGAAGCGCACCGCCGTGGTGCGCTGGCTGGACCGGGCCACCGGCGGCGTCTTCATCGCCTTCGGCCTGCGCCTGGCCCTTGAGCGCCGCTAGACCGCGACCGGCGCCGACAGGCCGCCCTGCGCCGGCGTCACCCTGAAGCTCTTCACCACCCGGGTCTCGTAGGTGGGTTCGGTGATGTTGGAGACCGCCATCAGGTCGGCCCGGGCCTCGGTGGGCGTCAGGGTCAGCAGGATGAAGCCCTTGGCCCTCTGGTCGTTGAACACGACCTCCTTGTTGGCGCTGACGAACACCTCGCCGAGCGGGAAGGCCGTCAGCGTATCGCCGCCGCCCGGGCTGGTGATCCCCGTGGTTCCGAACTCCACCGCGGCCCGCGTCCCCGCGTCATCGAACAGTTCGTTGACCCAGAAGGCGTGGCTGTCGCCCGACAGCACGATGGCCCGCGCCTGGGCCGCCTTGACCGCCGCATAGACCCGCTCACGGTCGACTGGATAGCCGTCCCACATGTCCAGACCATAGGGCAGGCCGAGCTTGGCGAAGTCCTCAAGGCGGGTGACGCGGGTCCGGGCGGCGGGCGACGAGGCGGCGAGCGCCCTGGCGAAAGCGGCCTCCCCCATCACCTTGCGCGCGCTGGGGATGCCCATCCGAGCCATGATCACCTCATTGCCCAGCACCTGCCAGGTCCGGCCCGAGGCCACGGAGGCCGTCAGCTCCGAGGCGAGCCACGCCTCCTGGTCGTCCCCCATCATCCTGCGATAGGGATCGGCCAGTTTTTTCCTGAAGCCGGGCACATCAGGCTTGCCATTCATGCCGTTGAGATCCCGCTCATAGCTGAGCTGGCGGTCTCGCGCCGTCAGCCGGGTCTCCAGCATCATCAGGCTGGCCAGGTCGCCGAAGTGGAAGGTGCGGTTGATGGCGAAGCCGCCGTCCACCGGCTCACGGATCGGCATCCACTCGTAATAGGCCTTGATGGCGGCGGCCTTGCGCTCGTTCCAGGGACCCTCATCGATGGGGGTGTGGTTCTGGGCGCCCGACATGAAGCTGTCATTGGCCGTCTCGTGATCGTCCCAGACCACGATCCAGGCAGCCCGGGCGTGGGCGGCTTGCAGCTGGACATCGGATTTGTACTGGGCGTGGCGGGTCCGATAGTCGGCGAGGCTCACACACTCGTGGTTGGGTTCATGGGCCCTGTGCCAGGCGACCTTGCTGTCCATGCCATAGGAACCGGGCCCGCCGTACTCGTAGATATAGTCCCCCAGGTGCAGGACGGCGTCGACGCGGGGAAGGGCGGAGATGGCGCTATAGGCGTGGAAGTAGCCATTGGGATGCAGGGTGCATGACGCCACGGCCAACACCACGTCGGCCGTCTTGCCCACCGGCAGGGTGCGGAACCAGCCGTTCCGCGAGACCACGCCGTTGGCCTCGAATTCGTAGCTGTACTCCACGCCGGGCTTCAGGCCCGAGACATCGACCTTGACCGTGAAGTCGCGAGCCCCGCTGGTCACGCCTTCACCAGAGATGGCCTTCACTCGCCGGAAGAGGCTCGCCTTGCCGGTGGGCGTGATCCGCCAGCGATAGGCGATCTCGCCGGTGGTGGCCTCGGCCGGGGTGATGCGGGTCCAAAGGATGACGCGGTCGGCCAGGGGATCGCCCGAGGCGACGCCGTGCTTGAAGGCCACAGCCCCCGCATAGTGGACAGGCGCCTGGGCGAAAGCCGGCGCGGCCAGGCTAAGGCCGAGGAACGCCAAGGCCGAACGCCTATTGATGCTCATGGTGTGTCCCTGCTCGCCTGATCTCGTTTCCGCATGCCATACAGCAGGGAGTTACGACAGGAGCATGAGATGTCCAGCGAAGGCCTTCACGTCCCGCGCGAGAAGCTGTCCAGGAAGACCCTGAACATGCACTACGCCATCACCTCCCTCATCGAGGAGCTGGAGGCGGTGGACTGGTACCGCCAGCGCGCTGACGACTGCGATGACCCCGATCTGAAGGCCATCCTGCTGCACAACGCTCACGAGGAGATCGAGCACGCCTCGATGGCCCTTGAGTGGATTCGCCGCAACGACGAGCAGTTCGCCGATCAGCTCAAGGCGTTCCTCTTCACCGAGGGGTCGATCACCGGCCACGAGGAGGAGTCGAGCGAAAAGAGCGGGCTTTAGCGCCGCTTGATGCGGGTGAAGATCAAGGCGCCCTTGGCGCGGGCGGCGGCGGCGTCGCAGGGCCCGCCGAGGTTCGGCGAGGCCTTGATTAGGGCCGCCTGGGTCAGGAGATCCGGCCAGCGGGTGGCGGCGACGCAGATCGCGCCGGTGGGGCCCCAGCCCGCCTCGAACATGTAGGCCGGGTCGCTCAGGCTGTCGTGGCGCTGGACCCCGGCGATGTCGGCCACATCGATCTCGGTGCCGTTCTTGGTATGGGGCGCCCCGTCGCCGCGATAGTCGGCGCGCACGGTCTGCTGACAGGTCCGGTAGAAATCGGCGAGGGGCCGGCCGTCGGGCGCCTTGCCCCAGGGGTCATAGCCCCACAGCACGCACTTGCCCTGGGAGCCTGAGGTGCAGGCCAGGAACCAGGTGTTGGGGTCGGCCACGAACCGGTAACCGTCCCAGTGGCCCCGCAGGGGGAACCCGGCGCGGCGGCCCTGGGCGTCGGGCTCGCACATGTTGGTCCAGGCGCCGGTCTTGGGATCACGGGCCGACAGGGTGTGCAGCAGGATGGAGGCGTTCTCCTTGGCTGGCGTCACCGCGTCGATGCGCACCTGGGCCAGCCCGCCCTTGCCGTCGTCGATCTCGAACACCGCGCCCACGAGATCGAGCGAGGCGAGCCGCGCCGCAGGGGTGGTGACCACGAAGGCGGTTCCCTCCACCGCAAGACCGCCCGTGGGCGCCGCCAGAGCGGGCGCGGCCGTCAAGGCCAGGCCGAAGGCCAACAGAGACAGGAGGCGGGTCATGGATGGTCCTTCCAAACGAAAGAGGCGGGCCCGAAGACCCGCCTGATCCGATCTGCGAAGCGCGCCTAGCGCAGGGCGACGCGTTCGCCGTTCGGCAGTACGATGGCGCGCAGCCCCGCGGTGCAGGTGTGGGCGGCGGTGGGCTCGCAGACATCGACCGCGACACCGGTTGGGGCCTGGTCATTCCACTTGATGCCGTTGTGGGTGAGGCCGTTCAGGGTGAAGCCGTTGAACTTCACCGTGTTCAGCGTCACACCATTGAGGGTGAAACCGTTCCAGGTGATGCCGTTCAGGGTGACGCCATTGAGCGTCACACCGTTGGCCTGGGTGGCGGCCTGGGCGGGAGCGGCGAGCGTCATCGACAGGGCGGCGACGGCGGCGAGGGAAATCAGGGTCTTCTTCATGGCGGTTCCTCCTAGGGGCGGGACAGTCCCGCCGCGTTGTTGAGAGGCTTCTAGTCAGCTCGGAGAACCGCGTTCAGTTGCAGCAGCGGGCGGCGGCGTGCGCACCGAAATGCAACCAGCGATGCATTCCGATGCGCGCCCGCCTCCGAGACGCTCTAGCGCAGAGCGACGCGTTCGCCGTTCGGCAGGACGATGGCCCGCAGGGCCGGAGCGCAGGTCCGATCCGCGGCCGGTTCGCAGAGATCCACGGCGCGCCCGTTCAGAGCCTGGCCGTTCCAGGTGATGCCGTTCAAGATCACACCGTTGAGCTGCCAGCCGTTCAGTTTGATCCCGTTGAGGCTCCAGCCGTTCCCCTCGACGCCGTTGAGCTTGACCCCGTTCAAGACGACGCCATTCCACTTGATGCCATTGGCCTGGGTGGCGGCTTGGGCCGGGACGGCGGCGAGGACGGCGGCCGCGGTGGCGGCGATCAGAGCGATCTTCATGGTAGTTCTCCCTTGCTGCGGGCCAACCCGCGTTGCTGTTGGGAGGCTTCTAGCCATGACAGCAGGCCCCGATCAGGTGCATCGACCAGCGACGACGGGCGCCGGGTTGCATGCAACCGTTGCATTCCAGGGCGGGTGTGAAATCATCGCCCATGTCCTCAACCCGCTTCTCCGAAAAACTGGCGCTGGTCCTGAAAGCGCTTTCCATGAGTCGCGGCCGCCTCGCCTCTGAACTGGGCGTGGACAAGTCGCTGGTTGGACGCTGGGTTTCAGGCGCCGTGAATCCCTCCTCTCACAATCTCGAAAACCTGACGCGCTTGATCGCGAGCAAACGCGACGGGTTCACCATGCTCGACTGGGACCGCGATTTCGCCGGCCTGGCCACGCTGTTTGAGGTCGAACCGACGCTGGCCGAGCCTGCCCTCAAGGCGGCGGCCGGGGGCGTGCTCGACGCTCTGTTCGGTCCGCTCCAGGAGGCGGCGCGGAACGCTGACCCAGACCGCGTCGCCCCATATGAAGGGTTTTGGCGCTCCACCATGGCGGCGCCCGGGCAGCCGGTTCGGATGCTCTGCATATACGGCCTGATCCGCCGGGCCGAGCATGGGCTGATCGAATTCCGAGGTGGGTGCGCGGGCCTGCTCTATGATGGATTCCTGCTGCCGGCCGAGGGCAAGCTGTTCGCCATGGTGCTGGACGTTTGGGCCCGGACCCCGGTGGCGATGATCCTCAATACCGTCTCACTCCCGCGAGCGACCCGGTTGGATGGTCTTGTGCTGACCGCACTTATGGACTCCAACCGCACCCCCCTGGCCACCCCTATCGTGTTCGAGCGGATCGGAGATCTCTGCGGCGACCGGGAAGCAGACAATCGGACCTTCGACGAACTCAAGAAGCGCAAGCCGTTCCCCGAGGCCGACGAATTCAGCCCCGAGGTTCAGGCCCACATCGTGCGGGACTTCGGCCCAAGCGCGGCCCTGGCAGGGGGCGACCAACTTCTCATGTCCAGCCTCGCGCGGAGCCTGACGACGGGCGCAATGGCCGCTCAAAAATGATGGTCGCGCCGCCGGACACGCCAGCCGACGACCCCTCAGAGGAGCTTGGCGAGACGGTCACTCTGACCCTCGCGGCCGAGCACGCCGGTGGAAGGCTGGACAAGACCCTGGCCGAGCACCTGCCCGACCTGTCGCGGGCCCGCATCCAAGCCCTGATGGCGGCCGGCATGGTCAGCCGAGAGGGCAGGGTCCTGACCGACACCTCCGCCAGGGCGCAGGCCGGTGACTACGAACTGCTGATCCCGCCGCCGGAGGCTGCCGAGCCCCAGGCCGAGGCGATTGCGCTGACCGTGCTCTACGAGGACGCCCACCTGATCGTGGTGGACAAGCCGCCGGGGATGGCGGTCCATCCCGCGCCGGGCACCCCCAGCGGCACCCTGGTGAACGCCCTGCTGGCCCATTGCGGCGACTCACTGTCAGGCATCGGCGGGGTGGCGCGGCCGGGCATCGTCCACCGGATCGACAAGGAGACCTCCGGCATCGTGGTGGTGGCCAAGACCGACGCCGCCCACCAAGGTCTGTCGGCCCTGTTCGCGGCCCACGACATCGACCGGGTTTATGTGGCTCTGGTGCGCGGCGCGCCCTCGCCCGCCAAGGCCACCATCGTCACCCAGATCGGCCGCTCCTCCACCGATCGCAAAAAGATGGCGGTGCTGAAATCGGGCGGTCGCGAGGCCATCACCCACTATTCGACGCGCAAGGTGTTCGGACCGCAGAAGAAACCTCAGGCCGCGCGCCTGGAGTGCACCCTGGAGACCGGCCGCACCCATCAGATCCGCGTGCACCTGGCGTCCAAGGGCAGCCCGTGTCTGGGCGACCCTGTCTACGGCTCGGGCCCGCCGACGCCGGCGGTTCGCGAGGCCATGTCCCAGGCCGGACTGACCCGTCAGGCGCTGCACGCCGCGGTGCTGGGCTTCGTGCATCCCGTGACCGGGGAGACCATGCGGTTCGAGAGCGCCCTGCCACCGGATATGGCGCAGCTGGAAGCTTTGCTCGCAGCCCTGTGAGAAAGCTTGCGGGCCGGGCGCCTTGATGGCGCCACGTCACAGGAATAGAAATACCCCAGTTGAGCAGTCGGACTTACAGGTCGTCCTCCCAACGCCCTTCCGCACTTGAAACCCAATACCTATCTAGATGGTTGAGGGGGCGGACGGACGCGCGCGAACCAAGCGCGGCGACCCAGATGTCCGGGAAATAGGGGATTTGATCCATGGCCACGAACGCGCTGTCCGTGATGTCGCCCGATGGCGGCCTGAGCCGGTATCTCACCGAGATCCGGAAGTTTCCGATGCTGGCCAAGGATGAGGAATTCATGCTGGCCAAGCGCTGGAAGGAACATGAAGACCCGGAGGCCGCCCACCGCATGGTGACCTCCCACCTGCGCCTGGTGGCCAAGATCGCCATGGGCTATCGCGGCTACGGCCTGCCGATCGGGGAAGTGATCTCCGAGGGCAATGTCGGCCTGATGCAGGCGGTGAAGAAGTTCGAGCCCGACAAGGGGTTCCGCCTGGCGACCTATGCCATGTGGTGGATCCGCGCCTCGATACAGGAATACATCCTGCGGTCCTGGAGCCTCGTGAAGATGGGCACCACGGCGGCGCAGAAGAAGCTGTTCTTCAACCTGCGCAAGGCCAAGAGCCAGATCAGCGCCTTCCAGGACGGTGATCTACACCCTGACCAGGTGGCGATCATCGCCACCAAGCTGGGGGTGTTGAACGAGGAAGTCATCTCGATGAACCGCCGGCTGTCGGGCCCCGACGCCTCCCTGAACGCGCCCCTGCGCGTGGACGGCGAGAGCGAGTGGCAGGACTGGCTGGAGGACGAGACCTCCGTCAGCCAGGAGACCCAGGTCGCTGAGAACCAGGAGCGGACCCAGCGCATGGGCCTGCTGGAGGAAGCGATGACCGAGCTTTCCGACCGCGAGCGCCACATCCTGACCGAGCGGCGGCTGAAGGACGACCCGTCGACCCTTGAGCAATTGGCGTCCGAGTATGGCGTCAGCCGCGAACGCGTGCGCCAGATCGAGGTGCGCGCCTTCGAGAAGCTGCAGAAGTCGATGCAGACCGCGGCGCAGGAACGGAACCTGGTCAACGCCTGACGCGGCCTGACCGAAACCCAAGCAAGCCCTTCCCGGAAACGGGGAGGGCTTTTTGCGGACCTAGACTGAAACGACCGCGCGGTCGGAGGGTTTGCGGCTGAGGTCATCAGCCGGGAGCCGGGCCAGCAGCGGCGCAGCAGCGGCGGCGACGTCCTTGGGGATCAGCACACCGCAGTCCGCGGCGCCGGCAAGATACCGCTGAAAATCGGCCACCGTGGTCACCAGCTTCAGATCGCCGAGGGCGACGGCGGCCTTCTGCAGGTCTGACCCTTGCGCCTGCATCGAGCGCAGGGCCTGCTTCGGATCGCTGGCCACCGCGGTGACGGCCGACTTCAGGATTTTCAAGGCCTGTGTAACTCGCGCGGCGTCGGGGGTGGCCTTGATGTCCGAGCGGCGTTTGAGCTTGCCCGTATAGTCGCCGGAGTTGAACCGCCGCCGGTCGGGGCCGATATAGTCGACAGCCTCCACCCAGTCGCGAGGCCGCAGGGTCACGGCCTCCAGGCGGCGCAGCAGATCCTTGGCATTGTAGGGTTTGCGCAGGAATTCGTGCACTCCGGCGTCGCGAGCGCCCAGGATGGCGGCGGCCGTGGCCGTGGCGGTCACCATGACAATGGGCGCCTGGCGGCAGTTCATCTCGCTGCGGCGGACGCGACGGGCGAAGTCCACGCCGTCAACCTTGTCGCCGCTCAGTTCCACGAAGATGAGCTGCGGATTGACCACCTCCGCGGCCTCCAGACCCTTGCGGTTGCTGGGGGCGTTCCAGAGGTGGCCCGCGGAGATGTTGCGCATCAAGTCAGCCAGCAGGCGCGCGCTCGCCGGCGCCGGATCAACGATCAGCACTCTCTGCAGCATGGGGACCATGCGCTGAATGAGCTTGTCTTCTTCGTTGAACACGAGGCCGGGGGACTCCTGGAAAATCTCCCCCAATATGGGTCTGGTGGGTAAAGAACGCCTTGACGACATCTCAAGATCGCCGCGGCGATCGGCCGCGACGCCCTGATCGTTTCCTCAGTCCTGGAACGGGTCACGCACCATGATGGTGTCGTCGCGCTGAGGGCTGGTGGAGACCATGGCGGCAGGCGCCCCGATCAGTTCCTCGACCCTGCGGACATACTTCACCGCATTGGCGGGCAGGTCCTTCCAGGAGGTGGCGCCGGCGGTGCTTTCGCTCCAACCCTCCATCTCCTCATAGATAGGCTCGAGGGCCGACTGGGCCTTCAGGCCAGCGGGCAGGTAGTCGAAGGTCTTGTCCCCAAGCTTGTAGCCGACGCAGATCTTGAGCTTGGGCAGGCCGTCTAGAATGTCGAGTTTGGTGAGCGCGATGCCGTCGATGCCGTTCAGCGCCACCGACTGGCGCACCAACACCGCGTCGAACCAGCCGCAACGGCGCGGACGGCCTGTGACCACCCCGAACTCCTTGCCCACCGTGCCCAGATGCTGGCCGATGTCGTCGAACAACTCGGTGGGGAACGGCCCCTCGCCAACCCGGGTCGTATAGGCCTTCACGATTCCCAGAACATAGCCCGGCCCCTTGGGCCCCAGGCCCGAGCCCGCCGCCGCCTGTCCGGCCACGGTGTTGGAGGACGTGACATAGGGATAGGTGCCGTGGTCGACGTCCAGCAGGGCGCCCTGAGCCCCCTCGAACAACACCCGCTTGCCCGACTTCACCACCTCGTCCAGCAGACGCCAGGCCGGCTGGGCGAAGGGCAAGATCTTGGGCGCGATCTCTTCGAGCGCCGCCAGCAGTTGCGCGCCGTCATACTCCGGCAGGCCGAGACCCCGGCGCAGCGGCGTGTGGTGGGCCAGCAGACGGTCGATCTTGGCCTCCAGAGCGTCACGGTCGGCCAGGTCGCCGACGCGGATCGCCCGGCGGCCGACCTTGTCCTCATAGGCCGGGCCGATACCGCGGCCAGTGGTGCCGATCTTGTTGACCGCCGCCGCCTCGCGGGCCTGGTCCAGATCGCGGTGCAGGGGCAGGATCAGGCAGGCGTTGTCGGCCAGGACCAGCAGGTCGGGCGTGATGTTGACGCCCTGGCCCCCCAGCTTGGCGATCTCCTCCAGCAGGTGCCAGGGATCGACCACGACACCGTTGCCGATCACCGAAAGCTTGCCCTGCACCACGCCAGAGGGCAGCAGCGATAGCTTGTAGACCTGATTGCCCACCACCAGGGTGTGTCCGGCGTTATGGCCGCCCTGGAAACGCACGACGACGTCGGCCCGGTTGGACAGCCAGTCCACCAGCTTGCCCTTGCCTTCGTCGCCCCACTGGGCCCCGATCACGGTCACATTAGCCATGCAGATACGATCTCCCGGCCTGCCGAGAGGGTCCAGCCACGCCCTTCGACAGGCACCTCGGCGGATGGACTTTATCGATTTTAGGAACCGCGACCGGGCCTCGCGGGCGCCAGGGTCGTGTTCGTCGGGTGTAGAGCATCCAGGCGCCCCCGCCGTCAAGGCGCGGTGGGCGAAATCGGCGCTTAACGGCGTGGCTCGCGAGGGTCTATGAGGCCAGTATGACCCTGCCCCGTTTCCATCTCGCCTTTCCTGTCCGCGACCTGGCGGAGGCCCGCGCCTTCTATGGCGGCCTGCTGGGCTGCCCCGAGGGTCGCTCGAGCCCCGACTGGATCGACTTCGACTTCTACGGTCACCAGATCGTCGCCCATCTGTCTCCCGACGAGGTCGGCCACAGGGCCACCAGCGCCGTGGACGGCGAGGACGTGCCGGTGCGCCACTTCGGGGCGATCCTGACCCTGCCGCAATGGGAAGCAATGGCGGCCAGGCTGAAGGCGGCGGGCACAAGGTTCGTCATTGAGCCCCAGGTCCGCTTCAAGGGCGAACCCGGAGAGCAGGCGACGCTGTTCTTCCTCGACCCGTCGGGGAACGCGCTGGAGTTCAAGGCCTTCGCCGACGACGCCATGGTGTTCGCCAAATGAGCGTGACCCTGGCCGACATCGAGGCCGCCGCCGCGCGGATCAAGGGCCATGCGGTGGAAACGCCGCTGATCGAGAGCCCGGCCCTCAACGACCGCCTGGGACGCCGGGTGCTGATCAAGCCCGAAACCCTGCAGCGGGTCGGCGCCTTCAAGTTCCGGGGCGCATACAACCGCCTAGCCCAGCTTGACGCTGACCAGCGTAAGGCCGGCGTCGTCGCCTTCTCCTCCGGCAACCACGCCCAGGGCGTGGCGCTTGCGGCGAAACTGCTGGGCATCCCGGCCCTGATCGTCATGCCCGCCGACGCGCCTGTCGTGAAGGTGGAGGCGACCCGGGGCTATGGCGCCGAAGTCCGCCTCTATGACCGCCTGACCGAGGACCGCGTGGCCATCGCCGCGCAGATCGCCGCGCAACGCGGCTCCGTCGTGGTTCCAGCCTTCGACGACCTGGACATCATCGCGGGCCAAGGGACGGTGGGCCTGGAACTGGTGACGCAGGCCAAGGCCCTGGGGGTCACCTTCGACGTGGTGGTCTCCCCCGTCGGCGGCGGCGGCCTGATGGCCGGGGTCGCCACGGCGGTGAAGGCGCTTTCCCCCAAGACGGCCCTCGTGGGGGTGGAGCCGGCCGGCTTCGACGACACCCTTCGGTCGCTACAGGCTGGATCACGCCAGACCCTGACACCCACCACCCGCTCGCTCTGCGACGCCCTGGAGTCTCCGGCGCCAGGCGAACTGACCTTCCCGATCCTGCAGCAGACCCTCGCCGACATCGCCGTGGTGAGCGACGCTGAGGTGGCCCACGCCATGCGCTACGCCTTTTCCACGCTGAAGCTGGTGACGGAGCCCGGCGGTTCGGTCGGCCTGGCCGCCCTGCTGGCCGGTAAGGTCAAGACCTGGGGCGACGGTACGACCGGCCTTGTGCTGTCGGGCGGCAATGTCGATCCGGCGCTGTTTGCGGAAATTCTGGCCGGCGACTAGCCCCCGATTTGCACCCGAATGGGTGCGGCGGTTTGTCTCGCCAGGCCAAACTACGCCTTAACCCGGCCTTGAGGGACCACGGCCAAGGTTGCCGTTCAACGCAGTCAAAGCCTGCGACCGAACGGGGACCCTCGTGGCCAAACGCGATTCAGGGCGCCCAGGCGTCGCAAGGCCGGCCCTGACAGCCCACCTGAACAACCTTCCCGCGACGTGGAAGCTCACCCTGGCCTTCGCCGTCGTGCTGTCGGCCATCGGCGCCATGGGCTTGTTCCTGGCGATCAACCTGAGCGTCGTTCAAAAGGCCGAGGCGGACGACAATCACGCCCATAGGGTGGCGGCCACCGCCAGCAGCGCCCTTTTCGCCCTGACCCGTCAGGAAGACTCGCTGCGCGGCTACATCATTTCCGGCGACCCCTTCTACGCTCGGCGGATCGCGGAAGATCACCGCCCGCTGTTTCAGGCGCGTATGGCCGAGCTGGAGCGGCTCGCCGCAGGCGACCCTGATCTGAACGGCCAGATCGACCAGGCCCAGGCGGCCTATGACATCTGGAATGAATGGACGGTCGACCGCGCCCTGGAATTGGCGGGCGCCCGGGATACCAGAGCCCTCGCCGCCGAGATGGTCGGGCCGGCCAGCCCCGCCGACGACCTGATCGCGCCGGCCGAGCGGGCCCTGGAAACCATCCAGGCGCAGAGCCAGCACGCGGTGGAGGTGAGCGGCGCGCGCAAGGCCGAGGCCATGCAGGCGATGAGCACGGCCCTGGCGCTCGGCGTAGTGTTCGCCGCTCTCAGCGCTGCGGTCATGGGCCTGGCGCTCCGCCGCAGCATGGCCAACCCTATCGTTCGGCTCACCGCGGTGATGAACCGCCTGGCGGGTGGTGACCACTCGGTCTCGATCCCGGCCGTCGAACGCCGCGACGAGGTCGGCCTCATGGCCCAGGCCGTGGTCACCTTCCGCGACGCCGCGGTGGAGAAGGAGTTGCTGGAGGCCGAGGCCGAGGTGCGCCGGGAGGAGGCCCAGGCCCTGGCCCTGCAGGCTCAGGCGGCCAATCATGCCAAATCAGAATTCCTGGCCACCATGGCCCACGAGCTTCGCACCCCGCTCAATGGCGTGCTGGGGCTGGTGGACGTCATGGGCCGGACCCAGCTGAACCCCGCGCAGCGGGAGCATCTGGCCACCATCGGCGCCTCGGGTCGGGCCCTGGTCAGCGTCGTCAACGATGTGCTGGACATCTCCCGGATCGAGGCCGGCAGCCTCGAGATTCTGCCCGAACCCTTCGACATGGACCGCCTGACCGGCGATCTGGACGCGATCTACAGCGGTATGGCCGCCAACCAGGGCCTGACCTTCAGCCTCACGGTCGATCCGGCCGCCCGCGGCTGGCGGCTCGGGGACCCCGCTCGCCTGCGGCAGATCGCTGGCAACCTGATCTCCAACGGGCTGAAATTCACCCAGGTCGGCGAGGTGCGCGCCGCCTTCTTCCTGCGCGGTGACCAGGTTGTCCTGGAGGTGACCGATACAGGGATCGGCGTCGCCGCCCACCAGCAGGCCGAGATGTTTGACCGGTTCGTCCAGGCCGACGGCTCCTCGACACGGCGCTTCGGCGGCGCGGGTCTGGGCTTGGCGATCTGCAAGGAATTGTCGGAGCTGATGGGCGGGACCATCGTCTTCACCAGCGAACTGGGGGTGGGTTCCACCTTCACCCTGATGGTTCCCATGCCCGCCTGCGCCGCGCCGGTCGAGCCGCATGCCGAGGGGGCCCCGGACGAAAAGCTGCGCATCCTGGTGGTGGACGACAACGCCACCAACCGCCTGGTGCTCTGCGCCCTGCTGGAACAGTTGGGCTTGGCCGCAGAGTGCGTCGTCAACGGAGTCGAAGCCGTGGCCGCCTGGGAGACCACCGCCTGGGACGCCATCCTGATGGACATTCACATGCCCGAGATGGACGGCGTCACCGCCACCTCCAGCATCCGCCGGCGCGAAATCGAGCTCGGGCGCGACAAGACCCCGATCATCGCCGTCACCGCCAGCGTCCAGCCGGAGGAGACCCGCGGCTACTTCTCGGCCGGGATGGACGACTGCGTGCCCAAGCCCGTCGACACCCGCGCCCTGGTGAGCGCGCTCCAGGGGGTCCTGGCCGCCTAGGTGCTAGAGCCGGTCCTCGGGCGCGACCGTGGCGGGAGCTTCACGCGGGGTGATCAGCTTGGCCAGGCGCGGGCGCAGCCACATCTCGAAGTCGTCCACCAGTTCGTAGACCACCGGCACCAGGACCAGGGACAGCAGGGTCGAGGTGATCAGACCGCCGATCACGGCCACGGCCATGGGCTGACGGAACTCCGCGCCCTTTTCCAGGGCGAACGCGGTGGGCAGCATGCCGGCGGCCATGGCCATGGTTGTCATCACGATAGGCCGGGCCCGCTCGCGGCACGCCTCCAGGATGGCGTCGCGCTGCGGGATACCCTCACGCTCGCGTTCGATGGCGTATTCCACCAGCAGGATGGAGTTCTTCGCCGCCAGTCCCATCAGCATCAGGAAGCCGATCAGGGACGGGATCGAGAGCGAGAGATTGAAGATCAGCAGACCCAGGAAGGCGCCCGCGAAGGACAGCGGTAGGGCGGTCAGGATCACCGCCGGCTTGAAGAAGCTGCGGAACAGCAGGACCAGCACGCCGTAGATCATCGCCACGCCGGCGAAGAGGGCGAGCCCGAAGGAGCCGAACAGTTCCTGCTGGGCCTCCAATTGACCGGTCTCGGCCGGCGCCACGCCGGGGGGCAGGTTCTTCATGATCGGCAAGGCGCGGACACGCTTGTAGGCGTCCCCCAGTTCCGCGCCGTTCAGCTCGGCCTGGATGGTCAACTGGCGCTTGCGGTTCAGGCGGTCGATCTTGGCGGGTCCGGCCTGGAAGCTGACATCGGCCACGGCGTCCAAGGTTGTGGTTCCGCCCGTGACGGTCGGGACACGCAGGGCCTTGATCCGCTCCAGGTCGGCCCGGGCGTCGGCCGGCATCCGGATGCGGATGGGGATACGCCGCTCACCCACGGTGAGCTTGGCGACGTTGGCGTCGATGTCACCCACTGTGGCCACGCGGGCGACGGTGGCGATGGTCTCCACCGAGACACCGAGGCGGGCGGCCTCGTCGGCGCGCGGGCGCACGATGAGCTCCGGCCCGACCGGCGGCGCCGAGGCGTGCGGATCGGCGATGATGTCGATGGTCCGCATCTGCTTTTCCAGCTCCAGCGAGGCGGCCGTAAGCGCGGCAGGATCGTTGGACGCGAGGATGGCCTGCAGGCCGGCGCCCCCCTGGAAATCCATGAAAGTGATGCGGGCGTCAGGCACCTCCCGCAGGGCCTGGCGGGTCTGGGCCTTCAGCTCGTCGCCGCTGATCGAGCGGTGCTCGTTCAACAGGACGGTGACCGTGCCGTTCCGCAGGTCGCCGCCGCCGCCGCCGCCGCCGAAGCCGGGGCCGCCGCCGCCGGCGGTGGAGCCAACCTGGGCGAAGACGGCGCGGACCGCGGGATGGCCTTCAAAAACCCGGCTGACGCGAAGAGCGACATCCTCCATGGCCGCGGCGTCGGCGCCTGGCGGGCCCTGGAGGTCGACATAGATGTAGTCCGGGTCACCGGCAGGCTGGAACCCCTGGGGCAGCATCGGAACCAGGAACAGGGAACCCACGAACACCACGCCGCCCAGGATGCAGGCGACGATACGGTGGTCCAGGGACCACTCAAGAGCGTTTCGGTAGAAGCCCTCGAAGGGCTTGCGTTCCACCGGATGGCTGGTGGGCTTCAGCAGGTAGGCGGCCATCAGCGGCGTTAGCAGGCGCGCCACCACCAGGGAGAACATGACCGCCACGCAGACGGTGAGGCCGAACTCCCGGAAGAACTGGCCGGCCATGCCCTTCATGAAGCTGACGGGCATGAACACCACGATGATGGCCATGGTGGTGGCCACCACGGCCAGGCCGATGGCGTCGGCGCCCTGCAGGGCGGCCTGGAACGGCCGCATGCCCTGGGCCACCCGCTTCTCGATGTTCTCGATCTCGACGATGGCGTCGTCGACGAGAATGCCCACCACCAGGGTCAGGGCCAGCAGGGTCACCACGTTCAGCGAGAACCCGAACAGGTTCATGAAGAAGAAGGTCGGGATCAACGAGACCGGCATGGCGAAGGCGGTGATCATCGTCGAGCGCCAATCGCGCAGGAATACGAACACCACGATGGCCGCCAACAGCATGCCTTCCAGCAGCACGTGCTGGGTGGCGCGGAAGCTGGCGCGGGTCTCATCGACCGAGGAGAAGATGCGGGTGAAGGAGACCCCCTTGTGGTCCGTCTCCAGCTTGGCGATCGCCTTGATCACCGCGTCGTCGACACCGACGTCGCTGGAATCGCGGGTCTTCATCACCTGGAAGCCCACCACCGGGGCGCCGTTCAGGCGGGCGAAGCCACGCACCTCGCTGGAGCCGTCGCCGACCTCGGCCACCTCGGTCAGTTTCACATAACGCCCACCGCCGGTGGGTATGGTCAGCTCGCGCAGCGCCTTGAGCGTATTGACCGCGCCCAGCACCCGCAGGGTCTGCTCGCGTCCGCCCACGGCGACCCGGCCGCCAGGCGCATCAATGTCGAAGCTGCGGAGGGCGTTGTTGATCTGGGGCGCGGTGAGCCCACGGGCCGCCATGCGATCAGGGTCGATAATGACGTTGATTTCGCGGTTCACCCCCCCGACGCGGGAGATTTGCGACACACCCTTCTCGGTCTGGAGTTCACGGGCGATGGTGTCGTCGATGAACCAGGAGAGTTCGGCGTCGGACATGGCCGGCGCAGCCACGGCATAGGTCAGGATCGGCTGGCTATCCAGCTCCACCCGAGTCACCGTCGGCTCATCGATCTCGCGCGGCAGGACCGCTCGGGTCTGGTCCATGCGCGAGCGGACCTCGTCGGTTTTCTTCTGCAGGTCTTCGCCCAGCTCGAACTCGACATTGGTGGTGGAGACCCCCAGCGTCACGGTCGAGTAGATGTTCTTGACGTTGGAGATGCCGGCGATGGCGTCCTCCACCGGCCGGGTGATCTGGGTCTCGATTTCGCCCGGCGCCGCGCCCGATTGGGTCACGGTGATGTTCACCATCGGGAACTGGACGTTGGGGAACTGCTTCACCGGCAGTCCGCCGTAGGAAATCATCCCGGCCAGGATCAGGGCGATGAACAGCACCACCACCGGGACGGGGTTGCGGATCGCCCAGGAGGAAATCTGGAAACTGCCGTCGGCGTCGTGATCTTTCGGCGCGTGGGTCATTTCTTCACGCTCGCCGCCTTGGGCATGGGAACCGGGCCTTCGCTCGGCCGCACCATGTCACCATCCAGCAGGAAGGCCGCGGCGTTCAAAACCACGCGGGAGCCGGCCGGCGGCCCCTTGATCAGGGACACCAGACCCGAGCCGCGCGGACCCGTCTGCACCTTGACCCGCTTCACGCGGTTGTCGGCGCCGACCACCATCACGCTGGCGCCGTCAGCGTCGTAGCGCACGGCGGTCTCCGGCACCGCCAGGCTCTGGCCCACGGCGTCGGCGAACAAGGCCCGGCCGTAGCCGCCCGAACGGATGTCGGCGCGGACCGGCAGGCGGATGCGCACCGTGCCGAGCTTGGTCTGGGCGTTCACCTGCGGCGAAACCAGGCGGACCGTGCCCTCGGCGCTGGTTCCCGTGGAAAGCGCAACCGTGGCGCGCTGACCGGGGCGCACCCGGGCCAGATCCTCTTCGGACAGTTCGGCCAGCAGTTCGACCTCACCGCCCTGGGCGATCCGGAACCACGGCGTCGCGCCGCCGGCCGAGAGCTCGCCCGGACGGACGTTGCGTTCCAGCACCAGGCCGGAGACCGGAGCGGTGACGGCGAGCTTGCTGGCGCGCGTGCGGGCGTCCTTGTAGGCGGCGGCCTGGGCGTTGGCGGTGGCGCGCGCGGCGCGGGCCTGGAAGCGGCGCTGATCGAGCTGTTCCTGCGAGAGCACGCCCTGACCATCGAGGCCCTGCACGCGGGCGGACTGCGCCTCGGCCTGTTCGGCCTGGATGGCGCTCTGAGCGGCGAGCGCTCCCTGCTGTTCCACCTGCGCGACGATCAGGGCGCCGTCGAGCTGAACCAGGGTCTGGCCCGCGCGGACATACTGCCCGGCGTCGACGAGCACCCGAGCCACACGGTAGCCGGTGACCTCAGGCAGGACGGCGGCCTCCTCGCGAGGCGTTAGCACTCCCGAGGCGGTGAGCGAACCGATGATCTGGCGCGGCTCGACCTTGACCACCCGGACGGCGCGGGCGCGCTGGGTGTCGGTCTCCTTGGCCGGCGGCTTCTTACCGCAGCCGGCGAGGGCGAAGGTCGCGACCAGGGCGAGGATGAGGGCAGTTGCGGTTCTCGTCACGTCTAGCGTGCCCCTTGATTGGTCGGCGCCGGGGTGGCGGGCCAGCCGCCTCCGAGCGCCTTGTAGGTCTGGACGGCGCGGCGCAGGGCTTGAACCTGCGCGCTGGTCAGGGCCGATCGGGTGGCGCGCCAGGACTGTTCGGCCCCGAGCGCGCTTGTCAGGTCGTCGAGGCCGGCGGCGTAGCGAACGCGGCTCGCCTCATAGGCTCGCTGGGCGCGAACCGCGCCATCGGCCAGCAGCGCGACCCGGCGACGGTCGGCGTCCAGGCGGGTCAGGGCGCTGTCGGCCTCGCCATAGGCGGTCTGCACCGCCTTTTCATAGGCGATGACCGCCTGTTCCGTCCGCGCGTTCTGAGCCTTCAAATCCTGCAGCAGCTTGGGTATCGACAGGATCGGCTGGGTGACGCCGGCCCCGATCGACCAATTTCGGGTCGAGGACTCGTAGCCCGGCTGCTCGGTTCTGGAGAGGCCGATCCCGGGGGTCAGGGTGAAGGTCGGGAAGAAGGCGAGCCTGGCGTAGGTCAGCCGGCCGGCGGCCGAGCGGACGGCCGCTTCGGCCTGACGGACATCCGGGCGCCGGGCCAGCAGTTCGCCCGGCACGGTGGCCGGGACCGGCGGAATCTCCCCGACGCTGGCCGGGGTGGGGATGCTGGCCAGGGGATCAACACCCCGTCCCACCAGGACCAGCAGGGTTCGGCGGGTCGCCTTCAACTCGGCCTCAAGGCCGGCGGCGTTCCCCTCGGCCTGAGCCAGGTCTCCAGCCACGCGGTCAGCTTCGGAGGAGGACCCCAGCCCACGTTCAGCCCGCACGCTGGCGATCTGCTGCAGGCCGCGCTGGATGCGGGCGGTCTCGCCGGCGTCCTCGAGCTGGATGGCCTGGCCGCGGGCCAGGAAATAGGTGTCGGCGACATTGGCCGCGAGGCTGGCGCGCGCGCCTTCATAGCTGGCCTGCGCCTGGTTGGTGTCGCCCTTGGCGGCCTTGGCCACGGCGAAGATGCGGCCGAAGAGATCCACCTCCCAGCTCACGTTCAAGGTGGCGCTTGCGGTGGTGCTTTCGCCGTTCGTCGAAAAGCCCGGGATGGAAACCACCGTGCCTGAGGTCTGGGTTGTGTGGGTTTCCCGGGTCGAACCCGCCGCGTTGCCCTGGGGCAGGAAGGCGATCAGGGCGTTTGACGAGGTGGCGCGGGCCTCGGCCAGCCGGGCGGCGGCTGAACGAGAATCGGGGGCGCGGACCAAGGCGTCCTCTATCAGGGCGGTGAGCACCGGGTCGTTGAACTGCGTCCACCAACGGTCGAGCGCTGTGACGTCCATTGAGGTCGCGGAGGGCTGCGGCGCCTCGAAGGCGGTCGGCACGGCGACGTCGGGCTTGCGCGCGGAAGCGCACGCGGCAAGCGTCAGGCAGGCCAGTCCGGCTACGAATATGGCGGGGCGCATGATCTCTGTCGTTGTCAGACCGCGAATCGCCGCCGAGTGTATCGGCTTTGGGGAGGCGCAACGCGGTTAGCTGATGCTCCGTTGATCATAGCAAGCCCTCCCCAGAATTGCAGTGGCGATACAAACTGGCTTGGCCATAGCGACTGGGGCGCATCTGTCACACCTTTTTGGCGATAATCGTTCAATACTGAACGATATGACCAAGCACGAACTCACGGGTCGGACGCCCTAGCGTCCACGCACCCGTATCGCTAGGGTCCTGGGCAAATTGGTCCTTGCTCGAGTGCATCCATGAAACAATTCCTCCTGGCCGGCGCGTCCGCGTGGGCTGTTTTAGCCTTTGGCCTTCCGGCCCAAGCCGGTATCGACGCCGCGAAGATCGCCGACCACATCAAGATTCTGGCCTCGGACGCGTTCGAGGGTCGCGGCCCGGCCACCGCCGGCGAGGTCAAGACCGTCAAATACCTGACCGACCAGTTCAAGGCGGTGGGCCTGCAGCCGGGCGGTGACCTGCAGAAGGACGGCACGCGCGCCTGGACTCAGGACGTGCCCCTGGCCCAGTTCGACAACAACGACCCCATCACGGTCAGCGTCACGGTCAACGGGCAGGTCCAGACCTGGGCCCAAGGCGACCAGATCGCCGTCCGCGCGCCGCAGACCGGCGTCGACCACGTGACGGTGAAGGACGCACCCGTCGTTTTCGTCGGCTATGGCGTCAAGGCGCCGGAGCGCGACTGGGACGACTTCAAGGGTTATGACCTGAAGGGCAAGATCGCGCTCGTCCTGGTCAACGACCCAGACTTCGAGACCGGCGCCGGAGACTTCGGCGGCAAGGCCATGACCTATTATGGCCGCTGGACCTACAAGTTCGAGGAGGCCGCGCGCCAGGGCGCCGTTGGCTTCATCGTCATCCACGAGTCCGCGCCAGCCTCATACGGCTGGAACACGGTGAAGAATTCCAACACCAACACCGTCTTCGATATCATCCGCGAGGACCCCACCAAGGACCATGCCCCCATCGAGGCCTGGATTCAGCGCGAGCCGACCGTGGCCCTGTTCAAGGCGTCGGGTCTGGATTTCGAAGTCCTGAAGAAGCAGGCCCAGACCCGCGACTTCAAGCCGGTGGCCCTGACCGGCGTCACCTTCTCCACCGACATCGCGGTGACCGCCAAGAAGATCGTCTCGAAGAACGTGGTGGGCCTGCTGCCCGGGACCAGGCGCCCCGAAGACAAGGTGATCTACACCGCCCACTGGGACCACCTGGGGGTCGGCCTGCCGGACGCCAAGGGCGATCGCATCTATAACGGCGCCCTGGACAACGCCTCGGGCACCTCAGTGCTGATCGAGATGGCCCGCGCCGCCGCCGCCCAGCCGCGCACGCAACGCTCCATGCTGTTCCTGGCCGTCACCGCCGAAGAAAAGGGCCTGCTGGGTTCAGAATACTACGCCACCCATCCGCTCTATCCGCTGGCCACCACTGTGGCGGATATCAATATGGACGGGGTCTCCACCAACGGGCCGTCCAGGGACTTCGGCACCTCGGGCGACGCCCCGCTGACGCTGCAGGACGATCTGATCGAGGTCGCCAAGGGTTTCAACATGACCTACAGCCCCGACCCCCGGCCGGGTGCGGGCAGCTTCTTCCGCTCCGACCACTTCTCCTTCGCCAAGCGCGGCGTGCCGGCCATCTCGTTCGGCGGCGGCCAGGACCTGGTGAACGGGGGCAAGGCGCGCGGCGAAGCGCTCCAGAAGGCCTACACCAGTGAGCGGTATCACCAGCCGGCGGACGAATACTCCCCCGATTGGGACCTGTCCGGCGCGGCGCGGAACGCCGACATGCTGCTGGTGCTGGGGACCAAGCTGGCCAATTCCCGCGCCTGGCCGGAATGGAAGGCGGGGTCTGAGTTCAAGGCTGAGCGGGACAAGACCGCCGGCGCGCGCAAGTAGGGGGAACAGGCGGCATGGCGAAGGCGGGTTACATCCGTGCCGGCATCGGAGGCTTCACCTTTGAGCCCTGGCGCGGCGTCTTCTATCCCGAAGGCCTCAAGCAGGCCGACGAACTTTCCTATGCCAGCCGCCACCTCACCTCCATCGAGATCAACTCCACCTACTATTCGTCCCAGAAGCCCGCGACCTTCGCCAAGTGGAGGGCTGCGACCCCTGAGGGTTTCGTCTTCTCCCTGAAAGCCTCGCGCTTCTGCACCAACCGCAAGATCCTGGCCCAGTCGGGGGAGTCGATCGGCAAGTTCCTCAACCAGGGGATCGTGGAGCTGGGGGACCGGCTAGGGCCGATCCTCTGGCAGTTCATGCCCACCAAGAAGTTCGAACCCGACGACTTCGAGGCCTTCCTCGATCTGCTGCCCAGCACCCATGAGGGCCTGAAACTGCGGCACGTGGTGGAGGTGCGAAATTCCAGCTTCGTGGACCTGGGGTTCGTGAAGATGTGCCGCAACCGCAACGTGGCCATCTGCGTCTCGGAGAACGACCGCTATCCGATGATCGCCGACGTCACGGCCGACTTCGTCTATGCGCGCCTGATCGACGGCTCCGACGACATCCCCACCGGCTATGCTCCGGAGGGGCTGGACAAGTGGGCCCGGCGGTTCACGGAATACGCCCAAGGGCGTTGCCCCGACGACCTGACCCCCATTGACCGAACCGCGCCCGCCGAACAGCCCGTGGACGTGTTCTGCTACTTCATCCACGAGGGCAAGGTGCGCGCTCCGGCCGCGGCGATGGAGTTGATCTCGCGGGTGAACACCTAGAGCGCGCGACAGGCAAGGAAGCGTCGCCCACAATACAAAACGCCCCCGACCCGAGGGTCGGAGGCGCGAATTTGCAAGAATGAGAATTCTTGGAGCTGCGGGTTTAGCCGCCGCCCGGGAAGCGCATCGGAACCTTCACGGTCCCGGTCTTCGAACCCATCGGCAACGCGTCGGCGACGCAGAGCGCGGCCTTGTCGAAGCCCTTGTTCGGCTTGCTGTCCTCGAGCACCTTGCAGCCCGAAAGCTTGCCGGCGTCGGCGGTGCACTCCAGCATGACGACTGCCGAGTCCCGCGTGTTGGCGTTCTTCGTCAGGCAACGGCCCATGCTGTCCTCGAAGCTCCCAGCAGACGCCGAACCGGCGACCGCGAGAGCCAGGGCGCAACCGCCCAAGATCTTGATGATATTTTTCATGCCCCACTCCTTTCTAGATTTGGACAATCTAAGGATGAAGCAGTCGGGTTAAGAGAGTCTGAGGCGGCGCGTCATAATCACGGTTAAGAAATCATGAATACACGAACGCTGTTTTTTGAACCTGTGAATTCAAGCGGGCAACAACAGAAAGCGATTTCATCCCCACTTCGGTGACGTTTGGTTAGCAACCTGAAGGCATGGTGACCGAGTCGCTAACCGTGTTTTACGGGGGGAATATACAGTGAAGCGCTTCAGGCTCGTGGATACGCCGCTGATCATCAAGATCGGTTTCGCACCCGCCTTCGCCCTGGTCATGCTGGCCTGCTTGGCCACCGGAGCCATCATTCTGCAACGCGCCCAGTCGGCCGAGCTGCGGCAGGTGGTCCAGGTGGACATGCCCAACAGCCTGCGAATGCAGAAGGTCTCGGAACGGATCACCGCCGTTCACGGCCAGCTTTACTTCCTGCTGACCCACCAGGCTGCGTCCATTGAGGTCGAGAAGATCGAGGGCGAATCCCAGGCGATGCTGGCCGAGATCGACTCCATCACCAAGGAGGTCGAGACCGCGCGCAAGACCGCCCCCGCCGATCAGAAGAAATCCTATGACGAGCTGATCAAGGCTCTGAAGAACACCCGCGACGCCCTTGATGTGATCTGCGCCATGATCGGCGCCGACTTCGGCACCGCCGCCGGATTCGCCGCACCCTTCGAGGAGGAGTACGCGAAGATGAGCGCCACCCTCCACAGGATCGTGGACGCTGGCCAGAAAGTCACCGACACCAACGCCGCGGCCAGCGCCGCCCGCGCCAAGACCGCTCAGACCGCCACCCTGGTGGGCGCGCTCGCCACCCTGCTGATCGCCGGCGCCCTGGCCATGAGCCTCACCCTGACCCTGCGCCGCGACGTCAAGAAGATCGCCGGCGCCACCGAGGCCCTGTCACGCGGCGACAACGCCATCAACCTGGACGCCTTGGCCCGCAAGGACGAGCTGGGCGCGATTGTCTCCTCCCTGACCGTCTTCCGCGACAACCAGCTCCACCTGGAAAAGCTTCGCCAAGAGCATGAGGTCGCCGAGGCGTCCTCTGAATCGGCCCGTCGTCAGAACGCCGAAGCCGCCGCGGCCATCGCCGAGGAGCAGGCCAACGTGGTCACCAACCTGGCCCGCGCCCTGGATGCGCTGGCCTCCGGCGACCTGACCTACCGCGTCGACACCGAGTTCCCCGGCGACTACCGCAAGCTGCGCGACGACTTCAACGCCGCGGTGGCCAAGCTGGAAGAAGCCATGACGGCCATCGCCAGCGCCACCGCCTCAATCCAGTCGGGCGCCGGCGAGATCAGCCACTCGGCAGACGACCTGTCGCGCCGCACCGAGCACCAGGCCGCGACCCTGGAAGAGACCGCCGCGGCCCTCGACGAGATCACCGCCACCGTCAACAAGACCTCCGAAGGCGCCACCCACGGTCGCGAGGCCACGGCCTCGGCCAAGACCGACGCGGAACAGTCCGGCGAAATCGTCCGCAAGGCCGTCCTGGCCATGAACAACATCCAGGAAGGCTCCAACAAGATCAGCCAGATCATCGGCGTGGTCGACGAGATCGCCTTCCAGACCAACCTGTTGGCCCTGAACGCGGGCGTCGAAGCCGCCCGGGCCGGTGAGTCGGGCAAGGGCTTCGCCGTCGTCGCCTCCGAAGTGCGGGCCCTGGCCCAGCGCTCGGCGGAAGCCGCCAAGGAGATCAAGGCGCTCATCTCGGCCTCGACTCAACAGGTCGCCGAGGGCGTGGGCCTGGTCGACGAGACCGGCAAGGCCCTGGAGCGCATCGTCCGTCAGGTCGGCGAGATTTCCAACGTGGTCGGCGAAATCGCAGCGTCCGCCAAGGAAGAGGCCCTCGGCCTCGGTCAGGTGAACACCGCCGTCAACCAGATGGACCAGGTGACCCAGCAGAACGCGGCCATGGTGGAAGAGTCCACCGCCGCCAGCCGCGTCCTCGCCGACGAGGCCGAGGAACTGGCCCGCCTCGTGGGCCGCTTCCGGGTCACCGGCGGCGCCGCCAGCCGTGCGGCCCCCGCCGCGCCAGCCCGCCAC